>CAZKSE010000476.1:0-1501 GCA_964555305.1 uncultured Rhodobacter sp. | reverse complement strand
TCGGCGTATTTGTTGGTCATCACCGAGCCCTGCGCCTCCATCACGGCGCGGCTGACGATGTTCTCCGAGGCGATCAGCTCGATCTCGTCGCGCTGACGCCCCAGTTCCTTGCGGATCGCATCGAAAAGTTCCGCATCCCGCGTCTCCAGCGATTCCGAGAAGAATCCGGTGTCGCGTACGGTGTCCTGGATATTCATGTCGCTCTCCCGCGCCGAGAATGGGTTGGCGGCTATCTAGCGCAATGATGCCCCAGCGGAAAGCGTCGAATCCGCCGCATGGCGGTGCGGCAGCGAACTGGCGCACCGAACTGGCGCACTTAACTGGCGCGCGGATCTGCCGGGTGGTGCTTGTGTTTGCCCGCCGCAGGGGCATGATGGGCGCGCAGGCAGGGGGGATCCGTGAAAGTGACCGAAACAGGCGGCGATCGGCCGGGCCATACCGGCAGTCATGTCGGTGACCGGCAGGCGATTGCCTTCGTGGCCAGCCGCACCGATGTCGCGCAGGACGCGCGGGCGCGGCTGGCGGCGCGCTATGGAGACGTGCCCGTGGGACGGGCGGGCGTGATTGTCGCGCTGGGGGGCGACGGGTTCATGCTGGAGACATTGCACGCGACGCAGGCGCTGGATGTGCCGGTCTACGGGATGAACCGCGGCACCGTGGGCTTCCTGATGAACGCCTTTGCCGAGGGAAATCTGCGCGAACGTCTGGCCGCCGCGCAGGAGGAGGTGCTGAACCCGCTCTTCATGCGCGCGACCACCGTGGCCGGCACCGTGCACGAGGCCCTGGCGATCAACGAGGTCTCGCTTCTGCGGCAGGGGCCGCAGGCGGCGCGGCTGCGCATCACCGTCGATGGCCGCGTGCGGATGGAGGAGCTGGTCTGCGACGGCGCGCTGGTCGCCACGCCGGCGGGATCGACGGCCTACAATTATTCCGCGCATGGGCCGATCCTGCCCATCGGGGCGGATGTGCTGGCGCTGACCGCGATGGCGGCCTTCCGGCCCCGGCGCTGGCGCGGCGCATTGCTGCCGAAGACCGCCAAGGTCCGGTTCGAGGTGATGAACCCCGAAAAGCGCCCGGTGATGGCGGATGCCGATGCCCAGTCGGTGCGCGATGTCGCGGTGGTCGATATCCGCTCCGAACCCGGGATCCGGCACCGGCTGCTCTTCGATCCCGGTCACGGGCTGGAAGAGCGGCTGATCCGCGAGCAATTCGTCTGAGCCGGAAAGGCGGGGGCGTGCAAGTTTGCACACTTTCGCAAGCAACGGATAAAAAACAGAAAATCGGCGCCGTTAACCGCAACGAAATGTTTGTTGCGTCGATGCGGCCTGCAGCGTCCGGCGCCGCGCAACAAGCTTTTGGCTGGGGCAAATTCTTCCGTTTCTCGTTCAGACGCAGGCACTTGCCTGAGCCTGCGCCAGCGGACGCGCGCCCGCCTCAGCGCCGCCGGGTCCAGCGCCGCCGGGTCTAGGGCCGCCGGGTCCAGGGCCGGTCGCCGGCCCGG
>CAZKSE010000475.1:0-1506 GCA_964555305.1 uncultured Rhodobacter sp. | reverse complement strand
TCCGAGCGCGGTCGAAGGCGTTATCTTCGGTCCACAGCCGGGAGAAGGGTTCGCGGAGCACGGTTTCGAGGATCTGGCCGGGGAAGCGCATCGGGTCAGGGCTCAGCGTGATGGCGCTGTCGGCGCGGAAGCGGCGTCGAGGATGATGTCGGCGGCGCGTTCGGGCAGACTGTAGAGGTCGGTGGAGTCGGCGTAGGCGAGTGCGTTCCGGCGCATCCCGTCCAGTTCGGCGCGATGGCCAAGCATGTCGGCGAGCGCGCGGTCCAGATCGGGCTGTGAGAAGGGTTCCGGCACGACTTGCCCCGCCCGCGCGCTGAGGATGTGGTGTGCGTAACCACAGGCTGCGCTGGCCAGTACGGGCAGGCCGGCCGCCACTGCCTCTAGCAACACAGTGCCGGTGTTCTCGTGGCGGGCCGGGTGCATCAGGATGTCGGCGCCGAGCAGGAATCGGGGAACATCGTCCCGCGGGCCGGGGATTATGACTTGTCCGCCGATGCCGAGACGGTCCGCCTGGCTTAGGAAGGGCCGGGCGTCGTCGGCCCCTAGTGCGATGAGACGTGTGACCGCGCGAAGCTCGGGGGGCAGCGCTGCCAGCGCTTGAATGCTGCGATCCAGCCCTTTTCTCGGGAAATCGGAGCCGATCTGCACCAGCAGGAAGTCGTCTTCCCCAACGCCGAATTCCTGCCTGAGGTCGAGGCGAACCTCGGCGGCATTGTCCGGCGCGCGGCGGTCGGGTGCAATGCCCGGCGGCATGTCGTGAAAGCGCCCCTTCGGCGTGCCGTAGTACTTGATGAAGAGGTCGCGCTGTACTGACGAGATGCTCATGATGCGCGTTTTCCCGCCGGGCCCGAACACCGCCCGCTCATAAGCCGAGAAATGCCGGTAGCGCGCGCTCAGGCGATACCAGGGTTTGCGCAGCGTGCGCGATTTTTCTTCGAAGCAGGGATCGGCCGCGTAGTAAACATCGAGCCCCGGCATCTTGTTGAATCCAACGACCCGATCCGCCGGGCGGCGTTTGAGATCGGTGGAAACCCAGTCGGTGAATCGTTGATAGCGCTTTATGTTGGACACGCCGCTGACCGGCACCATGACCAGTTCGAAACCGTCCGGCACCTCGCCCTCCCATTCGAGGGTGTAGACGCGGATCACATGGCCTCGGTGCTGACACACTTTGGCAATGCGCAGAAAGTCGCGCTGCAGGCCGCCGTAGGGGAAGTATTTGTAAAGGCAGAAAGCGAGTTGCATGGGGTCAGCGAGTTGCATGGGGTCAGACCTAGCTTTGTAGCATGCTTGTGAGCTGCTCCCACACCCGTTCCGGGCCGAGACGGGTGAAGCACAGGGGCTGCTCGGCGACCAGGTCGAACTGCGACCGGTCGCGTTGGTTGGGCTCGTAGGCGCACTGTTTCTTGAGGCAGGGAGCGCAGGGGAAATCGGAGGCCAGATGAACTTGCCGCGCGCCCCAGGCACCGGTGAGGCCGGGGTGTGTGGCACCGAACAGGGAAATCG
>CAZKSE010000474.1:0-1538 GCA_964555305.1 uncultured Rhodobacter sp. | reverse complement strand
ATGGACAATCTCAAGGACGTCTATATCGACCAGTTGCAGGACCTCTGCAGCGCCAACCGGCAAGCGAAGGAGATCACCAGCGCGCTGGCGAAGGCCGCGAAAAGCGAAAAGCTGCGCGCGGCACTCGAGCGCGGTGCGGAAGGAATCGAGGACGGCTGCGACAAGCTGAAGGCGATGATCCGGGCGCATGGCGAGGATCCCCATGACGAGCATTGCAAGGGGATGGAAGGCCTCGTGCGCGAGGCTCGCGCCCATGCGCTGAAGGAAGACTTCGGCTCGGACGCCGCGCGCGATGCGATGATCATCACCCAGTACCAGCGCATGGCCCATTACGCGATCGCGGGCTACGGCTGCGCGTTGGCCTTCGCCGAACAGTTGGGCCTGAAGGACGAAGCCCGCACCCTGAAGGAGATGCTGGACGCCGCCTATTCCGGCGACCGGACGATGACCGAGATCGCCGAGAGCGAGATCAACGAATCCGCCGCCTGATCCCTCTCAGGACGTTGAGCTGAAACAGAAAGGCCGCCCCTGCCGGGGCGGCCTCGGACTGCTGACAAGGACGCCGCGCTGTAGGAAGGCGCCACCGTTTGGAAATGACCGCACCCCCTCGCGCCCGGCTGTCCCGGCGGTGCGAGTTCAGATCGTGAGGTCAGGTGCGTAGATGCCGAGAATCCAGCGCGGCAGCGTCGGCGCTACCTGGACCAGGCGGCCGCGTGCAAAGACCAGCATTTGTCGCGGCGGCGTATTGAGCCGGGAGTTGTCGAACACCATTCCGCTGTCAGCGCTCAATACCGCCTTGCGAATGAGCGGCTGGCTTCGCCCGTATCGCGTGCGGATCTTCTCTTCGGGAACGTCGTGGCCCCCTTCCTCGGCGCGGCCGCGCACGCGTTCGACGGAGAGGTCCGGGCTGTCAACGCCGACATGCAGGACCACGACGAGGTATCCGTGCGACCGGGCGCTCTCGATGATCCCGAGCTTGGAGGGATGAGAGAAGACCGTCTCCGTGGCAAAGCTCGTACCCGCCAGCAACATTTCCTCGCGGCGCCTGTCGGCGATCCGGGCGGCCTCGTAGGAGGCCTCCATCGACGGATCGCGCAGTTCGTCACGCTGGATGAGATCGGCATTGATGAAGGAACCCGCGAAGCTGGGCGCCACGCGGGTCTGGTAGAGGGTGGACTTGCCGGCACCATTCGGCCCGGCAAGCAGGACCAGGCTGGGCCTCATGCGGCGGCATCATCCTTGGCGTAAATGAGGTTGCCGCCGGCATCGAGCCCGACGCCTCGGCCAAGGGCCTGGCGGCCAGCGTGGAAGGCCACTTCAGCCTCGGAGGGTTGCCCCATCTTCCGGGTGAAGGCGTCGAGCCAGGCGGCCTCCTCCTCCTCACGCAGCTGGGTCGTGTCAAGCCGCCCTTCCAGGGCCGCGGTGACGCGCGCATGATCGTAGATGCCCGATTGCTCGATTGCTCGGCCGATCTTGAGCCAGTGGGTAATCTGGCCGGCCACGGAACGGCTGTGAAGCTCGGCTTCACGACGGACCAA
>CAZKSE010000473.1:0-1540 GCA_964555305.1 uncultured Rhodobacter sp. | reverse complement strand
CGTCGCTGGCGCGGCGGCGCAGGAATTCCAGCGCTTCAGGGGTGTCGATGGCCGGGTTGGTATCAGGGCGGGTGATGAAGGTGGTCACGCCACCCGCCGCTGCCGCCTGCCCCGCCGAGCGGAAGCTTTCCTTGTGGCGGGCACCCGGCTCGCCCACCTGAACGCCCCAGTCGACAAGGCCGGGAGCCAGGCATTTTCCTGCACAGTCAATGACTTCCGCGCCCTCCGGCGGCTCGGCGTCGCGTGCGCTGATGCGACCGTCCCGAACCGTCAGGGTGCCCGGCGCGTCGGTCTGTGCCTCGGGGTCGATCAGCCGTGCGTTCACGAAATGGAGCGTCATGCAGGGTCCGCCGCTTGCCTGTTGCGGGCGGGTTATAGCGGGCGCCGGGGGGGCGCGCCACTCCCCGAAAGAGGTTTCGGGGACCGGATGAGTCAGGCGCCATGCGCGACCGGCGAGGCGGTTTCGGGGTGCTGGCAGGCGTATGGCAAGCGTATGGCAGGCGTATGGCAAGCGTATGGCAAGCGTATGGCAAGCGTATGGCAGAAGCGCGCGGTGGGGAAACGATCCGGTGACGGATGGTCGAGGGGATGGTCACGGGGATGGTCACGGAGCGGGACGCGAAGGCGCCGGCAGTCAGTCGAGCAGGCGGCGCAGTTCGGCGCGCTGGGCCTCGAGGGCGGCAACGATCCGGGCGCGGAACGCGTCGCGGTTGTGGTATTCCTCGGCGATCAGCATGGCCTGGTCGGCGCCGATCGCGGCCACGCCGCCGACCAGTGGGACCGCGACGAGAAGGCCGCGCGCGGCCATGCCGACGACGCCCCGCGCCGCGAGCCGCCGCACGATCCGGTGCGTGATCCAGCCGGCGACCGCGCCCGTGGCCGCGCTGGCGCCGAGGCGGGTTTCCAGCGTCGTCGTCAGCCCGTCCGAAGGCAGCGCCGGGCGCGTCGGGAAATCGTCAAATGCGGCCTCGATCCGCAGCAGGCCGGGATTGACGCCCGAAAGCCGGCGCTCCGCGATCAGCGCCTCGGCCTGGCGATCGCTCTCGGCCAGGTCGTCGGTCAGCTGCGCGACGCGGTCGAGGACCGGGGCGAGGTGGGTTTCGGCGTCAAGCGCATCGCGCAATCGCCCGTCCAGCCGGCGTTGCAGCCGTTCGGCCCCCTGCCCCGAGGCCCAGCCGAGGCCGGCATCCATCAGGCGCAGGTATTCGGCGGGCAGGGTGTAATAGGCATCGAGGAAGGTATCGACATTGCCGATCATCGCGTCGAAGCCCGCATCGATCTGCGCGGCGATCCCGGCCCGGCCTGCCACGTCGAGCGCGCGGGTCCGGTCGCGCGCGGCGGCAATCGCGGCATGGGTGCCGGGGCGGAAATAGGCGTTGCCAATCGCCTCGGCCGCGGTTTGGACGCGCGAGACCGGGCGTTCCGTGACCGGCAGGGCAGTGAGGCGCGCCTCGATCCCCTGTGCGCCCGCCACGACGCCGAGGGCCAGGAGCGCCGCCGCGCCCAGGGGCTGGACCACCAGCTCTATGACATCGCCGCC
>CAZKSE010000472.1:0-1542 GCA_964555305.1 uncultured Rhodobacter sp. | reverse complement strand
GACACGTTTCTCGGCCATGGGGATTGCCTCGTGGAAGGGTCAGCCGCGCTCGGCGGCGAGGGTTTCGTTCAGGCGGCGCACCATCACCGCCTCGAGGGGAGGCAGGAATTCGGCCATGGCGAGAGACGGGACGCCCAGCGCGTGGCCCAGCGCCAGCGCGGCGCCCATGTCCCAGCCGATCACGGCGCCGGGCAGGATGCGCAGCTGGCCGCCGAGGCGTTGTGCCAGGTCCCAGACCTGTGCGCCCTCAAAGGTCAGTGGACGGCTCAGCCTTGCGGGGCAGTCGGGACACGGCCCCGCGCACGCCGCGCAGTAGCCTTCGCCCCCGCCGTAGGACCAGTCGGCGAGGGCGATGAGGCGTTTTTTTCCTGTTCCAGCAGCAGGCCCTTCGCGACATAGGCCGCCTGAAAGGCCTCGAAGGCAGGCCAGATTTCCAGCAGTGCGTCGATGCCTTCGGGGGTCACGCCGACCGGGTTGCCCTCGGCATCGCCGACGCCCTCCCACTCCAGCACCGCGCGCCGGGCGACGGCCTTGGCCATGGCGAGGGCCAGTTCCTCGGTCGTGGCCTCAGGCGGTAGCGCCTCGACCGCGGGATCGGCGCGAGCCGAGACCATCAGCGCGGTGGTCAGCGGGCGCAGCTTCAGCCGCACGCCGGGCAACAGGTCCAGCCAGCGCGGTGTGTTCGTCAGGTCCAGCGTGAGCATCAGTACGTTCCCCTCTCGTTGACCAGCGTGACCGTGCACATCCGCCCAAGCGCGGGATCGACCGCTGCCTGCCAGTCGAAGGTGGCCTGGATGCCCTGCGGCCCTGGCACCTCGATGCGCGGGCGCGGCAGGTAGACGGCGTGGATGGCGAAGGTCAGGCTCTCGCCCGAAGGCAGCACCCAGCCGAACTCGATCTCGCACGGATCCCCGGCGATGGCCTGGTTCGCCAGCACCTGATCGGCGAAGCGCACCTCCATGCGGCCGGTCAGCGCGGCCATGCCGGGATCGGCCCCGTCGATGCGGCCATCGGCGCGGATCGTCTCGATCCGGTCGAGATTGTTGGCATAGGTCACCTCTGCGGTGACCAGGTTGCCCAGCGCTGTGCCGTTGCGCGTCACCGTGCCGTTGAAATGGCCGAAACGCAGCAGGTCGAGTGCAGGGGGCGTGCCCGCTCCGGTGGTCGCGGCCAGCGCCTCGCCCTGCGCGACCAGCCGGGCGGTCGCCGTCAGCAGCCCCGCCCGCTGCATCTGGAACGACAGCTGGTCGACGACGCAGCCTGCGTACATGGCAAAGCGCGGCACTTCGGGCATGGCGACCTCGATGGCCATCGAGGGGAGCACCCAGCCGCCCGAGCGGAACTCATGCGTGAAGGGCCCTGGTCCGGTGCCGGTGGTCGCCGGCGCGCCCAAGGCCCCCTTCAGCCAGAAGCCGAAGGCATTGGCGTCGATGGGCACGACGACATCGCCATCGGCCGTGAGCGCGTCCTTGATCGGCGCCAGCGGATCGCGGCCGTAGCCGAGAAGCTCGGAGTTCAGGAGCGGCTGCTCCGCCCCCAGCG
>CAZKSE010000471.1:0-1556 GCA_964555305.1 uncultured Rhodobacter sp. | reverse complement strand
CTGCACGCGGCAGAGGGGCTGATCGACTACCCCGACCCCACGCCCCTGAACGCCCCGCGCTGGTTTCGCTGCTTCGATGCCCCCGCCATCGACCGCGACCTGTCGCAGGGCCGCGCCAGCGCCTATCTGGTCGAGGCCGATTTCGTCTGGGGCTTCGACCGCGTCATGGCCGTCTACCCCGATGGCCGCGCCTATCTGTGGAACCAGATCAACGCCTGCGGACGCGCCCATTTCGACGGCCGCGACCTGCCGCCGGGCTGCCCGCCCGCACCTGAAAGCTGACCGGAAGCCCCCCATGCCCGATGCCCTGATCGAACTCTTCTCCGAGGAAATCCCCGCCCGGATGCAGGCCCGCGCCGCCGAGGATCTCAAACGCCTCGTGACCGATGGGCTGGTCGAGGCCGGCCTGACCTATGCCCATGCCCGCGGCTTCGCCACGCCGCGCCGGCTGGCGCTGGCCATCGAAGGGCTGAGCGCGCAAAGCCCGACGCTGACCGAAGAACGCAAGGGCCCCAAGACCGATGCCCCGCAAAAGGCCATCGACGGCTTCCTGCGCGCGACCGGCCTGACGCCAGAGCAGCTGAGCACGCAGGAAGACAGGAAGGGCGCCTTCTACCTTGCCCGGATCGAACGGCCCGGCCGCCCCGCCGCGGCGATCCTGGCCGAGGTGCTGGAACACGCGATCCGGAATTTCCCCTGGCCGAAGTCGATGCGCTGGGGCACGGGCAGCCTGCGCTGGGTGCGGCCGCTGCATTCCATCCTCTGCATCCTGACCACCGAGGCGGGCGCCGAAGTGGTGCCGCTCAATGTCGATGGCATCCAAGCGGGCGACCGCACGCAGGGCCACCGCTTCATGGCGCCTGCGCCATTTTACGTCACGAGTTTCGAGGATTACGAGGCGAAGCTGAAGGGCGCGCATGTCCTCCTCTCGACCGAGGCGCGGGCCGAGGCGATCCTGCACGAGGTGCAGAACCGCGCCTTCGCCCTGGGGCTGGAACTGGTGGAGGATCGCGCGCTTCTGGCCGAGATCGCGGGACTGGTCGAATGGCCCGTGGTGCTGGTCGGGCAGATCGGTGCGGATTTCCTGGACCTGCCGCCCGAGGTGCTGCAGACCTCGATGCGCGAGCATCAGAAGTTTTTGTCGCTGCGCGACCCCAAACGCGACCAGATCACCCATTTCGTCACCGTCGCCAACCGCGAGACGGCGGATCACGGCGCCACCATCCTCGCCGGCAACCAGAAGGTCCTGGCTGCGCGCCTGTCTGACGCAAAATTCTTCTGGCAGAATGACTTGCGACTGATTGCTGAGAAAGGACTGGAAGGCATGGCCGCGGGTCTGGCCAATGTGACCTTCCACAACAAGCTGGGCAGCCAGGCCGACCGCATCGCCCGGATCGAGGCGCTGGCGCGCGAAATCGCCCCCCTCGTCGGCGCCGACCCCGACGACGCCGCGCTCGCCGCCCGCATCGCCAAGGCCGACCTGCAATCGGCGATGGTCGGCGAATTTCCGGAACTGCAAGGCACGATGGGCACCTACTACGCCCGCGCCGCCGGCC
>CAZKSE010000470.1:0-1574 GCA_964555305.1 uncultured Rhodobacter sp. | reverse complement strand
CGCCCCGCCCTATCCTCGTCCCGCCCTATCCTGCGTCGCCGGCGCACGGCCGTTCCGACACGCCTCAACCGGCCGAGATGCCGCCACGCCGCCATACGCGAGTCATGCGTCTGCCATACGTTTGCCATACGTTTGCCATACGCTTGCCATACGTTTGCCATACGCGTTCAGGCAGGCAAAATCCCAGCAAACAAAGGCCATCCGCGCCCTTGCCCGCTCTCTGCGCCCAGCCCCCCCCGCGCGCCCCGTAAAGCTTTCATCAACCAGGAAATCCGCGCATCCGACGGGTCTCAGCCGGCGTGTTCCAGAAGCGTGACATGCGCCGCCCCGTAGCGCCGTTGATCGAGTGGCACGAACCCCTCGGGCGGCAGCTGCGGCGCGGCTTCCTCCCAGACGATCAGCGCCCCGGGCGCCAGCCACCCCCCCGCCCGTGCCGACGCCAAGGCCGCCTCGCCCAGCCGCTGGCCATAGGGCGGATCCATGAAAACAAGGTCGAAACCCGCCCCCCGGTTCGGCCCCAGATCGGTCGCATCGCGGCGAAAGAGCCGCGTCGCCCCCATCGCCCGCATCTTCGCGACATTCTCGCGGATCAACGCCCGCGCCGGCGCCCCGGTCTCGACGAAGGTCACCTGCGCGGCCCCGCGCGACAAGGCCTCCAGCCCCAGCGCGCCGCTCCCGGCAAAGAGATCCAGCACCCGCGCCCCGCGCACCCGGTCGCCCAGCCGCCCCTGCGTCAGCATGTTGAACAGCGCCTCGCGCAGCCGGTCCGACGACGGGCGCAACCGCGCCGCCTCGTCCCCCGCGCCCACCTCCGCCAGCTTCAACCCCCGATGCGTCCCCGCGATGATCCGCATCTCAGCGCAACAGCGTTTTCAGATCCGTCGCCGGATCCGCCAGCGCCGCCGGATCGGGGGACCGGCCGGCCTCCAGCAGGCGCTTGCCCAGCATGTAGGCACGCGGATCGTCGATCGCATCGACCGCGAGGAACGTCGCGCCCGCGAAATACCAATGGCTGCGCGCCCCTTCGGTCACGCGCACCACCACCCGGTCATAGCCGGTGTTCAACCCGGCGATCTGCAACTTGTTCTCGTATTGGTCCGACCAGAACCACGGCACCGGCACATAGGGCTTGCTCGCTCCCAGCATGTTCGCCGCCACCGCCTCGGCCTGGTCGATGGCGTTCTGCACGCTCTCCAACCGGATGCGCGCGCCGCGGAACTCGAACGAGGCGCAATCCCCCGCCGCCCAGACCGCCGGGTCCGAGCTGCGCCCCATCGCATCGACCGCGATCCCGTTGTCGATCCGCAACCCCGCCGCCTGCGCCAGGCCCAGCGCCGGTGTGATGCCGATGCCGATGATGACGAAATCGACCGCCAGATGCTGCCCGTCGGCCAGTTCCGCGCCGCTGACCCGCTCCGCGCCGGTCAACCGCGCAAGGCCCGCGCCCTCCAGCAACCGGACGCCGTGGCGCAGATGCAGATCGCGCATCGCATCCGAGGTTTCGGGTGCGGCGACCCGGTGCAGGATGCGCGGCGCGGCCTCGATCAGCGTCACCTCCAGCCCGCGCTGGCGCG
>CAZKSE010000469.1:0-1577 GCA_964555305.1 uncultured Rhodobacter sp. | reverse complement strand
ACCGCGAAGTTCACGCCGGAGACGCCGATATCGGCCTCGAAGAACTTCTGGCGCAGGGTGCGGCGGCCGATCTGAATGAGTTGGTCGACGTCCTTGGTGTACTCCACGCCGAGTTTCTCGTGGAACAGGGACGCGACCTGGCCGGCGTTCTTGTGGATTGCCGGCATGATGATATGGGAAGGCTTTTCGTGGTCGAGCTGGACGATGTACTCGCCCATGTCCGATTCCAGGCATTCGATGCCATGGCCTTCGAGGAAATGGTTCATCTCCATCTCTTCGCTGACCATCGATTTGCCCTTGATCACCTGCTTCGCCTCGTGGGCGCGGGCGATCTCGAGGACGATGTTGTTCGCCTCTTCAACCGTCTCCGCCCAGTGCACGTTCACGCCATTGCGGGTCAGGTTGGTTTCCAGCCGCTCGAGCAGTTCGGGCAGCTTGGACAGTGCGCGGGCGCGGATGCGGTTGCCCATCTCGCGCAGCCGCTCGCGTTCGTCGGCATCGCTGAAGGCCACGGCGCGCTTGGTCATCAGCGAGTCCATGGCGGTGCGGAAGTTGCGCCGCAGCTGGTCGTCCTTCAGGGACTTGCGAGCGCGGGCGCGGAAATCCGGGTCACCGGCGTTCTCGATCTGTATCGCGGGAATACGCTGTTCGGCGTTCATCGGGCACCTCCGGTGCGTTGCCAGAGGAAGGTCGCCAGATGCTGACCGCGCAGGGCTTCACGCTGCTTCTCCAGCGAACCGTTGATGTTCATCAGGCAACCGCAATCGGCGCTGATCACCTGATGCGCGCCGGATTCCTTCAGTGCGCGGGTCTTGTCCAGCACCATGGCGCCGGAGATGTCGGGCATGCGTACGCTAAAGGTACCGCCGAAGCCGCAGCATTCGCTTTCGTGATCATGCTCGACGCGCTCGACCTGGCCCAGCTGGGCAAGCAGGGCGCGGCCGTGCAAGTGGGTGTTCATCTCGCGGCGGGCCGAGCAGGAGGTATGCAGGGCAACCTTGGTCGGCGTGCCGGCGTCCTTGAATTCGACCTTGCAGACATTGAGCAGGAACTCGGCCAGCTCGAAGGTGCGCTCGGCAAGCGCTTGCGCCTTCTTCAGCGTGGCCGGCTCGTCCTTGAACAGGTCCAGATAATGGTGGCGCAGCATCCCGGCGCAGGAACCGGACGGGACGACCACGGGCCAGTCGTTGGCGAACAGATCCAGTTGCGCCCGTGCGACGTTGCGTGCCTCGTCGGTGTAGCCGCTGGTATAGGCCGGCTGGCCGCAGCAGGTCTGACCCTGCGGGAAGTGCACGATCAATCCTTCGCGCTCGAGCAGGCGGATGGCATCCAGGCCAGCCTCGGGATAGAACAGGTCGACCACGCAGGTACCGAACAGATAAACCTGGCTCGGCTTGGCGGGGTATTCGCGCGGCTTTGGCAGCGGCGGCGCGACGCGGGTAGCGTTCGGCGCAGCATCGTAGAAAAGTTCGCTCATCGGCTTGGTCTCCGGGTGGGCCCGGTTGTCCGCAAACAGGCTTTTGAAAAACTATCTGCGTTGGCAATGCGTCGTTAAAGCAGCCTCAGAATGCTCATTT
>CAZKSE010000468.1:0-1591 GCA_964555305.1 uncultured Rhodobacter sp. | reverse complement strand
AACCGCCATCGCTTGCCTCCGGGTATGACCTGGGCGAGGATAGCGAAGTTTGGACTCATGAACAGGCGCATTTTGGCCCTATCGCCCACCTGCGCCCGGGTCCATTGTGCCGCAAACCGTTTTGCACCGCCGAAGGGGGGCTTTCTGATGGATGACGCCATCAACCGTAACGACCTGAGCCATGTGATCGCGGCCGACCGCGCCCATGTCTGGCACCACCTGAGCCAGCACAAGCAGTACGAAAAGATCGACCCGCGCGTCATCGTCGAGGGCAAGGGCCTGCGCGTCTGGGATGCCACCGGGCGCGAGACGCTCGATGCCGTCTCGGGTGGGGTCTGGACCGTCAACGTGGGCTACGGGCGCGAATCGATCGCCAATGTGGTGCGCGACCAGCTTCTGAAGATGAACTATTTTGCCGGCGCCGCGGGATCGGTTCCCGGCGCGCTCTTCGCCGAGGCGCTGATCGAGAAGATGCCGGGCATGAGCCGCGTCTACTATTCGAACTCGGGCTCGGAGGCGAACGAGAAGGCCTACAAGATGGTCCGCCAGATCGCCCACCGTCGCCACGGCGGCAAGAAGTGGAAGATCCTTTACCGCGAGCGGGACTATCACGGGACGACCATCGCCGCGCTCGCCTCGGGCGGGCAGGAGGAACGCAAGGCGATGTACGGCCCGTTCCCCGACGGGTTCGTCGCGGTGCCGCATTGCCTCGAATACCGCAGCCAGTGGGGCGAGGTCGACGATTACGGTCTGCGCGCGGCCAACGCGATCGAGGAAGTGATCGAGCGTGAAGGGCCGGACACGGTGGGCGCGATCATCCTGGAGCCGATCACCGCCGGCGGCGGTGTCATCACTCCGCCCGAAGGCTACTGGCCGCGGGTGCAGGAGATCTGCCGCAAGCACGACATCCTGTTGATCATCGACGAGGTGGTCTGCGGGTTGGGGCGCACCGGGACCTGGTTCGGCTACCAGAACTACGGGGTCGAACCTGACATCGTGACGATGGCGAAGGGCGTCGCCTCGGGCTATGCGGCGATTTCCTGCACGGTGACGACCGAGCGCGTCTTCGAGATGTTCAAGGACGACGCCAGCGATCCGATGAGCTACTTCCGCGACATCTCGACCTTCGGGGGCTGCACCGCAGGACCGGCCGCGGCGATGGAGAACATGCGCATCATCGAGGAAGAAGGGCTGTTGCAGAACACCCGCGAGATGGGCGCACGGCTGATGGCGAACCTGCATGCGCTGATGGAGAAGCATTCGGTCATCGGCGACGTGCGCGGCAAGGGGCTGTTCTGCGGCGCCGAACTGGTCGCCGACCGCGAGAGCCGGGAACCGCTGCCCGAGGCGCAGGTCGCCGCGGTCGTCGCCGCCACGATGGCGCGCGGGGTGCAGATCGGCATGACCAACCGCTCGGTTCCGGGGTTGAACAACACGCTGACCCTCAGCCCCGCGCTGATCGTCACCGCCGCCGAGATCGATCGGATCACCGACGCGATCGACGGTGCCCTGACCGAGGTTTGCGGCGGCTGACCCCCCGCGCCCCGGTCACTCCGCGCCGCGCCCCGGCACCGCCCGGGGCGCCCCACCG
>CAZKSE010000467.1:0-1602 GCA_964555305.1 uncultured Rhodobacter sp. | reverse complement strand
AACCTGGGACGCAGTCCCTGGTGAGAGTCCAGCGGCAATAAAAAAGCCCCGGTATTAACCGAGGCTTTGAAATTTGGCTCCGCGACTTGGACTCGACAGCGAAGCTGAACGCGCTTCAGCGCGGCCCCGAAGGGGTGAGCGAAGCGAATAACCTGGGACGCAGTCCCTGGTGAGAGTCCAGCGGCAATAAAAAAGCCCCGGTATCAACCGAGGCTTTGAAATTTGGCTCCGCGACCTGGACTCGAACCAGGGACCCAATGATTAACAGTCATTTGCTCTACCGACTGAGCTATCGCGGAACAACGGTGCGTATCCTACTGTTTGCAAAAGAGAAGTCAACCCTTTGCGCCGCTAGGAACGACGCCGCGCCCGGGGGCTGAGAGGGGCCCGGGCGGCTGGAGTCAGAGCACCTGAACGATGGCGTCAGTGACGTGACCGATGTTGTTGCGGTTCAGTGCGGCGGCGCAGATTCGACCGGTGCTGATGGCGTAGACGCCGAACTCGATACGCAGTCGCTCGACCTGCTCGGCCGTGAGGCCGGAGTAGGAGAACATGCCGCGCTGGGCGGCAACGAAGCTGAAGTCCGTCTTCGCGCCTTTGGCCGCCAATTGCTCGACCATGCTCAGGCGCAGCTCGCGGATGCGGCTGCGCATCTCGCCCAGCTCGGCTTCCCACATGGCGCGCAGTTCCGGGCTGTTGAGCACCGCGGAGACGATCGTGGCGCCGTGGGTCGGCGGGTTGGAATAGTTGGTGCGGATCACGCGCTTGACCTGCGACAGTACGCGAGCCGACTCCTCGCGGCTCTGGGTGACCATCGACAGCGCGCCGACGCGTTCGCCGTACAGCGAGAAAGACTTGGAGAACGAGCTGGAAACGAAGAAGGTCATGCCCGACTCGGCGAAAAGGCGCACGGCGGCGGCGTCCTCTGCGATGCTGTCGCCGAAGCCCTGGTAGGCGATGTCGATGAACGGCACGTGATCCTGGGCACGCAGCACGTCGAGAATCTGCTTCCAGTCATCCAGGTTCAGATCGACGCCGGTCGGGTTGTGGCAGCAGGCGTGCAGCACGACGATGGAGCGGGGTGGCAGGTTCTTCAGGTCCTGCAGCAGGCCGGCGCGATCGATGCCGTGATTGCTCGCGTCATAGTAGCTGTAGCTCTGGACCGGGAAACCGGCCGACTCGAACAGCGCGCGATGGTTTTCCCAGCTCGGGTTGCTGATGGCTACCACGGCGTCCGGCAGCAGGCGCTTGAGGAAGTCTGCGCCGACTTTGAGTGCGCCGGTTCCGCCCAGCGCCTGGGTAGTCACCACCCGGCCTTCCGCGATCAGCGGAGAATCGTTGCCGAACAGCAGCTTCTGTACGGCAGCATCATAAGCAGCAATGCCCTCGATCGGCAGATAGCCGCGGGGCGCGTGGGCAGCAATGCGGGCATGCTCCGCCTCGACCACGGCGCGCAGCAGTGGAATGCGACCTTCTTCGTTGTAGTAGACACCGACACCGAGGTTGACCTTGTTCGGCCGCGTGTCGGCGTTGAAGGCTTCATTGAGGCCGAGGATAGGATCGCGCGGCGCCATTTCGACAGCAGAGAACAAACTCATGGTG
>CAZKSE010000466.1:0-1609 GCA_964555305.1 uncultured Rhodobacter sp. | reverse complement strand
TCGCCACCAGCGACGACCCGCCGTAGCTGACAAAGGGCAGCGTCATGCCCTTGGCGGGCAGAAGCCGAACCGCCACGCCCATGTTGATCATCGCCTGCGCCGAGAAGACGGCGACGATGCCGGTACCGGCGATGCGAATGAACGGATCGCGCTCCCGCGTCAGCCGCGACAATGCGCGCAGGCAAATCGTGGCGTAGAGCATGACGATGAAGGCCACCAGCAGGAAGCCGTATTCCTCGGCCGCGACGGCGATGATGAAATCGGTATGTGCGTCCGGCAGTTGCCATTTCACCTGCCCCTCGCCCACACCCATGCCGAAAAGCCCCCCCTCCTGGATCGCCGAAGTCGCGAAACCCAGCTGCGAGCGGGCATCGACCTCGGCCGCAAGGAAGCCGTCGATGCGTCGGGCGAAATGCTCGGAATGCGTGTAGGCCGCAACGCCTCCCGCAACCGCCACCCCCGCCAGCGACAGGATCAGCACGATGGGCGCGCCGGCGGCGAAATACATCACCCCCCAGCCGAAAAGCACGAGGGCCGCCTGCCCGAAATCGGGCTGCAGGACCAGCAGGAACACCACCGCCAGCGTCACCCCCAAGGACAGGGTCTTGCCGGGCGGGCCGTTGATTTCCTGCCCAGCGGCCAGGAACCAGGCGGCGAGAACCGCGAGACAGGGCTTCATGAACTCCGAGGGTTGGACCGAGACGAACCCCAGGCTCAGCCAGCGCACCGCGCCCTTGCCGAAATCCGTTCCGATCACCGGCAGCGCCAGAAGCGTGATGAAAGCCCCCAGAAAGCCGATGACCGACCAGCGGCGGATCGCGCCCGGCGACATCATCGACACCAGGAACATGATCGCCAGGGCCAGAACGCCGAAGATCGCCTGCCGTTCAAAATAGAAGAAGGGCGCCAGGTTGTTGCGCGCCGCCAGCGGCGGCGACGACGCCAGCGCCAGCAACAGCCCCGTCAGGAACAGCAGCAGCACGCAGGAGATCGTCCATCGATCCACCGTGCGCCACCAGCGAGAAAGAACTGCCTCGCCCGCCTGTGCGGGCAGGGTGCCATGAACCATTTCCGTCATGGGTGCACTGCCTTTGCCTCGTTACTGCCCGTTTTCCGGGTCTGCGCGGAAGGATAGCGGCAAAGGCCGCGCAAGGCCAGTGATTTGAACGCCCCCGCGCGCGGACCGGCGAAGCCGCGCGCAACGGGGTTTCAAACCTGATGCGCTACCAGAAGCTTTGCGGATCGATATCGATGGCCACGCGCAGGTCGTGCGGCGGTTTCAGCTGCGCGACCCAGGCGCGCAATGCCGGTTGCAAGGGCGCGCCTTTCGCGGCCTTGACCAAAAGCCGCATCCGATGACGGCCCCGGACACGGGCGATGGGCGCGGGCGCGGGACCGAAAAGCTGCGCGCCGATCCGGTGCAACGGTTCGGCGCGGTCGGCCAGCGCATTGGCAAAATCTCCCAATTCCTCAAGCTTGGGCGAGGACAGGATGATGCCCGCCAGCCGGCCGAAGGGCGGCATCCCGAGGGCGCGACGCTCATTCGCCTCGGCGCGCCAGAACCCCTCGTCATCGCCCGACAGGATCGCGCGGATCACCGGGTGGTCCG
>CAZKSE010000465.1:0-1623 GCA_964555305.1 uncultured Rhodobacter sp. | reverse complement strand
GAGCCATGGCAAGCCGCGTGTCGATGACCGGCGGGTGCTGAGCGGCATAATATTCATCAATCGCAACGGCTTGAGATGGTGCGACGCGCCAAGAGAGTATGGCCCGCCCAAGACCCTCTACAATCGCTGGAAACGATGGGGCGATATGGGGATCTTCGCCCGGATCATGGAGGGGCTGGCCTCCGAAGGCGGCGAGGAGAAAGTCGTCATGATCGGCGCGACGTATCTCAAGGCGCATCGCACGGCTTCAAGCCTGCGGGTAAAACGTATGGCCCGCCCCGTCTGCAAGCGGCAATTTTTGATGACATGATCAGTCTGCACAAACGTATCCGGCATGTCGGCACAAAGGCCGCCGCCAAGATGGAGATCCGCGCGTCACAATCCTCATAAAGGGGCCGGCCTCAGTGGGCCATTTTTCGCCGGAGGTTTTTGCAACGCCGATCAACTGTCAGGCCATCTTCCTTTCACCACTCGCAGTTCGTCGCGCCCGGCTGTGTTCAAGACGGGCGCGTGTTCCTCAACCGGCCGCCTGCGGCACGGCTTCATAATTTCGCCCGTGCCGCAGAAGCGCCCAGACAGTGCGGGCCATCTTCGCGGCAAGGGCGACGACAGCGACGTTGGGATGGGTGCGCACAAGCAGCGCACGCAGCCAGGCGCCTACGGCAGAATTCGCCTTTGCCAGTGTTGGCATGGCAGATCGCGCGCCTTGGATCAGCATCTTGCGCAGGTATCGACTGCCGCGTTTCGTGATCCCAAGCAGTTTCGGTTTGCCTCCTGTTGTCGCCTGCCTGGGCACCAGACCCAGCCAGGCGGCCAGATCGCGTCCTTTCGTGAATGTCGCGGCGTTGCCGACAGCAGCGACCAATGCGGTGGCATTCAGCGCACCGATGCCCGGAATGCTTGTCAGCCGCCGTGCTCGCTCATCGGTCCGAGCCATGGCTGAGAACTCGGCGTCAAAAGCGGCAATGCGGCGGTCAAGCTCGTCCCACCGCGTGCGCATGTCGCCGAGCAGGAAAGCCATGCGGGCACTGAGGCTGCCCGTGCCGGGGTCCAGCAGGTCAGCGAGCAGGTGGCGCAACCGGGCATGGCCCTGTGCCACGACATGTCCCCGTTCCAGAAGAAGGCTCCTGATCTGGTTGGTCAGCGACGTGCGCTCGCAGACTAGTCGATCCCGCACCCGGTGCAGCGTCTGGACGTCGAGCTGCTCCTCGCTCTTGAGCTCGACAAAGCGCATGGTGGGTCGGGTTGCCGCTTCGGCAATTGCCTCAGCGTCGCGATCATCATTCTTCTGCGCCTTGACGTAAGGCCGAACATATTCCGGCGACATCAGCCGGACCTCATGTCCCAGTGCTGCCAGCGACCGTCCCATGTGATGAGCGCCGCAACACGCCTCCATAGCCATGATGCAGGCCGGCAGCTTCGACGCGAAGGCGATGACGCCGTCACGACGCAATCGCCGTCGCACCACCACTGTCCCCAGGCTGTCGAGACCGACGATGCTGCAGCTGTTCTTGCCCAGGTCGATGCCAACGATCACAATGCTCATGGTCCGCTCCTTCCTCCATTGAACACCGACATCCTACACGGAGATCGGCGGGAGGGGCGGGCCATCCATAAAGGGGG
>CAZKSE010000464.1:0-1627 GCA_964555305.1 uncultured Rhodobacter sp. | reverse complement strand
TGCAGCGCTGGCAGGCCCTGCCGGCCGCCGAGCTCGGCCGCGCGCACTTCGACACCCGCTATGTGGTCATCAATACCGAGGCCACCGGCCTCGACCCCGAACGCGACCGCCTCCTCGCGGTGGCCGCGATCGCCATCGACGGCGGCCTCATCAGGGCGCAGGAGAGCTACTACGCCAGCCTTGCCGATGACCCCGGCGCCGCACTTGCCGGGCTCCTGGAGTTCGCCGGCAAGGCACCGCTGGTGGTGTTCGGCGCCGGCTTCAACCGCAGGCTGCTCGAACGCGCCTGGCAGACCCACCTCGGCGGCGTGCCGGAAACCATCTGGCTGGATCTGTTCTGGCTGCTGCCGGCGGTCTTTCGCCCCGGCCTCGACGGCCCCACGCGGCTGGCGCAGTGGATAAAGATCTTCGACATCGAAACCTTCCAGCGCCATCATGCGCTCGGCGACGCCTGGGCCATCGCCCAGCTCCTGCTCGCCCTGCTCGCCCGGGCACCGCGCCTGGGCGCAGGGACCGCGCGCGCGCTCGCCGACCTCGAACGCAGCCGGCGCCAGTTCACCACGCCGGCCTGAGGTCAATACCCCGCGGGGATTTACAGAACCGTCGGCGCTGCGTATATTCGCGCGCAAATGCTTTTCCGCCGCCTCTCGCCCCTTCTTCTTGTCATAGTGCTCGCCGCCGCTCCCGCACACGCGGAGGAAACGGTCGTCGACCACGCCGTCGACGAGGGCAGCAACCCCGGCGCGGTGCTGGTCATGCAGTACACCACGGCGGCACAGCAGCTGGTGAATCAGGGCATGCGCTACCTTGGCATCCCCTACCGCTTCGGCGGCACCTCGCCGGAGAGCGGGCTGGACTGCAGCGGTCTGGTACAGAACGTGTTCCGCAACGCCGTCGGCCTCGACCTCCCGCGCACCGCGCGCGAAATGGCCGGACTCGGCGAGCGCGTCACCCGCAGCGAACTGCAGCCCGGCGACCTGGTGTTCTTCAACACCATGCGGCGCGCCTTCTCCCACGTCGGCATCTACCTCGGCGACGGCCAGTTCCTCCATGCGCCCTCGCGCGGCGGTGCGGTGCGGGTCGAAAGCATGGGCACCGGCTACTGGGCGCAGCGCTTCAACGGCGCACGCCGCCTGCTGCCCAGCCACGACCTCCTTCCTGCCACGCTGCCGTTCTGACCCCGCAGGCCGGGAGGCCGCCGGCAGTTCAGCGCTTCTTCCGTCCGCAGCCTTCCTTGCCGCCGCAGGTCGAGCACTCCTCGGCACTCATGCGCCGCCCCAGGGCTTCCTGCAGGGCACACACCGATCGCCGGCAACAGACAAACATCACCCCCTCGCGGCTCGCCGCCTCGCGAAAGCGCTGCATGACGTTGTGACCGAGGAAGTCGGTGAACAGGATCACCACCTGGATGCCCGCAGGCAGGGGCGCGCTGCGACGCTGGTGAGTGGTATCGCGCCCGCTCACATGGGCGGCGATGCGGATGCCGAACTGGGCAAGTACGTCCGGAATGTTGCCGAGGCGGTCGGCACCGACGATCAGGGCATTCATGAAAATTCCTTAAGTGATAATGATTCTCATGAATAGTAGTGCCAGCGCGATGCGTTTGCAACTGCAAATCTTTCTCGTT
>CAZKSE010000463.1:0-1632 GCA_964555305.1 uncultured Rhodobacter sp. | reverse complement strand
GGCTGGCCGCCCTTCGGCGAGGCAAGAGTGACCTCGGCGCCGGCATCCTTGAAGACGTAATAGGGCGCGGCAAACTCCTCGAGCCAGAAGCCGGTTTTCTTGTCGGTCTCTCCCAGTCGGTCGTGCGAGGTCAGTACCATCAGGATTTTCATAGGGGATCGCCTTTTCCGGAAGGGTTTGATGCGTGTTTCGTGCGCGCTGGCGTGCTTTCACGCCATCAGGATAGGGAACGGCCGGACGGCGGCGATGTTCCCCGGCCGGCATCACGAGGGCGTGTGACCCATCCGGGACGCGGGGCGATGACGCGACGGCACCGGCGGCCGAACGGGCTTCCGCGCCCCAGCGCACCTTGCTACGCTTCCCATCCGAGGCGGAGGCACCCGGAGGGCGAATGGGGGGAGTATGGCGGACCGGGCGATCATCACCTGCGCGCTGACCGGCGTCCTGACCGATCCCCGGCGCCACCCGGTGCCGGTGACGCCCGCCGAGCTCGCCACCGAGGCGCGCGCGGCCTGGAACGAGGGCGCGGTCTGCCTGCATGTCCATTTCCGCGATCAGGCCCCCGGGCGCGGCCATCTGCCAAGCTGGGACCCGGCCCTGGCTCGGCAGATCGCGGAGGCGATCCGTGACGCCTGCCCCGGCGTGATCCTGAACTTCACCACCGGGGTGCCGGGGCGCGACCAGTCGGGCCCCATCGCCTGCCTGCGCGCCGCCCGCCCCGAGATCGCCGCCTGCAACGCGGGGTCGCTGAACTATCTGAAGCTGCGCGCGGACGGCAGCTGGGCCTGGCCGCCGATGCTGTTTGCCAATCCCGTCGACAAGATCGAGAAGATTCTCACGGTGATGCGCGAGACCGGCACCCGGCCCGAGTTCGAATGCTTCGACTTGGGGATCCTGCGCTCGGTCGCGATGTTCAAGGCGGCGGGACTGGTCGCGCGCCCGCAGGTGAACTTGGTCATGGGCGTGGCCTCGGGGATGCCGGCGGATGCCGAACTTCTGCCGCTGGCGCTGCGCTACCGGCCCGTGAGCGCGCCCTGGCAGCTGACCGCGATCGGCCGGGACGAGGTCTGGCCGTTGCAAACGCGCGCGGCTGAACTGGGCGGGCATCTGCGCACGGGGCTCGAGGATACCTTCTACCTGCCGGGCGGCGCGCGGGCCGCGGGCAATGGCGCGCTGGTGGCCGCCCTGGTGCAGATCGCGCGGGACGCGGGGCGCGAAGTGGCAACGCCCGATGAGGCGCGCGCGATCTGGGGGCTGGGATGAGCCACGAGTGGGGCCGAGGGGACTTTAAGCCCGTTTTGGCTGAGGCAGCCCTCCCCCTTGCACATCTTCTGGATAATGAAGGGGCGTCATGGCGGTTCTGAGTTCGGCACTTTCCTCGAGCGGGGCGACGTTGGCGGCCAATGCCTCGCGGATGGCCGACGCCTGGGCCGCGGTTGAGGCGGTCGTCGCCTCGGTCGCCGAGGCCGCCGAAGGCGCGCGGGCGCGGGCCGAGGCGCGCGGGATGCTGATGCCGCGGGCACGGCTGGCGCTGCTGCTGGACCCGGGCGCGCCGTGGCTCGAACTCTGCGCGCTGGCCGGCTACCGGCGCTATGGCGACCGGGACGGGACCGGTGCGGGCGCGGGGGTCAT
>CAZKSE010000462.1:0-1635 GCA_964555305.1 uncultured Rhodobacter sp. | reverse complement strand
GCGTCAGCCATGTGCTGCGCCACGCCGATGGCGGCGAGATCTGCGTCATGGCCGGTGGCGGATACGGCGTGATGCTGCCGCGCGAGCAGTTCTACAGCCCCGATCTCGAGGCGGCGCGGAATTGTCTTTGGGAGAAGCACTCGCGCACCGAGATCCACCCCGAGGAGGATGACGCCTCGGGCGGGATTGGGTTAAATCCAGGCATGGCGTGACCTGCGAGCCGCATGCACCTCCCCTTAATTCACGATCTGCATGATCCCGCGGAACATTTCTTGAGAGGATGCCATGAGATCGATGACGCTTGCCTTGATCGCACTGGCCGTGTGCGCACCCGTGGCAGCCCAGGAAACTGCCCGGTCGCCGATCCTACTGCTCTGCCAGTCGGACCGCGACGAGGATTTCAGCATCGAGCTGTTTCGTCCAACAGAATGGGGCGCGATGCATTGCGTGAGCGGACTGCTGATCGCCGACATGACACCTTGCGGACCCGATGGTGGCTGGGGCCTCTCGGCGGGCACGGGCCTGGCTCCCATCACCGAAGTGACGAGCAACTGGCAGGTTGCCGGCGCACACTATGCTGGAAAATTCTCGGCACATCTCGGCCCGGTAGAGTTCCGCGCCACGGCGATGCATGGCCAGGGTATCGAGCCGGACCTTTCCGACGACTCCTATGACATGACGATCACGCTCAACCGCCTGACGGGGTTGGGTAGCTATGCCAGCGGCGCCCTCGGTGAAGTGCCATTCGATTGCGTGGTTGCCGAGCGGAAGTTCTGATCGATCAGAACCGCATCGAGACCCCCAGAACCGCCGTCGTTTCGCGGATCCCCGCGCGATGACCCTGGTTGGCGCTGTGGATCGCGCCCAGCCGGACCTGCGCGTGCTTGCCGAGGGGCCGGGCGTATTCCACCGCCAGGTCGAGCTGGCGCGCCGTCGGCGCAAGGCCGATGGCGACCGGCTCGAAGACCGCATTGCCACCCGAGAGCGCCATCGGCAGGGTCATCCTGGCCCTGCCCGAGGTGAGCGCGACCGGCCGCGAGGCCGAAAGGCTCAGCCTGTCGCCCTGGGCGGCGACATTGCCGATCGTGTAGCGCAGACTGAGGGCGTTGAAGCGCATGCCGCCGATCCCGTCGATCATGCCGGCGGCGCGGCCCGAGGCCAGGCCGAATTCGGATTCGACGCCGAAACGCCCTGCCGTCCCCATGTCGAGATCATAGCCGAGGATCGCGCTCGCCGTGCGGCCGGAAAGATGGCCGTCGGCAACCGGGATGCGCAGCCCCATGACGCCGTCGGCCTGAGTGCCGAGGCCAAGGCCGAGCGTCAGGTTTCCGGGGCCCGCCTCCAATGTGCGGCGCAGACTCACGCTGGCGATCTCGGCTTCGTCATTTGGCAGGACAAGGCGCAGGGAGCCCATATCCGAGACAAATTCAGGCAGGTGAAAGCCGCCGTCGAGTGCGTGCGCTTCGACGGGCGTGAAGATCGGCACCTCGCCGCGCGAGGCGGCGCGGGCGAGCATCATGCCGCGATCGTGCCCGCCGGCCGCCGTGGCGGCCAGGTGGCGGGCATCGGTCTCGAATGTGCCGTGGAGCCCGTCCATGGAAATCACCCGCGCCGCGGCGAGCGCCTGGACCGCGG
>CAZKSE010000461.1:0-1651 GCA_964555305.1 uncultured Rhodobacter sp. | reverse complement strand
CATCCGCGCCGTCGCCACGACCGCGCGCGCCGACGACCCGGCGCTGGCGGGGATCGTGCAGCCGATCCTGCCGCTCGATGACATCGCCGCGATCGCCGATTTCATCCTCCGCGATCTGGGTCTAGCCGGGAGCGCGGCATGAGCTTTGACCGGATCGCCATTCTGGACTGGTCGGCCGAATGCCGGCCTAAGACGGGGCGCGATTCCATCTGGCTGGGCGTCGCGTGGGCGGGTGCCGTCGAAAGCGAGAATCCCGCCACCCGCGCCCAGGCCGAGGCGCGGCTGAAATCGCTGATTGAAGATGCGCTGACAGCCGGCGAACGGCTGCTGATCGGGGCGGATTTCGCCTTCGGCTATCCCGCGGGCTTTGCCCGGGCGCTGACCGGCGAGTCACTCGCGCTGGCCGTCTGGGACTGGTTGGCCGCGCATCTTCAGGACGATGCACGCAACCGCAATAGCCGGTGGGACCTTGCCGCCGCCATGAACCGTGCGTTGCCCGGCATCGGGCCCTTCTGGTTCAGCCCCCCCGGCCGGGCGATCCCCGATCTGCCCGCCAAGGGGACGCTGCGGGCGGGGCACGGGCTGGCCGATCTGCGCTCCGTCGATACCCGCGCCCCGGGTGCGCAATCGGTTTGGAAGCTGGGCGGGGCCGGCGCGGTCGGCAGCCAGTCGCTGACCGGCCTGCCGGTGCTGTCGCGTCTTCGCGCGGACTTTCCCGGCCGTGTGGCGGCCTGGCCTTTCGAGCCATGGGATGCCGCCCCCGTGGTCCTGGCCGAGGTTTACCCATCGCTCCTGCGCGCGGAAATCGCGGCGCTGACCCCCCCGAACTCCGCGTCCGGCAAGGCTGACGGCACGGCCCTGGATGAACTGCAGGTGCGCCTGCTGGCCCTCGCGCTCGCGCAACTGGCGAAAGACGGTCGCCTTGAGGCACTTTTCGCCGCAGCGGACCCCGCCACTCCTCTCGCCGAAGAAGGATGGATCCTCGGCGTCGGCCAGGAACAAAGCCTGCGTGCCGCCGCGCGCAGCGTGGCGCTGGCCGCGCGGCCGCCCCGGTCGCCTGAGCGGAGTGTCGTCCCGCCGCTTACGCCACCGCGGCTCAGGAACGACTGCTTCGCCATGCCGCAGGGCGTGGACTGGATCCCGGTCGATCTGGCGTTGGAAAAGCTGCGCGCGGCGCTGGTGCCCCTGACCGATACCGAATTGCTGCCCACCGCGCGCGCGGGCCAGCGGGTGCTGGCGCGGGACATCGCCGCACGTCGCTCGAACCCGCCGCGCGCCAATTCGGCCGTTGATGGTTTCGGGTTTGCCCATGCCATGCTCTCCGGGACGGGTCCGTATACGTTGCGGCTCGCCCCGGGGCGCGCCGCGGCGGGGCAGCCGTTCAAAGGCGCCTTGCCTGCGGGTCAGGCGGTGCGCATCCTCACCGGCGCGATCCTGCCCGAGGGCGTCGATACCGTCGTGCTGGAAGAAGACTGCGCCACAGGCGACGCGCGCGTGGCCTTCGACGGGCCGGTGAGGCGCGGGGCCAATACACGCCGCGCGGGCGAGGATGTGGCCGAGGGCGCGCCTGTGCTGCCGGCAGGTCGGCGGTTGACGCCGGCGGATCTTGCACTCCTTTCGGCGCTGGGAGTTGGTGAGGTGCCGGTCTATC
>CAZKSE010000460.1:0-1652 GCA_964555305.1 uncultured Rhodobacter sp. | reverse complement strand
AATAAACGCCCGAGGTCAGTTCGCGCACGATCATGATGTCGAGCCCGGCCACCACCTCTTTCTTCAGGCTGGAGAAATCCGCCAGCGCATCGAAACACTGCGCCGGGCGCAGGTTGGCGAACAGGTCCATCTCCTTGCGCAGGCGCAGAAGCCCGCGCTCGGGTTTCACGCTGAAATCGAGGTTGTCGTATTTCGGCCCGCCGACTGCGCCCAGAAGCACGGCATCGACCTCTTGCGCCTTTTCCATCGTCGCATCGGTCAGCGGCGTTCCATGCGCGTCATAAGCCGCACCGCCCACCAGATCCTCGCTCACATCGAACGCGAGGCCACGCTTGCCGAACCAGTCGATGATCTTGCGGACCTCGGCCATGACTTCGGGGCCGATGCCGTCGCCGGGCAGGATGAGCAGGGAGGGATTGGGCATGACGCGTCCTTCTTTTCTGGGGTTGCCACGGCGTAAGACGGGGCGCGGGGCGCGTCAAGGCAGCCCGCGCGCTGGCCAATCCCCGCTCAGGCCCTAGACTGACCGGCGCAGGAGGTGCCGATGGACTGGTTCGCCCCGGTGAACAACTATTGCGAACGGACCGGACCCGAATACTGGTCCGAACCCGTCAATGCGCTCACCAACGCGGCCTTCCTGATCGCGTCCCTCGCGATGGCTTTCCGGCTGCGCGGCCAACGGCTGCCCCTGGCCTGGGCGATGGTGGCGGTGCTGGCGGCAATCGGTGCGGGCAGTTTCCTTTTCCACACCCATGCCAACCGGCTGACCGGGCTGATGGATGTGCTACCGATCCTCGCGTTCATCCTGCTCTACATCTTCGCCGCGACGCGGGATCTGCTGGGCGCGCGGTCCTGGCTCGCCGGGCTGGCCGTGGTGGCGTTCTTTCCCTTCACCGCCGCGCTGGTCCCCCTTTTCGCGCGCCTTCCCGGTATCGCCGTCTCGGCGGGCTATGCGCCCATTCCGGTCCTGATCCTGCTCTATGCCTGGGCGCTGCGCCGCCCCGCGCCCGACACCGCGCGCGGGCTTGCGATCGGGGCGGGGATCCTGGTCCTGTCGCTGGCCTTCCGGTCGATGGATCAGGCCGTCTGCGCGGCCTTTCCGCTGGGCACCCATTTCCTCTGGCACATCCTCAACGCCGTCATGCTCGGCTGGATGATCGAGGTCTATCGGCGCCATCACCGCCACCAAAGTGGAAATCCGGCCCGAATCGTGCTACGCAGGGCGCTCGAGAGGAACCATTAGGGGGAGACCATGAGCAAGCACGTCCTGGACCGTCCGCGCAGCGCCTCCGCCTCGCGGCTGAAGAAATACCTCGAGATCGAGCGCAACGACCGGCCCAGCACCTCGTCGCGCGCCTTGCAGACCCGCGCGCGCAGCCCGAAGGCCCCGAAACTGGCCATCTACACCCGGATCGAGCGCGGCGCGCAGGTCTGATCCCGGCTTTCGCCGATCCCGGCGCGCGTTTCCGCGCCGGGCGCATCCCACATCTAGCTGGAATCACGCAAGCGCCGTTCGGGTCCTGCCCCAGCGGCCACCCATCCCGTTGGCAAAGGTGGGCGACAGCGGCGGCAGGTCCCTCTCGCCGCGCCCGAAGGGCGCGGCGCCCGGCCCAACGCGAGGAAGGTTGCACGCGCAGCGTGCAGCCTGACGA
>CAZKSE010000459.1:0-1669 GCA_964555305.1 uncultured Rhodobacter sp. | reverse complement strand
ATCGAGAAGAAGATGAAGGAGATCATCAACGCCCGCGACCCAGTGAAGACCGAGGTCTGGGACCGCGACCGCGCCTTGGCGCATTACCGGGAGAATGGCGAGAACTTCAAGGTCGAGCTCGTGGAAGCGATCCCCGAGGACCAGAAGATCCGCATGTACTGGCACGGGCAATGGCAGGACCTCTGCCGCGGTCCGCATCTGCAGCATACCGGCCAGGTGCCGGCGGATGCGTTCAAGCTGATGAGCGTCGCCGGCGCCTATTGGCGCGGCGATTCGGACCGGCCGATGCTGCAGCGGATCTATGGCGTGGCCTTCAAGAACCGCGACGCACTGAAGGCGCATCTGACCATGCTGGAGGAGGCCGCGAAGCGCGACCACCGCCGGCTGGGCCGCGAGATGGCGCTCTTCCACCTTCAGGATGAAGCGCCGGGCATGGTGTTCTGGCACCCGAACGGCTGGACCGTCTACCGCGCGCTGGAGGACTACATGCGCCGCCGGCTGACGGCCGCGGGCTACAAGGAGATCCGCACCCCGCAGGTCGTCGACCGGGTTTTGTGGGAAAAGTCCGGCCACTGGGAGGCCTATCGCGAGAACATGTTCCTCGTCGAGGTCGATGAGGAAGGCGCGAAGGAAAAGCGCATCAACGCGCTGAAACCCATGAACTGCCCTTGCCATGTGCAGATCTACAATCATGGCCTGAAAAGCTACCGCGACCTGCCGCTGCGCCTGGCCGAGTTCGGATCCTGCCACCGCTACGAGCCCTCGGGCTCTATGCACGGTCTGATGCGGGTGCGGGGCTTCACGCAGGACGACGCGCATATCTTCTGCACCGAGGACCAGATCGAGGAGGAATGCGCGAATTTCCTGGGTCTCCTCTCCTCGATCTATGCCGACCTCGGCTTCCAGAAATTCGACATCAAGCTCTCGACCCGGCCGGAAGTGCGCGTCGGCTCGGACGAGATCTGGGACAAGGCCGAGACCGCCCTCGAGCGCGCAATTCTCAAGGTTCGCAACGACTTCGAGGTCGATCCTGGCGAGGGTGCCTTCTATGGTCCGAAGCTCGACTTCAAGCTGACCGATGCGATCGGGCGCGAATGGCAGTGTGGGACTTTCCAGGCCGATTTCAACCTGCCCGACCGGCTGGACGCGGAATATGTCGGCGTCGATGGCAAGAAGCACCGCCCGGTCATGCTGCATCGCGCGATCCTGGGCTCGTTCGAGCGGTTCATCGGCATCCTGATCGAGAACTACGCAGGCAGGTTGCCGTTCTGGCTGGCGCCGCGGCAGGTGGTCGTCGCCTCGATCGTGTCGGAGGCGGACGATTATGTGTCAGAGGTAGTTTCAGCGTTGCGCGCCAGTGGGTTGCGCGCCGAGGCTGATACGCGAAATGAAAAGATCAACTACAAGGTCCGCGAGCATTCGATGGGCAAGGTGCCGGTGATCCTGGCCATCGGCGCGCGCGAGGTGGTCGAGCGCACGGTCAGCCTGCGCCGTCTGGGCGAGAACCGGACCGAGGCCCTGTCGCTGGATGCGGTGGTGCCGCTTCTGGCCGAGGAGGCGCTTCCGCCCGACCTGCGCAAGGCGGGGTGATCTGTCGCTGGCCGGGGCTGGCAGGCGTATGGCAAGCGTATGGCAGACGTATGGCAAGCGTATGGCAAGCGTATGGCAG
>CAZKSE010000458.1:0-1676 GCA_964555305.1 uncultured Rhodobacter sp. | reverse complement strand
CGAGGGCATCTCGATCATGTCCACCTGGTCCTTGATATTGGTCCATTTGTGGTTCTTCAGCGCGGCGACCTGAATCTCGTTGTCGAAATGGCCGATGTTGCCGACGATCGCCATGTCCTTCATTGCGCGCATGTGGTCGATGCGGATCACGTCCTTGTTGCCGGTGGCGGTGATGAAGATATCGGCGGAGGAGACAACATCTTCCAGCGTGACGACCTGGAAGCCGTCCATCGCTGCCTGCAGCGCGCAGATCGGGTCCACCTCGGTCACGACGACGCGGGCACCGGCGCCGCGCAGGCTTGCGGCCGAGCCTTTGCCGACGTCGCCATAGCCGCAGACGACCGCGACCTTGCCGGCCATCATCGTGTCGGTGGCGCGACGGATGCCGTCGACCAGGCTTTCCTTGCAGCCGTACTTGTTGTCGAACTTCGACTTGGTGACGCTGTCGTTCACATTGATTGCCGGGAAGGGCAACTGGCCCTTCTTGTGCAGCTCGTAGAGCCGGTGCACACCCGTCGTCGTTTCCTCGGACACGCCGCGGATCGCGTCGCGCTGCTTCGCGAACCAGCCGGGCGAGGCGTCGAGGCGCTTGCGGATCTGGGCGAAGAGGTATTCTTCCTCCTCGGAACCCGGGTTGGAGATCAGGTCGGTCTCGCCCGCTTCCACGCGCGCACCGATCAGAATGTAGAGCGTGGCATCGCCCCCGTCATCGAGGATCATGTTCGCACCGCCGTCGAAGTCGAAGATGCGGTCGGTATAGGACCAGTAGTCCTCGAGCGTTTCGCCCTTCACGGCGAAGACCGGCGTGCCGCCCGCCGCGATGGCGGCGGCGGCGTGGTCCTGCGTCGAGAAGATGTTGCATGAGGCCCAGCGGACATCGGCCCCCAGCGCGGTCAGCGTCTCGATCAGCACGGCGGTCTGGATGGTCATGTGCAGCGACCCCGCGATCCGCGCGCCCTTCAGTGGCTGCGCTGCGCCATATTCGGCGCGCAGGGCCATCAGGCCGGGCATCTCGGTTTCGGCGATGTCGATTTCCTTGCGCCCGTAATCGGCCAGCGCGATGTCGCGGATGATGTAGTCCTTCGCCATGCGGCGGATCCCCTTTTTCAAACAACTTGCGGGGCAGATAGCACTGCCCCTGCGCTGCGACAATGCCGCCTCAGCGGTTCAGCCGCGGCAGGAAGATGGTGAGCAATCCTAGGGCCGGCAGATAGGCGCAGACCTGGTACACGAACTCGATGCCGCGCGCATCGGCCAGAACGCCGAGCGCCGCCGCGGCAATCCCGCCGATGCCGAAAGCGAAGCCGAAGAAGAGCCCCGCGATCATGCCGACCCGCCCGGGCACCAGTTCCTGCGCAAAGACCACGATCGCCGGAAAGGCCGAGGCGAGAACGAAGCCGATCACCACCGTCAGGATCCCGGTCCAGAAGAGCGAGACATGCGGCAGCATCAGCGTGAAGGGCAGCGCCCCCAGGATAGAGAACCAGATCACCGCGCGTGCACCGAACCGATCGCCCAGAACGCCCCCCAGCATCACCCCCAGCGCCGCCGAGGCCAGGAAGAGGAACAGCATTAGCTGCGCGCCTTGGGTCGACATCTCGAACCGTTCGATGAGAAAGAAGATGTAATAGCTGGCGATGCTGGCCGTGTAGATGTTCTTGGAGAAGACCAGGAAG
>CAZKSE010000457.1:0-1688 GCA_964555305.1 uncultured Rhodobacter sp. | reverse complement strand
GGGTTGGCGCGGTAGGTCTGCGCGGCGCGGCGCAGCGCCTGCTGGTCGCGCGCGGTAAAGGCCCTGAGCGCGTGCTGCACGCGGTTGCCGAGCTGCGCCAGGATCGCATCGGGGACATCATCGGGGTTCTGGGTGACAAACCAGACGCCCACCCCCTTGGACCGGATCAGCCGCGCCACCCGTTCGACCTTTTCGACCAGTGCGCGGGGGGCGCCGGAAAACAGCAGATGCGCCTCGTCGAAGAAGAAGACGAGCTTGGGTTTGTCGGGGTCGCCGACCTCGGGCAGTTCCTCGAAGAGTTGCGACAGCAGCCAGAGCAGGAAGGTCGCGTAAAGCCGCGGGGTCTGCATGAGGCGCGCGGCCTGAAGGATATTCACCCGCCCGCGCCCATCGGAGTCAACCGCCATCAGATCCGCGATCTCCAGCGCCGGCTCGCCCAGAAAGCGGTCGGCACCCTGCCCTTCCAGCACCAGAAGCCGACGCTGGATCGCCCCGATCGAGGCCGAGGAGACGGTGCCGAAGCGCAGCGTCAGCTCGCGCGCGTTCTCGCCCAGGAAGGTCAGCATGGATTGTAGATCCTTCAGATCAAGGATCGGCAACCCCTCTTCATCGGCGATGCGGAAGGCGATGTTCATCACGCCTTCCTGGGCTTCGGTAAGCTCGAGGATGCGTGACAGCAGAAGCGGCCCCATCTCGGCCACGGTGGCGCGGACGGGGTGCCCCTCGGCGCCGAAGAGATCCCAGAAGGTGACCGGACAGCCGCGATAGCCGATGTCATCGAGCCCGATGGTCGCGGCGCGTTTCATGAACGCCTCGTGCAGCTTGCCGCTGGGCTGACCGGGCAGCGCCATGCCGCCCAGATCGCCCTTCACATCCGACAGGAAAACCGGCACGCCCGCGGCCGAGAACCCCTCGGCCAGGACCTGCATGGTGACGGTCTTGCCGGTGCCGGTGGCGCCGGCGATCAGCCCGTGACGGTTCGCCATGCGCAACAGAAGCTCCTGCGGGTCGCCGTAACCTTCGCCGCCGCCGCCCAGAAAGATCGTCTCCGCCGCCATTGCCGCCCCCGCCCGTTGCCAGCCGCCTCACATGCCTGTGAAAGGTCTAGCCGCTGGCGGCGCGTCTGCCTAGCCGTTGCGGGAACCGGGCATGAAGGGAGCAGCGTACGGAGGGTCAACCGGGGTTCAACCGCGCGCGCGCATCCTGCGGCGCAACTTTCACGGATGCGAGTTTTCCCATGACCCAATCCCCCCGCGCCTATGCGCGCGCCAGCGAAGTGCCGGTGACCAGCTGGCGTTGGCCCAACTTTTCACCGCAGGAACTGGCCTGCCGCGGCACCGGGCAGCTGGTGATCAACCCGCGCGCGCTGGACATGCTGCAATCCTTGCGCAGCCGGCTGGGCAAGCCGCTGATCATTACCTCGGCCTACCGCAGCCCCGAGCATAACCGCCGCGTCGGCGGCGCGGCGCGCTCGCGCCATCTGGAGGGCATCGCCTTCGACGTGCGCATGGACAACCACGACCCCGCGACCTTCATCGCGCAAGCGCGTGCCGTGGGCTTCCACGGGATCGGCACCTATCCGCGCCAGGGCTTCATCCATATCGACGCCCGTCCGCCCGGCGAGGCGGCGATCTGGGGCGATCCCTTCCCGCCCCGCGCCACCTCCTTCGCGCCAGAAGCCCCGCCCC
>CAZKSE010000456.1:0-1693 GCA_964555305.1 uncultured Rhodobacter sp. | reverse complement strand
TGGTGCCTGGTCACCGGCGAGAAGATCGCGGGCGATGTGGCGATCTGCGGCGACATGGTAGTGGGGATCGGCGCGGATTATGTGGGTCGGCGCGAGATCGACGTTGCCGGCAAGACGCTGGTGCCGGGGTTCATCGACACGCATCTGCATATCGAAAGCTCCTGCATCACGCCCTTTGAATTCGACCGCTGCGTCGCGCCGCGGGGCGTGACGACGGCGATCTGCGACCCGCACGAGATCGGCAATGTCGCCGGGGCCGAGGGGATACGCTATTTCCTGTCCGCGGCCGAACGGACGATGATGGACATCCGGGTGAACCTGTCCTCCTGCGTGCCGTCCACGCATATGGAGACGGCGGGCGCGGCGCTGTCGGCATCGGACCTTCTGGCTCTGGCGGATCATCCGAAGGTGCTGGGGCTTGCGGAGTTCATGAACTACCCGGGCGTGATCCACCGCGATCCGGGCTGCATGGAGAAGCTGCGCGCCTTTGCCGGGCGGCATATCGACGGCCATGCGCCGCTTCTGTCGGGGCGTGACCTGAACGCCTATGTCGCGGCGGGGATACGGACCGAGCACGAGGCGACCTCGGCCCCTGAGGCGCGGGAGAAGCTGACGAAGGGCTTGCGGGTGCTGATCCGCGAAGGCTCGGTTTCGAAGGATCTGGAGGCCTTGGCCGAGGTCCTGACGCCGGTGACCGCGCCCTACATGTGCCTTTGCACCGACGACCGAAACCCGCTGGATATCGCCGAGCATGGGCATCTGGATTACATGATCCGGCGGTTGATCGAGAAAGGGTGCGATCCGCTGGCGGTTTACCGCGCGGCGAGCCTGAGCGCGGCGGAGGCTTTCGGGCTGAAGGATCGCGGGCAGATCGCGCCGGGGCGGCGGGCGGATATCGTGGTGCTGGACGATCTGGCCGCGTGCCGGGCGTCGATGGTCCTCTGTGCGGGCCGGGTGGTCGAGGCCGAAGCTTTTGCAGCGCGCGAGATCGTGGCGCCCGTGGCGCGCGGGTCGGTCCATCTGCCGACGGTGACGGCGCGGAGTTTCCGATACGCCGGGCGCGCCGAGGAGACGCCGATCATCGGCATTCTGGAGGGCAAGATCCTGACGGAGCATCTGCGCGAGCCGATCGCCTCGGTGGAGGGCGACCGGCCGCCCGACCCGCAGCGGGATCTGGCGAGGATCAGCGTGATCGAGCGGCACGGGAAGAATGGGCGTATTTCCAACGGCTTCGTGCGGGGGTTTTCGCTCAAGCGCGGGGCGATCGGGTCCACGGTCTGCCATGATCATCACAACATCGCCGTAGTTGGGGTGGAATACGCCGACATGATGCGCGCGGCCGAGCGGCTGGCCGAGATCGAGGGCGGGTTCGTGGTGGTTGAGGGCGGCGAGGTCAAGGCCGAGCTGGCGCTGCCGGTGGCGGGGTTGATGTCGCTGGAGCCCTTCGAGTCGGTGCGCGAGGCGCTGGTGGGGCTGCGCGCGGCGGCGCGCGCGCTGGGCGTCGGGCTGGAGGAGCCGTTCCTGCAACTGGCCTTCCTGGCGCTGCCGGTGATCCCCCATCTGAAGATCACCGATCACGGGCTGGTGGATGTGTACCGTTTCGAGGTGATCGAGGGCTGACCCGAGAGCGGTAGCGCATGTCTCGCGACTCGCGGGCCGCGACTCGGGGGCCGCGCTCGGGGGGCATCGAGCC
>CAZKSE010000455.1:0-1696 GCA_964555305.1 uncultured Rhodobacter sp. | reverse complement strand
CGGTTTTCGCCGAGGCAGTGCAGGGGGTTCAGGCCGAACTGCTGGGCTCGGGCTATCAGTTGCTGATCTCGTGCTCCAACTACGACGAGGCCGCGGACAACGCGGCGCTTGAGATGCTGCTGTCAAAGGAGACCGACGCGCTGATCGTCACCATGGTTGCACCCGAGCGCAGCAATGCGTTGCAGATCGCGCGGCGGCGCGGGTTGCCGGTGTCGCTGATGTTCCATGACCCGCTTGAGGGTTTCATCACCTCCTATGTCGATAATTTCGAAGCCGCGCGCGAAGTGGCGCGCCGGTTCGCCGCGCTTGGCCATCGCCGCACCGGTTTTCTGGCGCTGCGCTTTTCCACCTCGGAACGTTCGCGCAACCGCTATGCGGGCTTTCACGCCGAATGCCGCGCCCATGGCCTGCCTGACCCCGCGTTGATCGAAATCAGCGAGGACGAGGCGCGCCACCCCGAAAGCCTTGCCGCCATTCTGGCCCGGCATCCGGGGCTGACGGCGATCTTTGCCTCGAATGACTTTCTGGCCATCGCAGTGTCGATGGCGGCGCGCAGCCTTGGCTGGCATGTGCCCCGCGATCTGTCGGTTGCCGGTTTTGACGGGATCGCCGTGGGCCGCATGCTTGAGGTGCCCATCGCCACCATCGAGACCGCGCCCGAGGTCATGGGCCGTCAGGCCGCGCGCCTGCTTCTTGATCGCCTGCAGGGGGGCGCGCCGGTTCAGCCGCCCGCCCTGCCCTTCCGTTTCCGGGCCGGTGCATCCCTCGCCGCGCCGCAACCCGCGAAAGGTGACGACGACCGGGGTGCGACCCGGCCGCCGTCCGCTCTCCCTGCCGAACCCTCTGCTCAACAAGGATGAACCGATGAAACATACCGTTCTCGCCGCGCTCTGCGCAACGGCCATTGCCGCACCGGCGCTGGCCCAGGATGCGATCTGCTACAACTGCCCGCCGGAATGGGCTGACTGGGCGTCGATGCTGCGCGCAATCGAAACCCATACCGGCATCCGCCTGCCGCATGACAACAAGAACTCTGGCCAGACGCTGAGCCAGCTTATCGCCGAGCGTTCCGCGCCGGTGGCCGATATCGCCTATTTCGGCATCAGCTTTGGCATCAGCGCCGCCGAGGAAGGCGTGCTTGAACCCTACCGCCCTGCCCTGTGGGAAGAAATCCCCGAAGGACTGCGCGACCCCGAGGGCCGCTGGCACACCACGCATTCCGGCACGCTGGGCCTGTTCGTCAATGTCGATGCCCTTGGCGGCGCGCCGGTGCCGCAGTGCTGGGCCGATCTGCATGATCCGGTCTATCGCGGCATGGTCGGCTATCTTGATCCGTCTTCGGCCTTTGTCGGCTATGTTGGCGCGGTGGCTGTGAACCTGGCCCTTGGCGGCGATCTCGACAATTTCGACCCGGCGATCGACTATTTCCGCACGCTCCGCGCCAATGACCCGATGGTGCCGCTGCAAACCTCGTATGCGCGCGTCGTGTCGGGCGAAATGCCGATCCTTTTTGACTATGATTTCAATGCCTATCGCGCCCGCTACAACGAGGATGGCGAATTTGCCTTCGTGATCCCCTGCGAGGGGTCGGTGGTGGTGCCCTATGTGCTGGGCCTTGTGGCAAACGGCCCCAACCCTGAGCGCGGCCAGCAGGTGCTGGATTTCATCCTGTCGGACGAAGGTCAGGCGATCTGGA
>CAZKSE010000454.1:0-1715 GCA_964555305.1 uncultured Rhodobacter sp. | reverse complement strand
CGCAATGGTCGTGATCTGCCCGACTGCGGCATAGACCTGATAGAGCGCGCCTTCGCTCCACGGATATATCTGGATGGCGTTGTAGTAGCCTTCCCGGCGCGGCTCGACGCGGGCGGCGGCATTGGCGTTCTCGACGCGGCCGGTTGGCGTGCCTGCGGCGGTGCCGCCGCGCGCCACGGTCCATGCCGGGGGCACATGCAGCGGCCGAGGCGTGTTGTCGGTTGCCGCCACCTGCACGGTCGGCAGCGGCGGCACGCTGGCGTCGTAGCTGAATTGCGGCGTCCGGTTGGTCGCGCAGCCTGCCAAAGTAATTGCCACCGCCGACGCAAAAATCGCATAGGTTAGCGACTTCAGGATCAGTAAGGAGGAACCGACAGAATGGATTCTGTGCCGACGATTGTTGCCCGGTATATCGACGCCTACAACAGGATGAATGTTCAGGCGATGCTCGACTGCCTGTCGGGCGACGTTCGGTTTATCAACAGATCGAACGGAGAGATGACGAACGAAACGCACGGGATCGAGGCATTTCGCGCGCTGGCGGAACAGGGCGTCCAGTTGTTTGCTGAAAGAGAACAGACGATCCTCGACTGCATCGCCATAGACGACCGTGCAGCGGTGCGCATCGGCTATCGCGCCAAGGTCAAAACCGATCTGCCCAACGGCTGGAAGGCCGGGCAGGAGATCGAGATGACGGGCACCTCGTTCTTCATGATCTCCGAGGGGAAGATCAGCGAAGTGATTGATGCAAGCTGACGCTTTCATTGGCTCATCTCCCGCGACCACGAAATTGCATTGACGTATATTCCCAACGGATTGGCGCGCAGGCGCTCGGCGTCGCGCGGGGGCTGGATGACGATGGTGAGAATAGCCGTCCATCGTTCGGTCGTGGAAAGCTGGCCGTTCTCGAAATGCCTTTCCGTCCACGCCACGCGGAAGCTGTTGGGCGAGGCCCGGATGACGCTCGACACCTCGACGGCGACTTGGCTCCGGCCGACGCGGGTGAAGGGATCATTGGTGCGGGCGTAGTCGTTCAATGCCGCCGCACCGCGATCCGTGGTCCACTCATAGGCGCGAAGCCAGTTCTGGCGGACAATGATCGCGTCGGCCGGGATCGCGCGGACCTGCTCGATGAAGCGGCCGAGATGGAACGCGATCTGCGGATCGGTCGGGCGATAGTCGGCGCTCGCGGGGGCGACGGTCTGCGCCTGACCGAGATTATCGACCTGAACGACCCAAGGCACCACGGTCCCACGTGCGGACTGCCAGACCAGCGCCGAGGCAAAGCCGGCCGAAAGGATCAGGGAGCCGAAGGCCATGAGCCTCCAGTTCCTCGCCTGCACGCGGGCCGAGCCGATACGCTCGTCCCATGCCTGCGCGGCCTTCTGATAGGGCGTCTCGGGTTCGGGCGATTTGCCGTAATGGGTTGCTGGTCGTTTGAAGATGCTCATGAGCGGTCACTTTCGGAAAGGTTGACGGAGGAACCGGAGCCGTGGCTGTCGCCGGAGCGGACGGCATGGGCGGTCATGGTGGTGCCATGGTTCATGGCCTGCCGGCGCTGCATCCGCTGCGCCCACGCGGGAGGGCTGCCGGCCGATGCGGCCGGCGCGGCGCTCGCGCCGCCGACCGTGCCCATGGAGGATGTGCCGCCTCCGGCGGCAAAGCCTGCGCGCGCGCCATCGGTGAAGCTGGACTTGACGGATTCGCTGGCACGC
>CAZKSE010000453.1:0-1719 GCA_964555305.1 uncultured Rhodobacter sp. | reverse complement strand
CGGGTCGACGCCCAGCCGCTCGGCGATGCCGCGCACCGACTCGCCGCGCCGGGCGACCGCGACCTGGTAGCCGGGGTAGGAAATGACGCCGCGCGCATCGGGTTGCGGGCGGGCGACGGCAGCGGTGCGGGCGGCGTCGGCGGTGCTGAAACTGTCGCTGCGCCGCAGATCCCAGTCCAGCTGCGATGTATCCTGGCAGGCCGTCAGCGCGAAGGCGGTCAAGACAAGGCCGCAGGCAATCCTGCTGTGCCCACCGATCCGCCCCGTGATCCGCGATGCCGTTCTGGTCATTCCGTCTGCTCCGTTCGCTCGAAACCGGGCCGTCGGGGCCCGCGCCTGCTGCCTTATACCCCATGATTTCGCGGCTGACAGCCCTTCACCACAACGTGTAGCGCCCCGTTGCGGTTCCCGGCAAGCCCCAGTCAAGCCTCAGTCGAGCCTCAGGCAAGCCCCCGGCGCGCTCTGGTCGCGTTGGGGGCGCGTCGGGGGCGCGTCAGGGGCAGCTCAGGGGCCGGACCGCATCGCGCGGCCGGCGGGGTCGAAGATCGCGCGCGCGCTCGCTTGGCCCTTCTCGGTCAGCCACAGAAGCCGCCCCTCGCGCCGGACCAGGCCGCGATCCAGCCCCTGAAGGATCGCGGCGCGGGCGCGGGCCTCGGGCCAGCGCAGATGCTCGATCAGCGCGCGGGCGGTGTTTTCCGCATCCATCGCCTCGGTGTCCTGATGGGTGAACAGATGCGCGACCAGCGTGCGGGCATCATTGGCTGCCCGTTCGGCCCGGTGGTGCAGGGCGCGCGCGATCAGCCCCTGCTCGGGGGCGAAGAAAAGCGCCAGCAGGAAGAAGGCGCCTGTCATCGAGGCCATCATTCCGGCGATCGACACGTCCCAGTAGATCGCCAGCGCATAGCCCGCGGCGACCGATCCCAGCGCCAGCAGGACCGCCAGCCCCGCCATGCGCCCGACCCGGCGGGTCAGCAGGAAGGCGGTCGCGGGCGGCACGATGACGAAGGCGATGAAGAGGACCGCGCCCACCGCATCGAAGGCCGCGACCGCGGTGACGCTGGTCAGCCCCAGCAGCGCATGGAACATCAGCCCCGGCGCGAACCCCAGCGCCGCCGCTAGCACCGGATCGAAGGTGGCCAGCTTCAACTCCTTCCAGAAGCCCAGCACGAAGGCCAGGTTCACCCCCAGCACCGCCGCCAGCGTGGCCACCACCACCGGCACGCGCACGCCGCCCAGGGTGACCGTCTCCAGCCAGACGAAGCCGATCTCGCCCAGAAGGACGCTGTCGGCATGGATATGGACGTTGCGCGCATTGAGCGCGATCAGGATCACCCCGGCCGAGAAGAGCGCCGGAAAGACCAGCCCGATCGCGGCATCGGTGCGCACCAGCCGCGACCGTGCCAGCGCCTCGGAAAGGACGACGGTCAGCATTCCGGCAGCCGCCGCCCCGATCACCTGCACCGGCCCCGCCATCTGCCGCGTCAGCAGCCAGACGACGATGATGCCGAAGACGATCGAATGGCTGATCGCATCGGTCAGCATCGACCGCCCCCCGAGGACAAGGAACGTGCCCAGCAGCGCCGCCGAGGCGCCGACCAGCATCCCCGTCAGCACGATCATCGCATCGGCGCTGTCGAAGAAGGCCGCGATCATGCCGGCCCCCGGCGGTCGTGCCGGGCGCGGGAATGGCCCTTCTCGGTCAGTTCCCAATGGCGCGTC
>CAZKSE010000452.1:0-1737 GCA_964555305.1 uncultured Rhodobacter sp. | reverse complement strand
TCTTGGTGACCAGCGACTTGTCGTTTTCCTGCACCAGCCGGATCGAGGGCAGCGACTGCATCGTCACCTGCCGGGTCAGCTTCAGGTCGTGCACGCGGCGTTCCAGATCGTCGCGCGCCGCGCGCAGGTCGCGCAGCTCCTGCGCCCTGAGGACCTTGTCATTCTCCGCGGCCGCTTCCACCGCGGCTTCGCGCGCCGGGATCGCCTCGGTGTCCAGTTCCTTCAGCTTGGCCTCGCCCGCGGCGATGTAGAGCGCCAGCTCGTGGTAGAAATCCAGCGTCTTTTCATAGAGCTGGTCAAGGGACTTGATATCCTTCAGCAGCGTCGTCTCGTGGCTGAGCAAGGTCTCCGTGATCCGGTCGATCTGCTTCTGCACATCCTCGTAGCGGGCCATGAAATTGGCGATCGGCGCCGCCTTGCCGGTCAGCCGCTCCCACCAGCTGCGTTCGCGCCGGGAATCGAGCTCGCTGACCGAAAAACCGCGGATCGTGCCGACCATCTGGCGCAGCGCATCGCCCGCCGGTCCCACGTCCTTGTTCTTCACATCGACCAGCATCGCCTGGCTGATCTGCTGCAACTCCAGCTGCGCGCGCGAGCCGAAGCCGATGATCGACCCGGTCGAGGCGATGTCGATCTCGTCCATGCGCTTGCGGATCGCCTGGACCTGGCCGGCGTCGGCCTCGTCGATGGTGATCACGTCCTGGCTGGGTTCGGCAAGCTTCAGCCCTGCCGCCTCTTCGATCGCGGCGGTCAGTTCCTTGGCCTGTTGGCGCACATTGTCAGTCATCGTGTCTTCCTTTCTGCGAGGCAGGCTCGGGCAAGGTCGAATCGTCGGGAATGGCGGGGCGCAGGCCCTCGCGTTCAAGCCGCTCGCGCAGCACCTCCATCTCGATATCCAGCGCCTGCCGGTCACTGTCGAGCAGGGTTTCGGTGCGCAGGGTGAAATTCTGCTGCAAATCCTCCAGCAGCGCCAGGTAATCCGTGCGGGCCTGCTCGTCGCGGCTGCGGGCATAGAGATCGGCGAACTTCACCGTCGCATCCCGCGCCCCCAGCAGATAGACGCCCATGTATCGGCGGGCCGCGACCAGGCGGCGGGGGTCGTTTTCCACCGCGCGCAGCAGTTGCCGGACATGGGCCTGAAACTCGACCAGCCGTTCCTCGGTGCGCCGGTCGCGAGCGCGCAGGATCGCGTCCGACATCGCCTTGAGGTGGTTCTCGGCCTCTTCGACGGCACGGGCGACCCGGTCGGTCTGGAACAGGTCCACCCCCTCCATCCCCTTGTCCCGCAAGGGATCGGGGCCGAAGGCCGCCAGATGCAGCCCCGCGCCGAGGAGCGCAAAGATCACCGCGTTGACGACGCCGCCGCCGACCAGCCCGGCCAGCCCCAGCCCCAGCCCCATCGCCACCGATCCGAAGATCTTGCGCGGGATCGCCGGGCGCCGGGCGACGCGGCGCGCGTCATAGGCGTCCTGCGCGATCACCCCCTCGCGCGTCAGCCAGGCCGAGAGCATCAGCGCGGCGAACGTGCCCAGATTGCCCAGAAGCCCCGCCGGATCGCGGAAGAAGGCGCTGAAGGCAAAAAGGAAGGGCAGCACGAACAGAAGGTTGACGCGCATTCCCACCGGCGCCCGCCGCGCCGTCGCGGGCTGGGATTTCGCACCACCGCCGGCACCGGGGCTGTAGGTTCCGCCGAAACGCCGCGCCACCGATCAGCCCCCCACCGCCCAGACATAGAGA
>CAZKSE010000451.1:0-1772 GCA_964555305.1 uncultured Rhodobacter sp. | reverse complement strand
TTCGGTAACCAGACAGCCCGCGACCTTGCCGACGCCGGAAACCTTGAAGACTTCCTTGATCGCGGCATAGCCGATGAACTTTTCGCGCACTTCGTCCTTCAGAAGGCCCGAGGCCGCTGCCTTGATGTCGTCGATCAGGTCGTAGATTATCGAATAGTAGCGGATCTCGACGCCCTTTTGCTGGGCGGCGCTGCGTGCCGTGGCATTGGCGCGGACGTTGAAGCCGATGATCGGCGCGCCCGAGGCTTCCGCCAGGCCCACGTCCGAATCGGTGATCGCGCCGACGCCGTAGTGCAGAACGCGCACACGCACCTCTTCGTTGCCGACCTTCTCCAGGGCCTGCACGATCGCCTCGGCTGAGCCCTGCACGTCCGCCTTGATCAGGACTGGCAGTTCGGCCACGTCCTTGTCTGCCTTCGCCCGGGCCATCAGCTGCTCGAGCGTCGTGGCGGCGCCGGCTGCGGCACGCTTGTCCTTGGCAGCTTCGTGGCGGTAGTCGGCGATCTCGCGTGCCTGAGCTTCCGTTTCGACCACGTTGAGGACGTCACCAGCCTCGGGCGTGCCGTTCAGGCCCAACACTTCGACCGGAACGCTGGGTCCGGCCTCGTCGACACGGTCGCCGCGGTCGTTGATCAGCGCGCGGACCTTGCCCCACTGCTCACCGACGACGAAGATGTCACCCTTCTTCAGTGTGCCATGCTGCACCAGAACCGTGGCCACCGGACCGCGGCCGACATCCAGCTTGGCCTCGATCACGGCACCCATGGCGGCGCGCTCGGGGTTGGCCTTCAGTTCAAGGATCTCGGCCTGAAGCGCGATGGCCTCCAGCAACTGGTCAAGCCCCTTGCCGGTCAGTGCCGACACCTCGACATCTTGCACGTCGCCCGACATCGCCTCGACGACGACCTCGTGTTGCAGCAGTTCGGTGCGGACGCGGTTGGCATCGGCATCGGGCTTGTCGCATTTGTTGATCGCCACGATCATCGGCACGCCGGCAGCCTTGGCGTGATTGATCGCCTCGACCGTCTGGGGCATGACCGAATCGTCGGCCGCGACGACGAGGACCACGATATCCGTGACCTGCGCGCCGCGCGCCCGCATCGAGGTGAACGCGGCGTGGCCCGGCGTGTCGAGGAAGCTCAACACCGCCCCCGATTCGGTCGTCACCTGATAGGCGCCGATATGCTGGGTGATTCCGCCCGCTTCACCGGCCACGACATTGGCCTGACGGATCTTGTCCAGAAGCGACGTCTTGCCGTGGTCGACATGGCCCATGATCGTGATGATCGGCGGACGTGGCTTCATGTCTTCGGGCTTGTCCTCGACGGTGTCGATGACCTGCTCGACATCGGCATCCGAGACGCGCACGGCCTTGTGACCGAATTCCTCGATCACCAGTTCTGCAGTGTCAGCGTCGATGGGTTGGTTCATCGCGACCATCATGCCCATCTTCATCAGCGCCTTGACCACATCGGCGGATCGCTCGGCCATCCGGTTGGCCAATTCCTGCACCACGATCGTTTCGGGCAGCTGAACCTCGCGGACCTGCTTCTCGGCGCGCTGGGTCTGCCCCAGGGCCTTGGCGCGGGCCTTTTCCTGCTTGCGCTTCATCGCCGCCAGGCTGCGCTGGCGACCGCCTTCGCCATCAAGCGCCGCCGAGAGGGTCAGCTTACCGGCGCGCCGGCCACCCTCGTCACGGGATTTCCCGCGTGAGTCGCGGTCGTCGCGCTCGCGTTCGGACTTGCGCGGCGTCGTCGGACGAGCCGGGGCAC
>CAZKSE010000450.1:0-1780 GCA_964555305.1 uncultured Rhodobacter sp. | reverse complement strand
CGCCGGGCGCGGCGAGCGCGCGATCATCGCCGCGGCGGGGCTGGCCGCGTTCACCCTGGTGATGCTGCGAATGGTGGGCCTGGGCCGCGCGGCGCTGGACAGCCCCGCCGGGATGCTGGCGCTGGCGGCGGCGGCGCTGATCGCGCTGGGGGTGGTGGTGGCGAGCGCGCGGCTCTGGCGCGGACGGCTGCTGCAATCCTCGCTGCTCGAGACGATCCGGGTGTCGGGCATGGTCTTCGGCATCGTCATCGCCGCCTCGATGCTGGCGCTGGTCTTTCGCGGCTTTGGCGGCGACCGGACGGTAACTGCGCTGATGTCGGCGCTGCCGGGGGGCGATCTGACCCCGCTTCTGATCGTCATGCTGGTGGTCTTCGTCCTGGGGTTCATCCTCGACGCGGTCGAGATCATCTATATCGTCGTGCCGCTGCTGGGACCGGCGGTGCTGATGGGGGATGTCTCGCCGGTGTGGTTTGCGGTCCTTCTGGCGATGAACCTGCAAACCAGCTTCCTGACCCCGCCTTTCGGCTTTGCGCTTTTCTATTTCCGGTCGGTCGCGCCCGCCGCGATCCGCACGTTCGACATCTATCGCGGCGTGCTGCCCTTCGTTCTGCTACAGCTGGGTGCGCTGGCGATTCTGATCGCCTTTCCGCAGTTGGCGACCTGGCTGCCGGACCGCCTGTTCTGACTGTGACGCACATAACGGAGGAGACCGAAATGAAACGCAGAACCTTCCTCGCCTCGGGCGCGGGCATCGGGGCCGCGACGCTGGCTGCACCGGCCGTCGCGCAGGGCCGGATCGAATGGAACATGCCGTCGAGCTTTCCCAAGGCCGCGCCGGGCGTGGGCACGAATTCGGCGCGCTTCGCCGAACTGGTCGAGAAGATGTCGGATGGCCGCATGGTGCTGACCGTCTACGGCGCGGGCGAGCTGGTGCCGCCCTTCGCGGTCGAGGATGCGGTGCAACAGGGCAACGTCCCGATCGGGCACAACACGCCCTATTACGCCGCCTCGAAGTCGGCGGCGCTGCATTGGTACACCGGCGTGCCCTTCGGCATGACGGTCTGGGAACACCAGGCCTGGCTGCGCTGGGGCGGCGGGCAGGAGATCTGGGACGACATCTACGCCGAACGGAACCTGAAGCCTATCTATTCAGGCAATTCGGGCGTGCAGGCCGGGGGCTGGTTCAAGGACCGGATCGAGAGCCTGGAGGACCTTCAGGGGCTGAACATGCGCATCGCGGGGCTCGGCGGCGAGATGATGCGCAAGCTTGGCGTCAATGCGGTCCTGATGCCGGCGACCGAGATCTTCCAGGCGCTTCAGTCCGGCGCGCTGGATGCGGCCGAATGGGTGGGCCCGCTACTGGACCAGGCCTTTGGCCTGCAGCGGATCACCAACCTGTGCTATACCCCGGCCTATGCCGAGCCGTCGGCGGCGCTGGCCGTGGTCTTCAACCAGGACGCCTGGGACGAACTCAGCCCCGATCTTCAGGCAATCTGCGAGGCCGCCGCGATGCAGGCGGCGATGGAGACGAACGCGCAGTTCGACTATTTCAACGTGATCGCCATGGACCAGCTCGCCGAAGCCGGCGTCGAGTTCCTCGCCTTCCCCGATGACGTGGTCAGCGCCATGCGCGACGCCTGGGACGAGGTGAAGGAAGAACAGCGCGCCGCCAGCGATGACGTGGCCCGCGTTCTGGAAAGCATCGAGCCGTTTCTGGAAAAGGCGCAGGCCTACAACAGCGCCTTCCTGGAACGCTACATGCCCGCGCGGGGCTGACGCC
>CAZKSE010000449.1:0-1815 GCA_964555305.1 uncultured Rhodobacter sp. | reverse complement strand
GCGGTTCGCGAAAGCGACAAGCTGAAGCTCAAACGGTGGTCACGCACCGCTTACAGTCTTGCGGCGCGTTTTGGCACAACGCCAGTCAAAGCAAGCATCTTCGAAAGAACGACTGCGTCCTGCATCGTCGTCGATGCCTTCGATGAGGTTGCTCGCATTGATCCCACAGGCCTTCATCGCGCTTTGAAAGAGCTGCGACATACGGGAGCTGATCGCACAATCCTGTCGAGCCGATCTGGGGAATGGAGCGACGCGGACACTCGTCTTCTGCATGAAATCCTGGGCACCGAGCCGATCCTCGCCAGATTGGTCCCTTTTGATCAAGACGAACAGGCTCTGCTTTTTCGCCATCGCCACCCGGACGCCAACTTCGAGAATTTCCTCTCCGATGCCGCCCGCCAAGACCTTACTCATCTCCTTGGCAATCCAGAGTTCCTGAACCTGTTCGCGGATGCGTTCGTTCAGGCCGGTGGCCGATTCACGAATCGACATGAGATCTTCGGCGACGCGGTTCGCTATCTGGCTCGCGAAACATATGTGGACACCCCCTTCGTCAAGTCTTTCCTCAAAGCGCGTCGAATCCGGTTGGGTGCTTGCATATGTCCGGCCTCGTAGTGCGGCCGGTTGGCCGCGGGCCCTGATGATATCCGCGGATCATGGCCCCTATCAAATCATCGCGCTTTTGGGCGCTGTCTCGCGAACGGGTTTTCCTGATCCCCGGCAAAACCGGTAGTCATCACGCTTCTTGGGCAGACCCTCCGAACTGTTGCGACGCCAGTGCGTCGTATTCTATGCGGCTGCTTCTCCGTAGACGGTTTTCCGTGCCATCACGGCCCAGCAGATCCGTGCCATCTTGTTGGCCAGGGCCACCGTTGTAAGGCGTGCCGATTTCACCTGCAGGAGCTTTCTGACCCAGCTCATCAATGGCCCTTCGGCTGTGCGCCTCGAGAAGCCGACGACGGCTGTCGCCCCGATGACCAGCAAGGTTCTCAGATACCGATTTCCGGCTTTCGTGATCCGCCCAAGTCGCTCTTTGCCCCCAGAGGAGTTGGATCGAGGCGTCAGGCCGAGCCATGCGGCAAGATCTCGTCCCGATCTGAAGGCAGCAGGGTCCACTACACTGGCCGCCATTGCGGATGCGGTGATCACGCCGACGCCGGGGATCGTCGCCAGCCGTTGGCTGGCTTCGCTCGTGCGGTGCCATTCCAGGATTTTCCTCTCGAGCTCCTTTATCTCGGCATTCAAGGAGCCGATCTGTCGGGCAGAGGACAACACGATGTCACGCACGAGCGGCGGCAAGTCGATCTCGTCTGCGCCGTGTGCAAGCACCCGCTCGACGAGATCGGCATGCCGTCTGATCCCCTTTGGCGCTACGACGCCCATCTCGGTAAGATGGCCTCGCAGGGCGTTCACAAGCATTGTTCTTTGGCGGACCAATAGGGCGCGGGTCTTGTGGACCATGAGAATGGCCTGCTGCGATTCAGATTTGATCGGGACAAACCGCATGGTCGGCCTGGTCACCGCCTCGCAGATGGCTTCGGCGTCGACCATGTCGTTCTTCTGGCGCTTGACGTAGGGCTTCACGTAGGACGCGACCATCAATCGGACTTCGTGGCCTAGGGCAGAAAGTTCCCGCGCCCAATGGTGCGCGGAGGGGCACGCCTCCATGCCAACCAAGCACGGATCCAACCTCCCAAAGAACTCGAGCATCTGAGAGCGCCGCACCTTTCTGGTGATGACAACTTTTCCGTCAGCATCGAGGTCGTGTCGCGGAACTGGTGGAAATTTGATGGCGGCGTAATCTCCGGGTGAACT
>CAZKSE010000448.1:0-1822 GCA_964555305.1 uncultured Rhodobacter sp. | reverse complement strand
GGGTGGGTCAGTTCTCGGTGACAATGCCGGGTCAGTTCTCAGTGACAATCAACACTGCAAGCGGTCCAATCTCGCTGTCGATGAGCTGGGCCGGATCAAAGCGATCGGCGACGTCGCGTCGGAATTCGTCGGTCAAGTTACCCCTGGCCTTCGTGCGTGCGTGCAGCATACGGATATGCCCGAAAAGTTCCCGAAAGCGATCCCTCCCAAGCTCTTCCTCTATGTTCTCCCAAGCTTCCGTGTAAGCATCACGCTGCGCCTCGGGCAATGCTCCGATGATCTCCGCCTTCAGAATGTCGGTGGGTGACAAGTCCAATCCACGATCATTCATCACCGCAAAAATCCGGTAGGCGGCGCTGCGGTCCGACGCTGCGACGACAACAAGATAGCAGTGTTGTATCAGGTAGGCCGCCAGACTTTCACGCGCCGCTTCCGAAATATTCGACAACGCGCCCCAGAAGTATCTGGCGTTCTCGTGAACCCGACGGCGGGTGTCAGCGAGACCTGCCGGATCCTTCCCAACAAGGTCGCTGACCGCGCCGTCCTTCTGCACATGATCACGAAAGAAATCTCGATCTCGCGGGCGCAAAGTGAGCCGAAAATGGTCGGCTCTGCCTGTGATCGTACTTCCCCTCTGCCATATGAAACGGTTCAGTTCATCCCGGATCTCCGCAGAAGTGGCCATGTCCCGCAGCACTGCCAGAAGGATCGTCAGCGTCGTCAGTCGTTGCTGGCCATCTACCACGTCTGCTTCTGGCTGCGCGGCATCCTTGATCAACACAATGCTTCCGAGAAAGTAAGGAACCGCCTCCTGATGTGGCTCTGGCTGCGCGGCGAGAATGTCGTCCAGCAACTCGCTGGCTTGGTCTTCCGTCCACGAATACGGTCGCTGGTAGGGTGGGATTGAATAGACGAAATCGTCGGAGAAAATCTTCTCCAAGCGATATTCTTCAGCTTTCAAAGACGTGGCCATAACTGCTCTCTTGTTCACGCTATTCTTTGTCCACCAACCCACAGGACGGCACGAGTGCCGAGGTAACGCATGGCGAGGTGGGCGGGCACCGTCACCCCCTTGATAGGCGGAAGATCACTGTTTCTGCAACGTTTTCCGGCCTTGCACCACGCCAAGTGCCGTCATGGATGCGTGCATTGCTACCAGCGACTACATAAGCTGCGCCTATCGCGTTTTGCGGCTCCGTTCCCCTCGAAGGCGATTGAAACAAGGCCCGAAGTTTTGGCGGTGCTGAAACTCAGGCCGTTGGAAAGGCTGGGAAAAATCCGACCGAACCGAATTCGGCGAGGTTCGCCCGAACAGAGCCGGAGCGCCGTTCAGAGCCCGGAACGCGCCTGGCACGCGGTCTCAGAGGTTCGCATGGATGTGGCAAAGCACTTTGAAAACACGACTATTTCCGCGCCGCTAAGGGCGCCTGTCCGTGTTCGCAACAGGGATGATGGCGGAGACGATGGGATTCGAACCCACGAGGCGGTTTCCCGCCTACTCCCTTAGCAGGGGAGCGCCTTCGACCACTCGGCCACGTCTCCGCTGGTGGGTATAGCCGCGCAAGAACAGGAGATACAAGGCAAAATTCGCTCTCCGGCGCGAACACGGATTTGATGCCTCAAACCCTTGAAATGGCACTGAAAGGCACGGAGTGGCACCGGTTTGGGAAAGATTTGGGCAGTTCCCTCACGCGGGTTCGCGGCTTGGGCTTCCAGACGGCCGTGCGGAGGTGGGTCAATATTCGCGAGCCAGTTCTCTCAATGAGTGGTAAGCGGTGCGTGGGGGCCGCGGTTTTTCGCTGGAGCGATTTCGTGCATGCGA
>CAZKSE010000447.1:0-1839 GCA_964555305.1 uncultured Rhodobacter sp. | reverse complement strand
TCGCGCCCGCCAGAAGACGCGGGGCAAGATAATGCCCGCCCACTGGCGCTCCGTCGACGAGGCGCCCTTCGGCCGCGAGGGTCAGGCCCTCGGCACGGTTCAGGTAGGACTGCACCACCTCTCGCTGCTTTCCCGAGATCAGCGGTCCGACATCGGGGTCATTCAGCGCCGGCCCCACCTGAATGGCGCGGTAGCGGTCGGCCATACGCGCGACAACCTCGTCGTATCGGCTACGCGCGACCAGGATGCGCGAGGCGGCCGAGCAGGTCTGCCCGGCGTTCTGCAGCCCCGCATTGACCAGGAACGGAAGCGCCGCATCCAGATCGGCATCCTCGAACACCAGTTGCGGGGACTTGCCGCCCAGCTCCAGCGTGACCGGCACCACGTTCTTCGCCGCCGCCGCCTGGATCAGCGCGCCCACCGGGACCGAGCCGGTGAAGCTGATGTGCTGGATGCCGGGATGGGCGGCAAGGGCCGCGCCCGCTTCCTCGCCCAGGCCGGGGACGATGTTGATCGCGCCGGCGGGAAAGCCCGCTTCCTGCGCCAGCTGCACGAAGGCGAGCGCCGTCAGGCTCGCCTCCTCGGCCGGCTTTATGACGCAGGCATTGCCCATCGCCAGCGCCGCGCCGACAGAGCGGCCGATGATCTGCATCGGGTAGTTCCAGGGGATGATATGCGCCGTGACCCCATGCGGCTCACGTAGGGTGTAGACAGTGTAGCCCTGGCGATAGGGGATCGTCTCGCCCATCACCTTGTCGGCGGCACCAGCGTAGAATTCCAGGTAGCGCGCCAACGCCAGCGCATCGGCGCGCGCCTGCTTCAAGGGCTTTCCGACATCCTGCGCCTCGATCCGTGCCAGGGTCTCCGCGCGTTCCTCGACCAGGCGGCCCAGGCGGGCCAGAAGCCGGCCGCGATCGGTGGCATCCAGTGCCCCCCACTCGCCCGCAAGAGCCTTCTGGGCGGCGGCGACCGCGGCGTCGATATCGGCCCCCGTGCCGCGGGCGATCTGCGCAACCTCCTCACCAGTGGACGGGTCCTCGACGGGCAGCGTTTTGTCGGTGGCGGCCCAATCGCCGCCGATGGCGACCCGCGCGGGGTCGAACCAGAGTTCCTTCATGATGTCCTCGGATGCGAATCGGATGCGTCGACGGGGATGCCGGATAGGGTCTTCATGGCTTCCTTCATCTGTGAACGATCGCACATTATGCGGGGGAGACGGAAATGCAAACAAGTCGTTGCAGCCGGATCGCGGCCGGGTCTAACCTGCGCGCGCAATCGCAGGAGAGACACAGATGACCGACCGACCGCTCTGGCAACTTGGCGCCGCCGCCCTGTCCGATCTTACCCGCCGCGGCGAGGTTGGCGCCGAAGAGGCGGTGCAGGCTGCGGTCACGCGGATGCGCGCGGTCAACCCCGAGCTCAACGCCGTGGTCGAGGATCTGGGCGATACCGCGCTGGAGCGCGCCCGGTCGCTGGACCGGGCGCGGGCGAACGGCAATGAGCCTGGGCCGCTTCATGGCGTGCCGGTGACGATCAAGATCAATGTCGACCAGAAGGGTCATGCGACCTCGAACGGGGTGGTGGCGCTGAAGGATGTGATCGCGCCCGACGACGCACCCTTGGTGAAGAACCTGCTCGATGCCGGCGCGGTGGTGATCGGACGGACGAACACGCCGGAGTTCTCCTTCCGCGCCGATACCGACAACCCGCTTTTCGGGCGCACACACAATCCCTGGGGGAAACATGTCTCTACCGGCGGCTCGTCAGGCGGGGCAAGTTCGGCGTTGATGGCGGGGATGGGGGCGCTTGCGCATGGTAACGACATCGGCGGCAGCCTGC
>CAZKSE010000446.1:0-1839 GCA_964555305.1 uncultured Rhodobacter sp. | reverse complement strand
CGCGAAAGCTAGGCGCGCTCTGCCGCGAGCACGACATCCGTATGCAGAAGGACATCTTCCGCCACTATCGGTCCGACAGCGCCTCGGCGATCGAGGCGGGAGCGGATGTGCGCACGGCATTGGTGACCTTCGGCGTCGATGCCAGCCACGGCTATGAGCGTATCCACATGCACGCCCTGCGCTCGCTGGCCGAATTGCTGACCGCCTACAGCCTCAGCGAAGTCGAGATCACGCGCGACCGGCTGACCGTGAGCGGGCTGAAAGGTTTCACCCGCCAGCCCCAGGCCCCTGCCCCCGTCAGCGAGCTGCGCGAGCCGCCCGCCGAAACGCCCCCGCGCAGCTGACCACCGGTGCCTGCGGTGAGGTGCCGGTGTCAAAACCCTTGAAACCCCCTGCCCGCTTCGGCAAGAACAAGGCGCGGCATAGCGCCCTGCAAAAGCCGCCCTTTTTCGGATGGTTGCCCGAAAATGGCCTAACTTGTGCAGTCAGTCTGCGCCGCGAGGCGACAGGCCTCATGTAACGGAAGAGCATTTCATGAAGATCGCGATGATCGGTACGGGCTATGTGGGCCTTGTTTCGGGCGTGTGTTTCTCCGATTTCGGCCATCAGGTCGTCTGCGTCGACAAGGCCCCTGACAAGGTCGCCAGGCTCGAACGCGGCGAGGTGCCGATCTACGAGCCCGGCCTCGACGAGGTGATGGCGCGCAACGTCGCCGCCGGCCGGCTCAGTTTCACCACGGACCTCGCCGCCGCCGTCGATGGCGCGGCGGCGGTCTTCATCGCCGTCGGCACGCCCACGCGGCGCGGCGACGGCCATGCCGACCTGAGCTATGTGATGGCCGCGGCCGAGGAAATCGCCAAGGCGCTGACCTGCTACGCGGTCGTCGTCACCAAATCGACTGTCCCCGTCGGCACCAACCGCAAGGTGGCCGAGGTCATCCGCGCCACCCGCCCCGATGCCGATTTCGACGTCGCCTCGAACCCCGAGTTCCTGCGCGAGGGCGCCGCGATCGACGACTTCATGCGGCCCGACCGCGTCGTCGTCGGCATCGAATCCGACCGCGCGCGCGAGGTGATGGGCGACATATACCGCCCCCTCTTCCTACGCGACTTTCCGATCGTCTACACCACGCTCGAATCTGCCGAGATGATCAAATACGCCGCCAACGCCTTCCTGGCGACCAAGATCAGCTTCATCAACGAAATCGCCGCGCTCTGCGAACGCACCGGCGCGGACGTCAAGGCGGTGGCCAAGGGCATGGGGCTCGACGGCCGGATCGGAAACAAGTTCCTGCATGCGGGCCCCGGCTACGGCGGGTCCTGCTTTCCCAAGGACACTTCGGCCCTAGCGCGGATCGGGCAGGAACACGGACTGCCCATGCGCATCGTCGAGACGGTGATCTCGGTCAACGACGCGATCAAGCGGCGGATGATCGACAAGGTCATGGACCTGTGCGACGGGTCGGTGAACGGCAAGGTGATCGCGGTTCTGGGCGTGACCTTCAAGCCCAATACCGACGACATGCGTGACGCGCCCAGCCTGACCATCGTGCCCTCGCTGGTCGGCAGCGGTGCGAAGGTGCGCATTGTCGATCCGCAGGGCCGGCGCGAGGGCGAGGCGCTTCTGCCCGGCGCCAGCTGGCACGACGACCCCTATGCCGCCGCCGAGGGCGCCCATGCGCTGGTCATCCTGACAGAGTGGAACGAGTTTCGCGCCCTCGACCTGAAGCGCCTGGCAAGCGGGATGAACACCCCGCGCATGGCCGATCTGCGCAATATCTACGACCGCTCCGATGCGCTGGCCGCGGGCTTTGAGACCTACGAGGCCGTCGGCCGATGA
>CAZKSE010000445.1:0-1870 GCA_964555305.1 uncultured Rhodobacter sp. | reverse complement strand
GACCAGCGTATGAAAGGCGGCTCAAAATACTGCAGGCGCCTTCTGGAGCTGAAGGCGCCTGCGCTTCTCTGATACTTCCGCTCCCCCCATTACAGGCATTTCCTGCGATGCGGATGCCAGTCAATCGGATGCGTCGGACCGACGCGAATCTTCGGCGCGCGCGCGGGCACGCTCTTGCATGAACGCATCGAATTCGGTCTTGTCCTTGGCTTCACGCAAACGGTCGAGGAAGGACGAGAATGCCTCCTGCTCGTCTTCCAGCCGCTTCAGCGTCTCGGCCTTGTAGGCATCAAACGCCATGTTTCCGCTGGAGCGGAAGCCGCCCATCTGCATCGAGTTGCGGCCACGCCCCGCGCAGGATTTTCCGAACATTCCTTTTCCCCAGATCATATAGGCCAGGAGGGCCAGGCCAATTGGCCAGAAAACGATGAAGGCGATGACCATGGCGGCGATCCATGCGCCCTTGCCGCGTTCGTCAAGCCAGGATTCGGCCCGTCCGGGCCAGGTAGCGATGGCGGTCATGCGGGTGTCTCCTTTGCCCCCCGGTGTTAATGTTATTAACATTTACATAAGTGGGGAGGTCAAGCGCCGGTTCAAGGGACGGGATCACATTTTTTCGCCCTAGCAATCGCCCTCGATCAAACCCAGTCCGCGCAAGTAGATGCCAACGCCGGCTTCTAGAAGTTCCTCTGGCGCGAAGGGCGCGCGCGCACCCGGCTTGCCGCGGGCGTATAGCTCTACTATCCCGTGGCTCAGGGCAGCAATATGCGCCGAGAACATCGCCGCGGGTGGGCGCCGGTCCGGCGGCAAACGCGCTGACAGCGCCTCGGCCGCACGGAACATGACGCGGTTGACCCGGTCGGCTGCGGCAGCCAGCCCCGGTGTCTGGTTTGGGGCGACACCACTTTCGAACATGGCGATATAGTGACCCGGATGCTGCCGCGCAAAAGCCAGATAGGCGCGTCCCACCGCCTCGAAGGCGCGAAGGACCGAGGGCTGGCCATCGGCCCAAGCGAAGTTGAGAAGATCGGCGAAGAGTTCGTACCCCTGATGCGCCACCTCGGCGATCAGATCCTCGCGCCCGGTGAAGTGTCGATAGGGTGCCGCGGCCGAGACATCGGCGCGTTTCGCCGCTTCAGCCATGGTGAACCCAGCCGGCCCCTTTTCGGCGATTAGCTCGAGCGTGGCCTCGACGAGGGCCTGGCGCAGATTGCCGTGATGATAGCCGCGCTTGCTCATGAGCTCCGGATGATGCGGGCCCGTAGCCCTTGCACGGCCAGTATCGCAGATCGACAGCCGGGCGCAATCTGACGCGGTCGCTTGCATCGGCGAGGCGAAGCGCCTAAATGGGCGTCGAGAGGTCGGCGCGGGCAGGTTCCTCGCCAACCCGGTCAGGTCCGGAAGGAAGCAGCCGCAACGAGATTCGCTTGGGTCGTGCCCGGCCTCTCACCCTTCAACTTAGCGATGGACGATCAACGTTTGCCTGGCTTGCTGCCACGCTTGGATCCAGGTTTTGGGCCGCCAGATTGAAGCGCACGCGCCGCCTGTGCCGCGCCGCGCAGTTCTTCGGCGATCTCGTCAGCCTCGTCCGGGTCGAAATCGAGCGGCAGATCGACGCCCTCTGCCTCGACATAGATGCGCACCATCCCCATGGAGGTCGGCCCGATCTGCAAATTGGCAGCGATGTCGCTTTCCTTGTTGATACCCATACCCGCCTCCGCTGCGCCCGAGGGCTAGAGCGTTACGCCAGCCCCAGCGCAATTTCAAGCATCGAGGACTTGCAATCGCGCGCCCGCGCGCGTAAATCGCCGCGAGTGCCGCCTTAGCTCAGTTGGTTAGAGCGCTAGATTGTGGATCTAGAGGTCCCCCG
>CAZKSE010000444.1:0-1890 GCA_964555305.1 uncultured Rhodobacter sp. | reverse complement strand
GATGACCATCACCTCGACCTGGACCACCCTGGCGCACCACGGCATGGTCATCGTGCCGACCGGTTATGGCATCAGCGAGTTCTTCGATATCTCCGAAACCAACGGTGGCACGCCCTACGGCGCCACGACCATCGCCGGTGGCGACGGCTCGCGCCAGCCTTCGGAGAAGGAACTGGCCATCGCGCGCTACCAGGGCGAGCATGTGGCGAAGATCACCAGCAAGCTCAAGGGCTGACGAACGACGCAGTACCTACGCTGGGACCCGCCCGGGTCCCAGCAACAGGCCATACATCAGTTCGTCGACGAAGCCGTCGTCGCTGCTGCGCTTGTAGGCAGCGCGTTGCGTGCCTTCGTGGACGAAGCCGAAACGCTCGTAGAAGGCGATCGCCCGCGGGTTGTCCGCTTCCACCGTCAATTCCACACGACGAATGCCGCTGGCGGCCAGCTTGTCGAGGGCTTCCTGCATCATCCGTCGCGCCAGGCCGCTGCCCCTGACCTCGGGCGCGACGGCCAGGGTGCCGAGGTAGGCCACATGGGCGGCACGGCCCAGATGGCGCTGCACCTTGTAGAAGCCCTGCGCCACGCCGTCGTCTTCGAAGACATAGAAGCTGGCGCTTTCGAACAGCGGCTCGAAGACCTTGCCGAAGTGCTCGCGCGGCATGGGATCGAAGCCCAGGTAGGGCACCACGTCCGGGTGCATGTAGATGTCGTAGACCCGCTGCTCATCGGCGGGCGTGGCAAGGCGGCGCATGGGGTTCTCCAGTTGAGGGCGGCTCCAGCATAGCCGGGTCCCGGAAGAAACTGCGCTGCGTCAGTCATCGCTCGCCGATTGAGGTGATAATGGCCACCGCTCATCTTCCGCCTCAGCCAAGGACATCGCCCTGTGGTGCTATTCGAGATCGTTCCGCTCAGCCCCGAAACCTATCGCCAGCAGACCCGGCGCAGCACGCTGATCGTCGCCGCGACCTTTGCAGTCCTCGCCATGGGCCTGTCGACCCTCGCCGTGGCGCTGTTCGGTGAGCCCGGTGGCGACAACCTGCGGCTGAACATCGTCGGCGTCGTGGCCGGACTGGCGCTGACGATCGGAATCGTCAGGTGGCTGTACTGGCAGCAGCCGTGGATGGCGGCGGCGGTGTACGGCTGGCAGCTCAAGCGCAGCCTGATGCGTGTGACCAACATGATGCACCAGGTCAAGGCAGGCGTAAGTGCGGGCGATCCGGATGCGATGAAGCTGCTGCGCTTCTATCACCTGGGGCTGACGCAGATGCATCGGCTCGATGGCAACTCCAGCGGCCTCAGCGATTCGGTTGCCGAGATTGATCGTCACCGCGAGGCGATGGAGGCGCGGAACATGGACACCGACCAGCCACGCCTGGAGTCGGGCTGGCTGGAGCGAGTCGGACAGATCGAGGCGAAGCGCTGAAGCGAACGGCTTGAAGGACGATTGCGCCGTTCATGGCGCAGCGCATCAATGCACGTGGCGGCTACCGTCCGGGTGGTGGTGTACATCGGCTTGCGGTGCTGCTTCTGATTGCGCCGGCGCATGGCCGTCGTGTGCGCCCTGATGATGGTCTGCGCCGGCCGGCTGCTGTTCGGCGGCAGGAGCGGGATGCTGGCCGCTGTGATCGTGCATGTCCGATTCACCGCCACCGTGCTGGTGGCCGTCACTAGAGTCCACCAGCGTCTGGTATTCCAGCGGGGTGAGTGAGGGCAGTTGTTCGACGAAGGCGACCAGCGACCAGATGTAGCGGTCGTCAATGAACTTGCCCCACGCCGGCATGCCGGTGGACTTGAGTCCATGCTTGATGACCCAGAAAGTCGCGGCCGGGTCGTTGTCGCGGGAGTCCTCGGCAAGCGTTGGGGGCGCGGGGTAGAGGCCCTGGCTCAGTT
>CAZKSE010000443.1:0-1890 GCA_964555305.1 uncultured Rhodobacter sp. | reverse complement strand
GATCGGATGCGCCGCCCCGGCGGCGACATGATCGCCGACATTCGTCTCGAACGTCAGGATCTGGTGGTCCCCTTGCCCCTCGGCCATGAAATCCACCGCGACAAAGGGCGCATCCTCGACCTGGATCCCCACCTTCTCGACCGGAGTGACAAGGTAATACTTGCCGTCTTCCAGCTTCAGGATCGTCGAGAAAAGCTTCACCAAGGGCTGCCGGCCGATGGGAGTGCCCAGGTAGAACCACGTCCCGTCCCGCGCGATGCGGATGTCCAGATCGCCGCAATAGGGCGGGTCCCACAGATGCACCGGCGGCAAGCCGCCTTTTTTCGTCGCCGCTTTCGCGGCCTCGGCCAGGCTTTCGGCGTCGGGGGTCACATTGTCTTGTGTGCTCATGCTTTTTCCCTTGCTTGGGCTGGGCGACCGGGCGTCCCATGACATATAAGCAGATTTGACACGAATGCACCCGCAGGAGGCCCCATGTCCCATCCAACCCCGGACACGCTTCTGCCCGCGATCGAGGCGTTGGGCGGCAAGCTGGAGGCCGCGCGTGCCGCGATCCAGCCGCGATTCATCGGTCAGGAAACGGTGGTCGACCTGTCGCTTATCGCGCTTCTGTCGGGCGGTCACGCGCTGCTGGTGGGCCTGCCCGGACTGGGCAAGACGCGCCTTGTTGATACGCTGGCGACGGTTATGGGGCTGCGCTCGAACCGCATCCAGTTCACCCCCGACCTCATGCCCGCCGACATCCTCGGCTCGGAAGTGCTGGAAACCGATGCCGACGGGCGACGCTCCTTCCGGTTCATCGAGGGGCCGGTGTTCTGCCAGCTCCTCATGGCTGACGAGATCAACCGCGCGAGCCCGCGCACCCAGTCTGCGCTTCTTCAGGCCATGCAGGAACGCGAGGTCACCATCGCCGGCCAGCACCGCCCACTTGGCGTGCCCTTCCACGTTCTGGCCACCCAGAACCCGATCGAGCAGGAGGGGACCTATCCCCTGCCGGAAGCCCAGCTTGATCGTTTCCTTGTACAGATCGACGTCGAATACCCAGACCGCGACACCGAACGCGCGATCCTTCTGGCCACCACCGGCGCCGAGGAAGGCCGCGCAACGCAGGTGTTCACCCCTGAGGAACTGCTTGAAGCGCAAGCCCTTATCCGCCGGATGCCGGTGGGCGACAGCGTTGTGGCTGCGATCCTCGATCTGGTGCGCGCCTGCCGTCCCGGCACAACCGAGGCAGATGCGGCCATCGGCGACAGCCTCGGCTGGGGTCCGGGGCCGCGCGCCGCGCAGGCCCTGATGCTGGCCGTGCGCGCCCGGGCACTGCTGACCGGACGACTGGCACCCTCGGCCGAGGATGTGGCGGCCTTGGCGCGGCCTGTGCTGACCCACCGCATGGCGCTTAGCTTTGCCGCCCGAGCCCGCGGCGAGACCTTGGCCGAGGTCATCGAGCGCGTCGCCGGCCGCGTCACCGGCACGGTCGAGCAGGCGGCGTGAGCGTCACCCCGGTTACCCTCCGCCAATCGGCCGAAGCGCTGTCGGCGGCGCTGCCGCCGCTTCTGGTCGGGGCCGAACATCTGGCCAACAGCGCCCTGCCGGGCGCCCATGGCCGCCGACGCGCCGGCACCGGGGTGGAGTTCTGGCAGTTCCGCCCGGCCGGCCCCTCGGACAGCGCGACGCGCATCGACTGGCGCCGTTCCGGGCGTAGCGACGAGTATTTCATCCGTGAAACCGAATGGCAGGCGGCACGCGCGGTGACGCTCTGGGTCGATGGCGGGGCGGCGATGCGGTTCTCCGGCGCGCGCGGCCGACCCGCCAAGGGCGACCGCGCGCGGCTTCTCGCGATGGCGCTGGCCCTTCTTTTGCTGCGCGGTGGCGAACGCGTGGGTCTGGCGC
>CAZKSE010000442.1:0-1900 GCA_964555305.1 uncultured Rhodobacter sp. | reverse complement strand
GGCTGCCGAGCCATGCGTCAACCGCGTTGACGCTCTCGGGCATGGCGGTGAAGTCACGGCCCTGAATGATCTTCTCGACCAGGCGCAGCTTCTCGTCGGCAAGGCGCGGGTCGGCATCCCATACGGTGACGGTCGCTGTGACGTAGGCCATGCCCGCCACGTCCGCTCCGAGTTCCTGCAACGCCATGTCGGCGTCGAGCGCCTTGTTGGCGGCATCGGTGTCCACGAGCGCGGATTGCTCGTTGGTCATCACCTCTTTCAGAATCGCGGCGACGCTCTTGCGCTTGGCGAACCACTGACGGCGGATGCGGGTCAGCAGCCGCGTGGCGTCGGTCTTGTCGAGCAGGATCGCCCGCGTGCTCCAGCGATATGGAAACGGCAGCCGGTTCATCTCGTCCAGCAGGCCGGGCGTCGTCGCGGTGGGGAATCCCACGATGGTCAGGACGCGCAGATGCGCGCCGCCAAGGCGCGGCTCCAGCCCGCCGGTCAACGGCTGGTCGGCGAGCAGCGCGTCGAGGTGCATCGGCACCTCGGGCACGCGCACGCGATGCCGGTTGGTCGAGATGGTGGAATGGAGATAGGTCAGCGTCGCGCCGTCATCCAACCAACGGCACTCGGGCATGAAGCCGTCGAGCAGGGCCAGCACGCGGTCGGTGCGGTCGATGAAGCCGCGCAGCAGCTCCCACGGATCAACGCCGGTTTTCTCGCGGCCCTCGTAGAGCCATGTTTCGGCGCGCGCGGCTTCCTCGGCCGGGGGCAGATAGAGGAAGGTCAGGAAATAGCCGGACACGAAATGCGCGTCCGCTTCCTCGAAACCGGCTTTCCGCTCGGCATCGACCAGCGCCGATGCGGGATCGGGAAACATACTGTCGGGATAGGTCGCCGCCTCGCTGCGCTGCGCCTCGACGAAGATGCTCCAACCGGAGCCGAGACGGCGCACGGCATTGTTGATGCGGCCGGCGACGGCGACCAGCTCGGCGGCGACGGCGGAATCCAGATCGGGGCCGCGAAACTTCGCGGTCCTCTGAAAACTCCCGTCCTTGTTCAAGACGACGCCGGAGCCGACCAATGCGGCCCATGGGAGATAGTCGGCGAGCCGGGTGGCGGTGCGGCGGTATTCGGCAAGGTTCATCATGGCCGCGCCCTCACACCGCCAGATGGCCGGGGATGCGGAGATGCCGCCGCCCGACCTCGACGAATTGGGGATCGCGCTTCGCCGCCCACACGGCCGCGAAATGGCCGATGGCCCAGATGGCGATGCCGACCAGCCAGAGGCGCAGGCCGAGGCCCACGGCCCCGGCCAGCGTTCCGTTCATGATGGCGATGGCGCGGGGAGCGCCGCCGAGCAGGATATGATCGGTCAGCGCCCTGTGGACCGGGATCGCGAAGCCCGGCACCGCGTCCAGTTGCTCGAAAGCGGCCGCCATCAAACGAGCGCCCCGCCGCCGAACGAGAAGAACGACAGGAAGAAGCTCGACGCCGCGAAGGCGATGCTGAGGCCGAACACGATCTGGATCAGCCTGCGGAACCCGCCGCTGGTATCGCCGAAAGCCAACGTGAGGCCGGTGGCGATGATGATGATGACGGCGACGATCTTGGCAACCGGCCCCTCGATGGACTGAAGGATTTGCTGAAGCGGCTGCTCCCACGGCATCGACGATCCCGACGCATGGGCGGCCGGGGCGAGCACGACACTGATGGCAAGGATGGATGCGGCGGTCGCCATGCGGCGATAGCCGCGCGAAATCGTGCGGATCATGAAGATTCTCCTGTGTTGGTGGGGATTGCCGAAGGGATGGGATGCGTGATGCGATAGTCGCCGTCCGGCCCCAGCCCTTCGACGCAGGCAAGCTCGGCAAGCCGGCGCGCGGAACCGCGCCCGGCGAGGACGGCAACAAGG
>CAZKSE010000441.1:0-1904 GCA_964555305.1 uncultured Rhodobacter sp. | reverse complement strand
CTCCCCGATCACCAAGAGTCAGAGAGAATCGTTTGCGGGGGCGCACCGCAGACAAGCTCTCTCAGATACGGGGAATGACTATGCGGGTTCCCGTCGAACTCGATCCCGATGTGGACGACGAAGCGCCGACCGGCGACACCATAACCGTCTATGACGAACGGCATTTCGTGACCTACCTGCGGCTTCTCGATGCCAAGGCCGAGGGCGCGGACTGGAAGGAAGTCGCGCGGATCGTGCTGCACCGCGATCCGGGCGGCGAGGAATTTCGGACCTATCGTTGCTGGCAAAGCCATCTCGAACGCGCGCAATGGCTCTCGCGCGAGGGCTATCGGAAGATTCTGGAGCAGGCGGCAGCCAACAAGGCGTGAAGATCGCTGATGCTTGCAGCTTGCTTCGCGTCGCAAGTTTTGGGACATTTGCGAAAAGAGCTAGGAGCGCCGGATGACGAAGTATGACAACCATGACGCCTACATAGCCGCCGCACCGGAGCAGTTTCGTGCCATGTTAGACCAACTGCGTGTGCAGCTATCGCGAGCACTACCAGATGCGGAAGAAGTTATTAAATACGATCTGCCCGGATTTCAGATCGAAGGAACGATCATCGCGGGCTATGCTGCCTTTACTAAACAATGTGGTCTATATGTTGATCCGGGTGCAATTGCCGCCCATGCCGGCGAGATCGCTTCTTTGAAGCTCAAGGCAACAAAGACCGGCGTTACGTTCTCGTTGAGTAATCCTATCACTGATGAGCTTGTTGAGAAATTGGCAGTTAGTTCGCGCCGCAAAAAGGGGTTTTAGAAAGCCCTTGTCGCGTAACTCCTATAACCCGCGACAGATCGGTCGCCCCTGAACACCAGCAGTTTCTTCGTGCCGCATATCTTTGTCGCAAATAGTCGAAAACTTGCGACATGCTTCCCGACAGATGGTGCTCGGCCGTCCGTCAACGCTTACCGGGCTTGATCGGATAATGGAGCAGCAGGCGATAGCCGCCCCGCATCATCTTGATGCCGTGCGCGACCAGGCGGCGGGCCTTGTTCTTGCGCGGATCGTTCTCAAAATCTTCCTTGGTGCCGCGAAAGCCGAGCAGGACTTCGGCAATGGTGCGATAGCTCTCGCCGCGCAGCCGGGCGTCGAGCGCGCGCAGGGAAAGGATGTGCCACTGTCGGAGCTGGGCGGGAACGGCCCGGAAGTCGGGACCGGGCGCGCGGCCGTTGAGGGACCGCCAAAGACGGCGGGCGGCATGGGCACGTAGCTCCAGAAAGGAATCCATCGGCAGGGTGACGGCATAGAAAGCGGCTGCGTCGGGCACCGCCTCGGGCAGCCAGAATTGATGTACGACGCCATCAACCTGCCAGATACCATGCCAGCCATCGGCAGCGCGGCGCAGGTCGAGGCCGTCGAGATGCGCCAGCGTCAATATCGGTTCGGTGTCGCCGTCCTTGTGACCGACCGGCGACAGCACTACCGCTTGCGGTTGAAGGCTTGGCGTCCAGATCGGCGATTGCTGGTCATGCGGCGCGTCGGGATCGCACGGGAAATCGCAAGCCCCAGCGATGCGCGAACGCTTCGAGGTCGCGCCCGGTCGGCTCGCCGGTCAATGCGATGGTCTGGAAGTCCTGACGATACTCGTCGTTGCGGCGCAGGTATTCCCAAGCGAAACCGGCGGCCGGAATGTGCTTCGCGTGCCTGTATGCCGCCGGCAAACGCCAGTCGATGCTAAGCATGACGTCACCTCCCAAAGCCGGGGCGTGCGAGGCAACGCCCGGACCAGAGAGATTCAAGTATTATTTGAAGTATTAGGAGCCGTTCAAATCAGATACGTTGAGCGACTAACCCGATCATTATTGGTTATTTTCTTCTTAACACTATCGTCGCCGTCTGGCTAGTCGCCCGCCCGCAAGTGC
>CAZKSE010000440.1:0-1909 GCA_964555305.1 uncultured Rhodobacter sp. | reverse complement strand
CGAACCCGCCCCGTGGAACGCCCCCGGCGTGCGCCCGGACCCCGGCGCCGACTGGCAGGGCCCCCAGACCGTGCTGCGCCACATGGCCGCGCGCTACCTGTCCCCCGACCATGCGCCCGCCGCTGTCGCCGACCGCTGCGGTATCCCCGCCGAGCGGATCCGCGCCGTCGCCGCCGAACTCGCCCGCGTGGCGTTTGAGGAGGAGATCACCCTCGACCGCCCCTGGACCGATTTCCGCGGCCAGCGGCACGAGAAGATGATCGGCCGCCCCGTTGCCTTCCACGCCATGCGCGGCATCTCGGCGCATTCGAACGGCTTCCAGACGGCCCGCGCGCTCCATGTCCTTCAGATCCTCCTCGGCTCGGTCGAGACCCCGGGCGGCTTCCGCTTCAAGCCGCCCTATCCCAAACCGCCCGAGGGCCATCCCCGCCCGCACGGACGCGCCACCCCCGGCCAGCCGCTCGACGGCCCGCACCTCGGCTATCCGCTCGGCCCCGACGACCTGCTCCTGACCGAGACCGGCGCGCCGATCCGCATCGACAAGGCCTTCACCTGGGAAAACCCGCTCTCGGCGCATGGGATGATGCATATGGTCATCTCGAACGCGCATGCCGGCGATCCGTATCCCATCGACACGCTCTTTCTCTACATGGCCAACATGGCCTGGAACTCGTCGATGAACACCGGCGCCGTGATGCACATGCTCACCGACAAGGACGAAAACGGCGACTACCTCATCCCCCGGATCATCGTCTCCGACGCCTATTCGTCCGAGATGGTCGCCTTCGCCGACCTCGTCCTGCCCGACACGACCTATCTGGAACGCCACGACTGCATCAGCCTCCTCGACCGCCCGATCTGCGAGGCCGACGCGCTGGCCGATGCGATCCGCTGGCCGGTGGTCGCGCCCGACCGTCCCGGGCATGAGGGCGTGCGCCCCTTCCAGTCGGTGCTTCTGGACCTCGGCGCACGGCTCGGCCTGCCGGGGATGGTGACCGACGCCGGAGAGCCGAAATTCCGTGACTACGCCGACTACATCGTGAACCATGAGCGCCGCCCCGGCGTTGGCCCGCTCGCCGGCTGGCGCGGCGACGGCAGCGGTGCAAACACTGCGGCGGGGCGGGGCGCCCCCAACCCGGCCCAGATCGACCGCTATATCGAGAACGGCGGCTTCTTCACCGACCCCATCCCGGAGGAAGCGCAATTCTTCAAGCCCTGGAACGCGGCCTACCAGGACTGGGCGGTCGACCGCGGCCTGATGGACAAGCCCGCGCCCTATCTCTTCAACCTCTACCTGGAGCCGCTGCGGCGCTTCCAGCTGGCGGCCGAGGGGCATGGGCAGACCCAGCCCCCCGCGCATCTGCGCGCCCGTATCCGCCAGACCCTCGATCCGCTGCCCCTCTGGTATCCGCCGCTCGAGGAGGAGGCGACCGACACCGCCGGGTTCCCGCTTCACGCGCTGACCCAGCGGCCGGCGGCGATGTATCATTCCTGGGGGTCGCAAAACGCCTGGCTGCGCCAGATCCACGGCATGAACCCGCTTTTCGTGCCGAAAGCCGTCTGGCTCGACCACGGCTTTGCCGAGGGTGATTGGGCCTGGCTCACCTCGCCGCACGGGCGCATCAAGGTGCCGGTGGCGCGGATGGATGCGCTCAACGACCACACCGTCTGGACCTGGAACGCCATCGGCAAGCGCCCCGGCGCCTGGGCGCTCGATCCCGCGGCACCCGAGGCCGAACAGGGCTTCCTGCTCAACCACCTGATCCACGAACTGCTGCCGCCGAAGGGCGACGGCTTGCGCTGGGCCAATTCCGATCCGGTCACCGGCCAGGCGGCCTGGTTCGACCTGCGCGTGCGGATCGAGAAGGCGCCCGAGGGCGGCCCCGCCGCGCCCCGCGCCGCCCGCCAG
>CAZKSE010000439.1:0-1933 GCA_964555305.1 uncultured Rhodobacter sp. | reverse complement strand
GGCATCGGTGGGGCCGCCGGGTCGAACACGGTCGTCAACATCGGCTCGGCGACGTCCGGCGCGGGCGGCACAACCGTCATCAACACGCCCACCGTGACCTTCGCCAACAGCGTCACGCAGGTCGGCATGCCCCAGGCGAATCTCACGGCCCAGCTGCTGGGTCTCGGTTGGGCCACGGCCGACAGCTACAACCGCTTCTCGATCAACACGCCCGCGATGCTCTTCAACCACGCCGGAGGCGGGATCGAGGCGACCTTCAACAAGAACGCGCCGGCCGACGATGCCGCCTTCGCCTTCAAGACCGGCTTCTCCGCCCGCGCCCTGATCGGTCTCCTCGGCAATGACGACTTCAGCTTCAAGGTCAGCCCGGATGGGTCAACCTACTATGACGCCATCCGGATCGACCGCGCCAGCGGCCGGGTCGAACTGCCCGAGCCCATGGTCCTGCCCGGCCGTGCCACGCCGCCCGATCCACCGCCCGCGGGCCGCATCCATCTCTATGCCCGTGACCGGGCGGGCTCGGCCTGGCTCGAGGTCATGCGCCCCTCGGGGCGGCTCTTCCCGCTGCAGCCGCATTTCGGCGTCAACCGGATCGCGTACTGGGCGCCGTCCTCGGGCACCACGATCAACGCGATCGGCATGCCGCGCTCGGGCGTCGGCACCGCCTCCACGCCCAGCCTCACCACCACCAACCTTTCCACCTCGATGCGCCGCTGGCGGATGACCAGCGCGGCGACCGTGGATGCGGCGGCCGAGGAACGCTCCGCCGGCTGGGTCTGCTGGCGCGGCAATGCCGAGGGGCTCGGCGGCTTCACCTATGTGAACCGGCTCTCACTCACGACCCTGCAGCCCACCGGCATGGGGTTCTTCGGGCTGATGGGCTCGACGGCGGCGCTGGCCACGACGCTACTCCTGAGCGCGGTCGTTAACGCCGTCGGCATCGGCTTTCAGCGCGGCACCCACGCCAACTGGCAGATCGTCCACAATTCCGGCTCCGGCGCGGCCACGCTGATCAATCTGGGCGCGAGCTTCCCCGTCGACTCCGCGACCAACGTCCTGACGCTGTTCCTCTACGCCGCCCCGAACGCCGCCTCGGTCTGGTTGCGCGTCGTCGAGGAGGTCTCCGGCGCCATCGCCGAGGTCGAGATCACCGCGAACCTCCCCGCCGCCACCCAGCTCCTGAGCCCCCGCAACTACATGAACACCGGCAGCACGGCGGCTGCGGTCGCCTATGACTGCAGCGGCGTCTACGTCGAGACGGACTATTGAGAGGCCCGCCATGACCGACCGCACATCCATCCTCGAGGAGGTCGCCCGGGCCTTCCGCGATCACGGGATCACCGCTGCGATCACCGCGCTGATCGGCGGCACGCTGGCGCTCCTCGCCGCCATCACGCGCCGGGCCTTCACCAATGACGCCATGCTCGCACGCCTCGACCGCGAGCTCCTGATCGAGCGGGATCGGGTGGACAGGCAACGCGCCGAGGATCGCAAGGCCGATGCCGACCGGCTGGAGCGGATGGAGGGCGACATCCGCGCCATGCGCAACCTGATGTTCGAAGCCTTCCAGCGCCGCCGCGACGACTGACGCGCGCCTCGCGCCCAGCGCCACCGCCCGCGCGTCACGCCAGACCCGGAACCCTGATCACCCCACCCGCCCCGCCGCCCCGACAGCAGCGGGGTGCCAAATCCTGCACGTCCAACGCCCCGAGGAGGCCCCCATGCCCGACCCTGTCCGAACCTTCCGCCACTTCCGCGATGTGCCCCGGCACCTCTGGCGCTGGCCGAACTTCTCGCCCGCCGAGATTGCCTGCCGCGGCACCGGCCAGCTGAAGCTGCACCCGGCAGCGCTCGACAAGCTGCAGGCCCTGCGCGACCGGCTGGGCAAGCCGCTGATCGTCCGCTCGGCCTATCGCAGCCCCGAGCACAACCG
>CAZKSE010000438.1:0-1994 GCA_964555305.1 uncultured Rhodobacter sp. | reverse complement strand
CGACATTGCCCGCGCCCGGCCGCAACTGGAAACGCTGGGCGAGCGGGCCGAGGCGGCGATGACGCTGCGCCTGACCCGCGCTCAAGACCGGCTGGCGGCGCTGGACCGGATGCGCCAGACGCTGGGTTACCGCGAAACGCTGGCGCGGGGCTTCGCGATCCTGCGCGATCCCGCCGGCGCGCCGCTGACGACCGCGGCCAGCGCCCGTGCGCTGCCGCAGTTCACGGTCGAGCTGCATGACGGCCAGTTCGAGGCCGCGCCGCTGGCGCCCGGGAGCGGGGGAAAGCGCGCCGCGAGCCCGACGAAACCGCCGCGCCAGGGATCGCTGTTCTGAAAAACGATATCCTGCCTATTATTTTCTCCGGCCGGGGTGGCGGTAAAAATAATACCCAGAGTATTTCTTTCTGGCGCGGCAAGCGGCGGGCGGTCAGCGGAAGCGGTCGATCAGTTTCTGAAGCGCGCTGCGGGTGTCCGGTTCCGCCACGGGCGCGGGACTGGCCGCGGGTTGCGGATCGGGCGCGGGACTGGCCGCAGGTTGCGGATCGGGCCGCTGGTCGGGGTGTTGACGGGCCGCGGGTTTCGCCTTGGGCTGTTTTGCGGCTTTCGGCGCGTCGTTGCGGGCCGGGGCGGTGCGGGCGGCGACGGCGTTGAGAAAGCGCGCGCCCTCGCCCCGTGCGAGGTGCGGGGCGCCGTCGCTGATGCCGCGCAGCAGGTCGTCCAGCCACTCCGCATCGGCCTTGGCGAAATCGTGGAGCACATAGGCCGAGACCCTGTCCTTGTGACCCGGATGGCCGATCCCCAGCCGCAGCCGTTGGAAATCCGCGCCGGCCTGCGCGATGATCGAGCGCAGGCCGTTGTGGCCGGCATGGCCGCCGCCGGACTTCAGGCGACACTTGCCGGGGGCCAAGTCCAGTTCGTCGTGAAAGACGGTGACATCCGCCAGGTCGATCTTGTGGAAGCGCTGCGCGGCGGCGACCGACTGGCCCGAGAGGTTCATGAAGGTCTGCGGCTTGAGAAGCAGCACCTTCTCGCCAGCGAGCGTGCCCTCGGCCAGCTCTCCCTGGAACTTCGCCCGCCAGGGGCCGAAGCCGTGATCGGCGGCGATCCGGTCGAGCGCCATGAACCCGATGTTGTGCCGGTTGCCGGCGTATTTCGCGCCCGGATTGCCCAGGCCCACCCAGAGTTTCATCGCCACCCCCTTTGCCCTCCCTTCCCTGCAGAAGCGCGCGCCGAAATGCAAGAACCCCGCCCGAAAGGGGCGGGGTCGGGTGCCGGTCCAAGCTTGGACCGAAATGCAGGGAATTGAGAACGCGTCAGAGAGACTGCGCCATTGACCGCAATGAGACCTTTGGCGCAGCGGGCGATTGACGCCCGCGCGCGGCTCATGCGGCGGCGATCAGCCCTCTTCTTCCTCGGTCTCGTCTTCGTCGGCGGCGGCCAGGCCCTTCGGCGCGGCGAGGTTCGCGATGACGAAGTTCCGCGCGATCGTGGGCTTCGCGCCCTCGGGCAGGGCGATATCGTTGATGTGGATCACATCGCCGATCTGCTTGCCCGCCAGATCGACCACCACCTTCTCGGGGATGTCGCCGGCGACCACGTTCAGCTCGACTTCCGGGCGCACCACGGTCAGCGTGCCGCCCCGCTTCAGCCCCGGCGCCTGGCCGTGGTTGATGAATTCGACGTTGATGAACAGGTTGATGCGGGTCGTGCGGCGCAGGCGCATCAGGTCGACATGCGTCGGCAGGTCGCGGACGACATCGCGCTGGACGCTGCGGCAGATGACGCGCACGTCTTCCTGCCCCTCGACCTTCATGTTCCACAGCTTCGAGAGGAAACGCCCCTCTTTCAGCCGCTTCAGAAGGTAGTTATATTCAAAGTTCACGGCGAGCGGTTCACCACCGCCTCCATAAACCACGCCAGGTACCTTGCCTTCGCGGCGAGCTTGACGGGCGGCCCCCTTGCCTGTCCCCGTCCGTACCTCGGCGATCAGATCA
>CAZKSE010000437.1:0-1995 GCA_964555305.1 uncultured Rhodobacter sp. | reverse complement strand
CCTCGGGCGTTTATTTCGGCGAGCCGCGCGGCATCTTCACCGAGGGCAATGAGCGCGTCGGCATCAACACCCAGCGCTACACCGAGTCCGAGATCGCGCGGGTCGCCCGCTCGGCGTTCGAGCTGGCGCGCAAGCGGGGCAACAAGGTCTGCTCGATGGAGAAGGCCAATGTGATGGAATCCGGCGTGCTGTGGCGCGAGGTGGTGCAGAAGATCCGCGACGAGGAATATCCGGATGTGGAATTGTCGCACATGTATGCCGATGCCGGCGCCATGCAGCTGACCCGCTGGCCGAAGCAGTTCGACGTGATCGTGACCGACAACCTTTTCGGCGACCTGCTGTCGGATCTGGCGGCGATGCTGACCGGCAGCCTGGGAATGCTGCCCTCCGCAAGCCTGGGCGCGCGGATGCCGAACGGCCGGCCGAAGGCGCTTTACGAGCCGGTGCACGGCTCGGCCCCGGATATCGCCGGACAGGGCAAGGCCAACCCGATCGCCTGCATCCTGAGCTTCGCGATGGCGCTGCGCTACAGCTTCGATCTGGGGGCCGAGGCCGATCAGGTGGAGGCCGCGGTGCAGAAGGTGCTGGCCGACGGGTTGCGCACCGCCGACCTGATGGGGCCCGACGGCGGCACGCCGGTCTCGACCGCCGAGATGGGCGACGCGATCGTCGCGGCGCTGGAGGCGACGCAGGGCTGACGCGACCGGCCCCCCCTTGTCCGACGGCAGCGTCGGACAGGGGAGTCGGCGCTTGGTCCGCTAGCGGACGATTTGCGAAGCCCCTGATAAATATATGAAAAGTATTGCTCGTTAATAGTGGCGAAACCTTTGCCCTGCCCCTGTCCGGCCGGGCAGAGGGCGACACGCTTGGCCCCGCATCGGGCGGTGATCCCGTTGACGCCGGCCTCTGGCGGGACTGTCGCCACGCCCGCGCGCGGCGACAGATTCCGGGATCAGGGGGCCCGCCGGACTACTCCGCCAGACGGTCGGCAATCTGGCTGCGCAGCGCGTCGATCCGAGAGGCCAGCTCCCGTCTTTCCGTCGTGGCCTGCGCGATCTCGTCGTCCAGCGCATCGACGCGTGCGCGGCGGCTGCGCGTGGCGTCGCTGTCGTCATCCAGTCGGACGATCAGGTCCACCAGCCGCGTCTGTTCGCGTTCCAGCTCGGCAATCTCGGCTTCGGTCCGTGCCAGCGCGGTCTCGGCGGCGATGATGTCGCGGCGCAGATCGGCAAGGGCGGCCAGCCGGTCGCGCAGCGCGTCGTCGGGGCTTTGCGCCTGCCATTCGGCCAGCGTCGGCAGGTCCATGTCGGCAATGGCGAGCCGCCGCAACCGGGGCTGACGTTCGCGCACGACATGCGTCACCTCGGCCCCGGCGGGCAGTTCGACCTGCCAGCGCCAGGCATCTGGACGGGCGGTCACCCCCTCGGGGTCGTCGAGCGCCCAGTCATCCTGCCGCGGATGATCCAGTGTCAGCACCCGGTCCGCGCCTGGCGCGCCGCTGATCCGGTAGCGGGTCTCGCGCTCCAGATCCTCGGCCACTTCGAGCACACCGCGCACCAGCCGCATCTCGCGCACAAGTTCGGTGCGGGCGGCGGTTTCGCGGATTGTGATGGCGGTGTCGCGGGCGAAATCTACGACGGCGTTCGCGCCCGGCGCAAGCTCGGGGATCCGGGCATCGCCGGCATGGCCGATCCCGTCCTCATAGAGGGTCAGCACGCCCGCGGGCAGGCGCAGCGGCAACGGGTTCTCGATCTCGAGCGCGATGAGGGGATGGGTCGCGCCGGTGCCGCCGCGATGAAGGCGCAACCGGGCATCGGGCAGCGATTCGGCCAGGAACGGCAGGCTGAGCATCTGCCCGGCGGCGAGTGTGACCGGCGCGTCGAGCGTGAAGCGGGTGACACTGTCACTGTCCGCGGCGGCGACGGGCGCCGGGGCCGGGGCGGCGAAGCGCGGCGCGCTGTCGGCCGCCATTGCTTCGGTCGCGGCAAGGGTGCG
>CAZKSE010000436.1:0-2003 GCA_964555305.1 uncultured Rhodobacter sp. | reverse complement strand
ACGCGCGGCTTCGGGCGTCTCGGCCTCGATCACGAAGCGCACGGCCTCTTCTTCAACGACGAGCGCGCGCACAAGGTCGCGCGACACCAGATCACCCCCATCGGGCAACGACACGGCGCTCAGCGCGCGCAGGATCTCCTCGCGCCGGGTTCCTGGGGTGGTGTGCATCCGTCCTCTCCTTGGGCTCGCTGGCGGGAAGCGGTGGGCGTCCCGCATCGTCGCGCATAACCTGTACACTTTCGCGTCCGGGACAAGAGCCGGTGGGCCCTTGGTGGTCAGCGGCTTGGCGCAAACCTGCCTGATGCATATGCGAAGCCACTGATTTCCGGCTAAACTTTACGCAGCGTCACTATTCCTGTGAAGCATAGCTGCATTGCAGCGAAAGGGGATTGTGCAATTGCAGAAACCACCCCATCTTTCGAGCAACCCGGCGCGGAACGTTATGAAGACAACGCGCTGCAGTGAAAGTGAGTGACGATCATGGCGTATGCAAATCCGAGTTCAGGCGGCTTTAACGCTGGCGCCGCGGCCGGCGCGCTTGCCTCGAAACTGGGCGGTGCCGTCGCGGGCTTTGCAGATGCGTGGCGGCGGGCGCGAACCTTTCAGCGCACCTATGCTGAACTTGAAGCGTTGACGACGCGTGAACTCGACGATCTGGGCCTGTCGCGCAGCATGATCACGCGCGTGGCCTACGAGGCCGCCTACGGGCCGAGGGCCTGAACGAATTCCGGATCGCCCGAGTGGCGGTCCGACCCCGAACGTTGGGCCCCTCCTCCTCCCTGGGTCCTTCGTAAGAGCAGTCGCCCTCCTCCTCCCTGGCGGCTGTTCGAGAAAGACGGATTGGCCCCTCCTCCTCCCTGGGTCGTCCGGATATGGCGCGGTTGCCTTCCTCCTCCCTCGGCAACCGCGCCTTTTTCTCTCTCAAAAAAACCAATTCAAGAACTGTCGGATGCGCTGCTTTCCGGACCAGTGGGTTCGAAACTCAGAACGGCACGTCATCGACCCCTTCGGCCGGGCTGAGGAAGCGCGCGACGATGTGCTTCTCGCCCGCACGGTCGAAGGCGATCGCCAGCTTGTCCCCGTCCGCCGCGATCACCGTGCCGGTCCCGAAGCGCGCGTGCATCACCCGTTCGCCCGGGTGAAAGGTCACATCGGTGCCGGCGGGCTGGCTGGGCGCGCGCTGGGTGATGGTCGCGGCACGAGTCTGCAGGCGCTTCCAGCCCGGAGAGTTATAGACATCCGCCCGCGCCGCGCGATCCTCGAGCCCGGACTCGACCGGCATCCCTGGCCGCATTCCTGCCGCTCCATAACCGCCGCCGTAAAGGCCGGGGGGCGTCAACACCTCGACATGATCGGACGGTAATTCGTCGATGAAGCGTGAGGGGAGCTGGCTCTGCCATTGCCCATAAACCCGGCGGTTGGCGGCGAAGGAGATCGTGCACAGCCGTTCGGCCCGGGTGATGCCGACATAGGCCAGGCGACGCTCCTCCTCGAGCCCCTTGCGGCCTTGTTCGTCCATGCTGCGCTGTGACGGGAACAGACCGTCCTCCCATCCCGGAAGAAAGACCACGGGGAATTCCAGCCCCTTGGCGGCGTGAAGCGTCATGATCGTGACCTTTTCGGTCGTGTCCTCGCTCTCGTTGTCCATGATCAGCGCGACATGTTCGAGGAAGCCCTGCAGGTTCTCGAATTCCTCCAGCGCCTTCACCAGTTCCTTGAGGTTCTCCAGCCGCCCCTGCGCCTCGGGCGTCTTGTCGTTCTGCCACATCGCCGTGTAGCCGGACTCGTCCAGGATCTGTTCGGCGAGTTCGATGTGGTTCGCGCCATCGAGCACGGCCTTGTGCCAGCGCGCCATGTTCTCGATGAAACCCCTGAGTGCCCCGGCGGCGCGCCCTGAAATCAACCCGTCGCGCAGCGCGATGGCCGCACCTTGCAGAAGCGGCGCTTCGGCTGCGCGCGCGACCTTCTGGATCGTCTGCTGGCCCTTGTCGCCCAGTCCACGC
>CAZKSE010000435.1:0-2007 GCA_964555305.1 uncultured Rhodobacter sp. | reverse complement strand
GCTGCCGCTGGTGCGCGCCTGCGTGGAGCGCGGCCAGCCCTTTTTCGGTGTCTGCCGCGGCTTTCAGGAGGTCAACGTGGCCCTCGGCGGCACGCTGCACCCCGAGATCCGCGACCTGCCCGGCCGCATGAACCACCGCATGCCCCCGGACGGCACGCTGGAGGAGAAGTTCGCGCTGCGCCATTCGGTCCGCTTTACCGAGGGCGGGATCTTTCACCAGCTTCTCGGCGCGCCCGAGGTGATGACCAATTCGCTGCACGGCCAGGGGATCAAGGACGCCGGCGCGCGCATCGTCATCGATGGCCATGCCCCCGACGGCACGCCCGAGGCGATCTATGTCCGCGACGCGCCCGGCTTCTCGCTGGCCGTGCAGTGGCACCCGGAATGGAATGCCGCGCGCGATCCGGTGTCGCGCCCGCTTTTCGCCGCCTTCGGCAAGGCGGTCGCCGACTGGGCCAGCCGGCGCGCGGGCTGAACGCCGCGCGAACGGGGTCGGGCCGATCAGGGCTGGACCGGGCGAGCCCGCGCGCCTACCTTCTGCCGACAGGGAGGACCGCCATGCAGATGCCCGAGCCGAATGCCGCCGTCATGGCCCGGCGCGACCGGATCGTCGCGCAGCTTCAGGCGGTGCTGCCCTCTGACGCCGTGATCCACGACCCGATGGAAACCCGCGCCTATGAATGCGACGCGCTGACCGCCTATCGCTGCCCGCCCCTGGCCGCGGTCCTGCCCCAGACCACCGAAGAAGTCGCCGCCGTGCTGGCGCTCTGCCATGCCGAGGGGGTGCCGGTGGTGCCGCGCGGCTCGGGCACGTCGCTGGCGGGGGGCGCGATGCCGACGGCCGATTGCGTGATCCTGGGCGTGGCGCGGCTGCGCGAGGTGCTGGATATCGATCTGGAGAACCGCGCGATCCGGGTGCAGGCGGGCATCACCAACCTGGCCGTCACCCAGGCGGTCGAAGGCGACGGCTTCTTCTATGCGCCCGACCCGTCGAGCCAGCTCGCCTGCGCCATCGCCGGGAATATCGCGATGAATTCGGGCGGCGCGCATTGCCTGAAATACGGGGTGACGACGAACAACCTGCTGGGGGTGACGATGGTGCTGATGGACGGCACCGTGGTCGAGCTGGGCGGGCCGTTCATGGATGCGGGCGGGCTGGACCTGTTGGGCGTCGTCTGCGGCTCGGAAGGGCAGCTGGGTGTGGTGACCGAGGCCTGGCTGCGGATCCTGCCGAAGCCCGAGGGGGCGCGGCCGGTGCTGATCGGCTTTGCGTCGAACGAGGTCGCGGGGGCGTGCGTGTCGGACATCATCAAGGCCGGCGTCCTGCCGGTGGCGATCGAGTTCATGGACCGCCCCTGCATCCGCGCCACCGAGGATTTCGCCAAGGCCGGCTACCCGGATTGCGAGGCGCTGCTGATCGTCGAGGTCGAGGGCAGCGCGGCGGAGATCGACGAGCAGCTGGGCCTGATCCGGCAGATCGCGGCGCGGCACGACCCGGTCGAGTTCCGCGAAAGCCGCTCGGAGGGCGAGTCGGCGCGGATCTGGCTGGGGCGGAAGTCGGCCTTCGGGGCCATGGGGCAGCTGGGCGACTACATGTGCCTTGACGGGACGATCCCGGTCTCGTCGCTGCCGCTGGTGCTGAAACGCATCGGCGAGATGTCCGACGCGTTCGGCCTGCGGGTGGCGAATGTGTTCCACGCGGGCGACGGCAACATGCATCCGCTGATCCTGTTCGACGCCAACAAGCCCGGCGATCTGGAGAAATGCGAAGCGTTCGGGGCGGAAATCCTGAAGCTCTGCGTGGAGGTGGGCGGCTGCCTGACCGGCGAGCATGGCGTGGGGGTGGAAAAGCGCGATCTGATGACGGTGCAATACGAACCCGCCGATCTGGAGGCGCAGATGCGCGTCAAGGACGTTTTCGACCCGCGCTGGTTGCTCAATCCCGCCAAGGTCTTCCCGCTGGCGGCCAGCGATTCGCGGCGGGTCGCGGCGTGAGCGGCGCCACCG
>CAZKSE010000434.1:0-2023 GCA_964555305.1 uncultured Rhodobacter sp. | reverse complement strand
CCCGGGCCGTCATAGATCTGCACGAGCGTGAAGGTGGGGGAGGGGACATCCTCGGGCACCGGCAGCAGCGTCTGGATCAGCGCGCGGGCGAAATGCGTCTTCCCCGCGCCGATCGGGCCTTCAAGCAGCAGCACGTCCCCGGCGCGCAGGCGCGGGGCCAGGGCACGCGCCAGGCGGTCGGTTGCATCCGGGTCGGGCAGGTGAATGGCCGTCATGGGCGCACCTTAGCGCCCGTACCTGGTGCCTGCCAGTGGGGTCGGGTTGTCCTTTTGCAGACCCGCCGCCATATAGGGCCAAACCTGAATGGAAGGGCATCGAATGGCGAGAGACGACTTTCCCGGCTGGCACGGTACCACGATCCTGGCAGTACGCCGCGGCGGCGAGGTGGTGGTCGCGGGCGACGGGCAGGTGAGCCTGGGCCAGACCGTCATCAAGGGCTCGGCGCGCAAGGTGCGGCGGCTGGGCAAGGAGGGCCGTGAGGTCGTCGCGGGCTTCGCCGGATCGACGGCCGACGCTTTTACGCTTCTGGAGCGGCTGGAGAAGAAGCTCGAAGCCACCCCAGGGCAGTTGGCGCGCGCCTGCGTCGAACTCGCCAAGGACTGGCGCACCGACAAGTATCTGCGCAACCTTGAGGCCATGCTGATCGTGACGGACGGGGCGGATCTCTACGTCATCACCGGCGCGGGCGACGTGCTGGAACCCGAACACGACGTGACGGCCATCGGCTCGGGCGGGAATTTCGCACTGGCCGCCGCGCGCGGGCTGATGGAAACTGACCAATCCGCCGAAGAGGTCGCCCGCAAGGCGATGGCCATCGCCGCCGAAATCTGTGTCTACACCAACGGCAACCTGACTGTGGAAAGCATCCGTAAATGACTGACCTGACCCCCCGCGAGATCGTCTCCGAGCTTGATCGCTTCATCATCGGACAGGCGCCGGCCAAGCGCGCCGTCGCCGTGGCGCTGCGCAACCGCTGGCGGCGCAAGCAGCTGGACCCCGGCCTGCGCGAAGAGGTCTATCCGAAGAACATTCTGATGATCGGCCCCACGGGCGTCGGCAAGACCGAGATCAGCCGCCGGTTGGCGAAGCTTGCCAGGGCGCCGTTCCTGAAGGTCGAGGCCACGAAGTTCACCGAGGTGGGCTATGTCGGCCGCGATGTCGAGCAGATCATCCGCGATCTGGCCGACGCCGCCATTGCCATGACGCGCGAACAGATGCGCGAGGACGTGAAAACGCGTGCCCAGGCCAATGCTGAGGAACGGGTGCTGGATGCCATCGCCGGGACCGACGCCCGGGCGGGCACGCGCGATCTGTTCCGCAAGAAGCTGCGCGCGGGTGAACTGGACGACACGATCATCGAGATCGAGGTGGCCGATCCGGGGCCGGCGCTGCCGATGATGGAGATTCCGGGGATGCCGCAGGGCGGCGGGATGAACCTGGGCGACATCTTCGGCAAGGCCTTTGGCGGGCGGACGCAGCGCAAGCGGATGACCGTCTCGGAAAGCCACGATATCCTGGTCAGCGAGGAGGCCGACAAACTTCTGGACGACGAGACGGTGAAGGCGGCAGCGCTGGACTCGGTAGAGCAGAACGGCATCGTTTTCCTCGATGAGATCGACAAGGTCTGCGCCCGGGCCGAGACGCGCGGGGCCGATGTCAGCCGCGAGGGGGTGCAGCGCGACCTGCTGCCGCTGATCGAAGGCACGACCGTCTCCACGAAATATGGTCCGGTGAAGACCGACCATATCCTGTTCATCGCCTCGGGCGCGTTCCATGTCGCCAAGCCCTCGGACCTGTTGCCGGAACTTCAGGGCCGGCTGCCTATCCGGGTGGAGTTGCGCGCGCTGACCGAGGGGGATTTCATCCGCATCCTGACCGAGACCGACAACGCGCTGACGCTGCAATATACTGCGCTGATGGGGACCGAGCAGCTGACAGTCCGCTTCACCGAGGACGGGATCGCGGCTTTGGCCCGCATCGCCGCCGAGGTCAACGAGGCGGTCGAGAATATCGGTGCGCGGCG
>CAZKSE010000433.1:465-2025 GCA_964555305.1 uncultured Rhodobacter sp. | reverse complement strand
GTCGAGCTGCATCGCTTCAAAGGGGGTCAGCGGCTCGTCGTGCAGGACATAGAGGTTGCCGAGGATGCGGCCGGTCTTGGCGTCGCGCCGTCGCCGCACCAGGCTCAGCCATCGAGTCAGCCGCAGCAGCGTCAGTGCTCGCGCCACGGTTTCGTGCGAGGCTTGCCCGGCGCAGGGCATCGACGCCAGCCAGGGCCGAAGCTGTTCATACGTCGGGAACGCCGTCACGCCATCGTCGTTGAGCATCAGCCGGAAGACCTGCCAGGCATTGCGCTCCAGCGGCGTCAGGCGGCGGTCGAGGAACAGCCGTCGCGGTACGGTCTCGTGCCGGTTGCCGCTGAACAGGAAGGCATCGCCAGACGCCGGACCAGTGGGCATCGCGACAGGTGTAGGTGTGGGCGGGGGCGCGTCGGCGTTGGGCTTGGGCACAAGGTCTTTCAGCGCAGCGTCGAACAGGTCTGCGAGTGCGATGGGGCCACGACGTGGTGCGGTGTCGTCCACGGCCATGGTTAACCCAATCCTTGATCGACCCAGCTCTTGATCGAAGCCCAGACCACCGACAGAGGCAGCGACATGCCTTCGGCGAGGTCCATGGCGGCATCGAGGATGGAGGTTTCGTCTTCGAGATCGACGTTCCTGCTGCTGGTCACGGCCTTCCATTGCCGCCACAGCTCCGTGTCCTGCTTCTCGTCCAGCACGGGATGGCGACCCTTGCGCTTGGGCAGGCCGAGGATTTCGCGGCGAAGCGCCACTTCCTGGTGGGTCAGGCCGTAGAAGCGGCTGACCATTTCGGTGCTCGCGCCGAGGCGCAGCATGCGATCGACCGTGGCGATCTCCTTCTCCACATCCTGCGCCTGCCTGAGCAGACGCCGGAGCACTTCGCGGTTGACCGTCACCGAGCACCACGAGACGTTGGCGTTGGCCAGCACGCTGATCAGCGCGGGATGCTTGAGGGCGTCCAGCTCTTCCTCGCCAAACCCCATCAGCTTGCAGCGGCGCAGTTGCCCATTGCGCAGGTCATAGAGGGCCTGGGCGATGACGGCCTGGTTGAGTGGGTGTGGTGCGGACATGCTGGTCTCCCTCGGTCACGTTCCAGGGTCCGCAGCGCCGGCGTCCAGGTCGAGCAGACGGCGGGCCAGCCGCAGCAGCCGGAACAGCTTGACCAGTGCGGTGTCGCTCAGTCGCCGGGTTGCGTCGCCTTGTCCGTGCAGCAACGCCGACAGGTCGATGACGAATTGCCTGTTATCCAAGCCGACGTCGGCGGGCTGCTGACCGGCCATGCATGCCAGCAGCGCCAGGACGGCACGGCCCAGCGGCTCCAGGTCTTGGGCGTGGGCACGGCAGGCGAAACCGATGCCGTCTGGACGGTCATCGATGCACTCGTCCAGGCGAGCCTCGCCCGCGATCTCGCGGGCGAACTGCGCGACGTGGATGCGCAGGCGCTCGGGCGTGTCCAGGCTCGCGTCGATGTGCCAGACGTCGGAAATCGGGTAGAGACCGCCTGCTTGGACGGGAATGGACTGCAAGACGTTGGCCGAGAAATCGGGCAGCGCATCCCCC
>CAZKSE010000433.1:0-409 GCA_964555305.1 uncultured Rhodobacter sp. | reverse complement strand
ATGGATTGCAGCCGCTCCGTCGTAGGTGCGGGCGAAACGATGTGCCCCTGCAGCCGATCACCAGGAGCAGCCATGGGGCTTCCTGCGGGTGAGCCGTCCGACCCTGAGCCGCCCTCGCGCTCGCGCGACCCAGGTGTGGTTGCCGGCGTCGGGGCCGATGGGGCCGGCGCCGCGGGCGGGCGTGCCATGGTGTCAGGCTCAGGCAGCGTGGGGGGTGCCGTTGGTGGGGTCGGATCGCTGACCAGGGCGCGATGGCGGCTTTCGGATTCGGTGAGGTCGAGCGCCAGTACGTCGTAGTCGATGCCGAGCAGTTCGGACATTTGGCCGATCAGCTCGTCCTGCACGCGCTGGGGGGCGAACTCGTCGGCCTGCGTGTCGAACTGCGACAGCACCTCCTGAAAGAAGTCGT
>CAZKSE010000432.1:0-2033 GCA_964555305.1 uncultured Rhodobacter sp. | reverse complement strand
GTCGAGGCCTTCCTGTCGCATCTCCTCGAACGCCACCGCAACTCGCGCCTCGAGACCGGCGAGATCACCGAGGCCGAGGATGGCAGCATCGTCGCCGAGATCGTTACGGTGGACGGCTCGCTCGTTCAGCGCCTCGCCTTCAACCGCTACCCGGGTCTCTTCCGCCAGATCGACTGACGCGGATCTACCCGGCTGCCGGCGGCTCTTTCGCCGGCAGCCTCCACACCCGAAAGGAACCGACGATGATGAATGGAATGATGAACGGATGGACCATGGGATTGCACTGGATCTGGTCGATCCTCATCCTCGCGCTGGTCGTCCTCGCGATCGCCGCGCTGATCAAATACCTGATCAAGTGACACTTTCTTCCCACCATGACCGACCACGATTCGTTCGGCCGGCCGCATCGGCGGTCGCATTACGGAAGGGAGATCATTTCCCTGGCCGAAAGCCTTGACCTTCCAGTAACTGGAGGCCCCATGTCCAGCAAATCAGAGCCTTGGAGAACGAGATGGAACTGAACGTGAAGGGGATGACTTGCGGCCGTTGCGAGGCTGCCGTGGCGCGCGCCGTCAAGGGTGCAGCGCCGCAGGTCGAGGTTGCGGCCGATCGTGCTCGCGGACGTGTGGAGGTCACCGGCGCGGCGGATGCAGAGCGTGTCATCGGCGCGATCCGTGCGGCCGGGTTCGAGGTCGTGCCCGCCGAATGACGGACAGAGCGAGAAAGACAACCAGACAATCATAAAGGTGACGAAAATGAAGACATCAACGACGGCGATCCTGGCGGCAACGCTGGCACTGGGCCTCGGAAGCTGGGGCGCGGCGTCCTGGGCCAGTTCGCACGACGCTCGTGGCGGGCACGGTGACCACGGCGCGATGCATGGCGCGGAACACGCAGACCACGGCGCGATCCCCGAGGATGCCGCGCCCTCGACCCGCGCCTTCATGGAGGCCAATGCGGCGATGCACGAGGGCATGGACATCGACTATACCGGCGACGCGGATATCGACTTCATGCTCGGCATGATCCCGCATCACCAGGGCGCGATCGACATGGCGCGCATCGTGCTCGAGCACGGCAGCGACCCCGAGGTGCGGGCGCTGGCCGAGGAGGTCATCGAAGCGCAGGAAGCCGAGATCGAGATGATGCGCGGCTGGCTCGCCGAGCGCGGCCACTGACGGGTGCCGCCGGCGCGCGGAGCCGCCCTGTGGCTCCGCCGCAACCGCCAGGACAACCCGCCCCCTCCAGCCCGAAAGGAGACCGACATGCCCGATGGCGCCCCCCGCCGCGCCGAACTTCACCGGATGGAGACGGCCGATCACATCTGCCCCTACGGCCTCAAGACCCTCGACCTTCTCAAGCGCGAGGGCTTCGCGGTCGAGGATCACAAGCTGACCTCGCGCGAAGAGATCGACGCCTTCAAGGCCCGCCACGATGTCGACATGACGCCGCAGGTCTTCATCGACGGCAAGCGCATCGGCGGCTACGAGGATCTGCTGCGCTTCCTCGGCAAGGAGGTGAAGGACGACGACGCCGTCAGCTACGCGCCGGTCATCGCGCTCTTCGCCATGGGCGCGGCGATGGCGCTGGCCGTGAGTTGGGCAACCCATGGCAGCCTCTTCACCGTGGCGGCGGCCGAATGGTTCATCGCAATCTCGATGTGTCTGCTCGCGCTCCAGAAGCTCAAGGACATCGAGAGCTTCGCGACGATGTTCCTCAACTACGATCTGCTGGCGCAGCGCTGGGTGCGCTACGGCTATGTCTACCCCTTCGCCGAGGGGCTGGCGGGCGTGCTGATGGTCGCGGGCGCGCTGATGTGGCTCTCGATCCCGGTCGCGCTCTTTATCGGCACCATCGGGGCGATCTCAGTCTTCAAGGCGGTCTATATCGACCGGCGCGAGCTGAAATGCGCCTGCGTCGGCGGCGATAGCAAGGTGCCCCTGGGCTTCGTGTCGCTCACCGAGAACCTGATGATGATCGGCATGGCGCTGTGGATGCTGCTGAAGCCCACCGGGATCGGCATCGGGCACTGA
>CAZKSE010000431.1:0-2035 GCA_964555305.1 uncultured Rhodobacter sp. | reverse complement strand
GAATTGCTGATCCGGCGATATCCCGCCTGCCCGTAGTAGAAGCCGTTGCTGAAGGAGGTCTGCACTAAGAGCTTTCTCAATCGTTCGTCCGCTTCATCCAGGAGCGTTCCACCTTCCAGCACCGAACGGAACAGCGCCGAGACTGCGACCATGTCCACACCCTGAGGCATCAGGCGCAAATGCGTGACGCCATCGGCTACCAGCCGACCGGACTCCGGCATAAGATTGACGTAGCTTTCGGATTGGGTCTGGATGCCGTTCACGCGCAGGACGGGCGCGTCATCCCGCGTGCGCAGGGGCATGCCGTCTGGATCGGCCTCGCAGACGAATTGGCAGTTGTCCTTGGTGCGGCCATGGGCGCGGGCATGATAGCACCGCGCCGATACGGCGAGCGAGGCGCGTCCGAACACCTGCACCTCAACCCCCAGTCCGAGAGCACGAGCCGACCGCGCCGCGATCGCGATGGCCGGGCCTGGCAGTTCCGTGGGCAGGCATACATGCGTCGCTCCCTGACCGGCCATCCAGGCGATCGTCGCCTCGTTGTAGGCATTCATGAAGGGGCCGATCCGGTGCGGGCGCTTGCCACGGGCGAGAAGCCCGGCAGCGTTGTTGATCTCGATTTCAGGTGCCTCCATCGCCGCCAGATCCGCAGTGGCCTTCCGCTCACGCGTGAGCATCACTTCGGCCAGCGTCGACAGGATCACCGTCTTGCCCGCCCGCTCAAGCCGCTCGATGGTCGTGGGCAGATCCGCCTCATGGAACGGCGCGCGCTTGGAACAGATGACCTCGCCCAGATAAACCTCGTCAACGGGCGCCTCGTCCGCGATGCGGGCATAGAAGTCGCGCCTTTTCTCTGCGGACCAATGGTAGGCGATGGGCCCAAGAGTCAGTCTGGTCATGGTCCTCACCGCCATTTCTTGGTTTCGAACGCGCCCTGCGTCTGTTTCTGTCCTTCGGTCAAGGCGACAAGATCGGCGACATTCGGGGCCCGTCCGGCGCGGATGTCATCGACCGCCTGACGAAACGCCGAGACCACGTTTCGCACATAGCTTTTCGAACGCTGCCTTCCCTCGATCTTGAACGCATGCACGCCGGCATCGATCAGGTCAGGCAAGAGCCGCGAGAGGTTCAGGCTGACCGGCTCCTCGAAGGCGTAGTAGCCGTCTGGACGGTGCGGTGCCTTGTAGCGCCCCTTGCAGATCGTGGGATAGCCGGCCATCTCGTCCGCGGAGAACTTGTCGATCGTGAAGCCTGCCAGCCGGGACGACATCGACCCATCCGCCGCGCGCAGATATTCGACGTCGGAGGCGGGCGAACACACGCCATCCATATTGGTCGATTGGCCGGTCAGGTAGTTGGTGAGGCTGCACCGTCCCTCGACCATCAATCCGTGGTTTCCGAAGATGAAGGTCTCGATCTCGCAAGGGATCTCCTTTCGGATCTGTCGGATTTCGGGGATCGTCAGGATGCGCGGAAGAACCACGCGCTTCACGCCGAAACTCTCGCAGTAGTACCGGATCGCTTCGGGCGAGGAGGCGGCCGCCTGCACCGACAGATGCAGCCGCATGTGCGGATGCGTGCACCGGATGTAATTGGCCACGCCCATGTCGGCGACGATAAAGGCATCGACCCCGATGCGCGCCCCCAGATCGGCTGCATCTCGCCACAGATCGAACTTGCCGGCTGGCGGATAGGTGTTGAGGGCCAGCAGCACCTTCGTTCCGCGCGCGTGGGCATAGGCGACAGCGTTGGTCAATTCGTCCGGCGTAAAGTTCAGTCCCGGAAAATTCCGCGCGTTGGTCGCATTGTTGAACCCGCAATAGACCGCGTCGGCTCCGGCATCGACGGCGGTTCTCAATGCGGCCGGGGTGCCCGCAGGGCAGATCAGTTCGGCGAGAGACATCCCGGGTTACGTCCTTCCGTGAAGGGAGTATGATCGGCGGAGCTGTGCCAATATCGCCCGGCCCGGGGGGCCGAACATCTCGGCGGTGTCCTGGGCGATGGAGCCATCGACATCGTCGAGGGCATTGCGCAG
>CAZKSE010000430.1:0-2047 GCA_964555305.1 uncultured Rhodobacter sp. | reverse complement strand
AGAACGTCCTCGACTATTCCTACGAGCTGAACCTGCCCGATGGCGGCCGGCAGCGCTTCCGTGTGAACGCGACCGGCATCTTCGGCCGGGACGGCCAGGGCGTCGAGATCACCATGCGCGCCCTGCCCTCGCAAACGCCCGACCTGGAGATGGTCCAGATCGACGACAGCGAGATCGAGGCGCTGACGCCAAAGGACGGGATCGTCGTGATCGCCGGGGCAACCGGTTCTGGCAAGTCGACGACCATGGCCGCGGTGACCCGCTACCATCTCGAGAACTCGATCCGGCCAGTGAAGATCGTCGATGTCCAGGCGCCGATCGAATACACGTTCCGCGACGTGACCAGCCGCATGGACGGCTCGCCCTCGATCATCGGTCAGTCCGAGGTCGGCCGGCACATCCGCTCCTTCGCCGATGGCGTGCATTCGGCGCTGCGCCGCAAGCCCAACATCATCAACGTGGGTGAGGCGCGCGATTTCGAGACGATCAGCGCCTCCATGGAGGCCTCGCTGACCGGCCACTTGGTCTACACGACCACGCATTCGGACTCGGTCTCCGCGACCATCCGCCGCCTGCTCACCACCTTCCCCGGCAGCGAGCGGGAGTCGCGGGCCTACGACCTGATCTCGGCGATGCGCTTCCTGATGGTGCAGCATCTCGTGCCGCGGGCCGACCGTCCCGGCCGGGTGCCGCTGCGGGAATATCTGCGCTTCACCGACCGGGTGCGCGAGAAGCTCCTGTCGCGGCCGATCGGCGACTGGCCGGCGATCCTCAATCACGAGGTGGCCGAGCCCGCCGGCGATTCCGGGCCCGAGGATCTGCGCATGTGCCTGCGCGACGTCTCGCGGCGCTACTACCGCAAAGGGATCATTTCCCGCCAGGATGCCCTGCGCATCGGCGGTATCGGCGCGATCGAGGAGTGAGCGATGTATTTCGGAACGCCTCTTTACTGGCGCGAGACCCACAAGCAACCGAAGCTTCTCTTCTTCGATGGCCGGTTGATCGTGCTCCTGCTTGCTGTGATCCTGTATGTCCGGATCTGGACCATCCTGCTGGCCCTGGCGGCCATGATCGTGCTCTTCCTCTTCGATCGGAAGGGCGTGCCGGCCGACTCCATTCTGCGCTACCTGCGCGCGAGGCTCGTCGGCCGCCGTCGCTCGGCACGCGGACATGCCGCTGAGCGGCGCGCGGTCGATTTCGGCTTCGAGACCCCGGCGATGGTGAAGCGGGTCGCGGAGGCGCATGAGAAGCTTGCCCGGGCTCGGGCGGAACAAGGTTTCACGACGCCTCAGAGGAAGAAGTCAGGCGTGTTGGCAAAGATCGGACTTGGCAATGCATGAGGTCACGTCGCTCCCCACCCCCGCGAGCGGCGAGGGCATCCGGATCTTCGATGGCCCCGGCGAGCCGCTCATGCGCGCGAAGCTGGAAGGGTCACCGCTTCTGGCTTACGTGACCATTGGCGCCGGCGAGACGCATGTCACGCTGCTCGACGCCGAGGGGCGCGACATCTTCAGCTGGACCGCCGTTTATGGCTGGGCGGAGTTCTCCACTGTCGAAACCGAGACCGTCGATGGCGGACGGATCGAGCTGCGGGACGAGGACATGATCGCCCGCGCGATGTCCGGATCGCTCGCTGTCGGCGGTCGGACGATCGACACCACGCCATACGTGGGCTCGGTGGTCGTTTCACTCAATGCGGCCCTGCGCGATATCTTCGCGCGAACGGTCGAGACCGAGGAGCTTGTCAGCGGCATCGTCTTCGCCGCACCCATCTGGCTGCACTCGATCATGCGTTGCGGCGCAACCGGTCTGCGCGACGACATTCATCCCGAAATCGTCGATATGCCGTAACACGAAAGGACGACGAGACATGAACCGACTTCGCACTCTGCTTCCCGCCCTGATCGCCTGCACGTTCGGACTTGCCGCCGAGCGCGCCGAGGCGGGGTTCTTCTTCGAGGGGCTTCAGCCCTTTTCCTACCGTGCCTGCCCCGATCGGCCTGAATACCGCGACCCGATCGTGGCGAGCCCGCCGGTGGCGGTTGAG
>CAZKSE010000429.1:0-2051 GCA_964555305.1 uncultured Rhodobacter sp. | reverse complement strand
TGCCGCCTTAGCTCAGTTGGTTAGAGCGCTAGATTGTGGATCTAGAGGTCCCCCGTTCGAGCCGGGGAGGCGGTACCATCCGAACATCCATTCCGTCAGATTTTCAGATTTTTCTTGGCGTGATCCTTGGCCAGGATTGACGACCTTTGGCCTTGCCGTTTAGCTGGAGTGGAACTCAGGGAGATACCGAAAGAAGCTGCTCTCTTGTCTCGGTAGATTGCAGGCGCGTTGCCAGCACCTCGGATTTCGGTCGCCAGTCGTAACTGGCGTCGTCACGGACCTTAATCCAGAACAGCGTCCCTCCAGCCCGCCAAGGATCGAGAAGCACGCCGTCGAAAAGGCTGTCGCCCTTTCGGCTGATGATCGTGGTGCTGTGCTCCAACCGAACCAAGGTCTCCGGAGAGATCGCGCGGTGCAGTTCAAGTGTTCGGAACTCCTCTTGCTGCAAGCGGGCCTCGATGTCCTCGGCCCAGTGATAACAGAGACCCCGGTCGCGCAGGCCCATGTGCACCTTGGCGTTATGGATCAGTGGCGGGTCGGTGAAACGGTACTCCCTGGCGAGGTGTCGGGTGTGGGTTGAGGCGATCCTGGCGGCGCGCTCGGCCTCCTCAGGGTCAATTCCATCACCTAAAGCGAGAATTGCATGTCGAAGAGCGGTAACTTCGGTGCTATCACGGTCGCCCGGCTCCGACAAAGGGTTTGACGCGCAAGCTGCCAGTGCCAGGATCGCCAGAAAGCCGAGCAGGTGCAAGATCTTCATCATGAAACGCTTCGTGGACAACTTGAGGAACCAAGAAGTCCCCTGCTAACGCTTGGCACTACCTCTGTCGATCAACTTTGACTGAACCAGCTTTGTCGCGACGCAATTCGCATGCCGTGATGCCGGCTCCCGCCGAACCGAAGTCTCGCAGCTAACAAGAAAAACTCATCTACTCGGGCTTTACCAAAAAGCTTCACTTTAGGCCGCGCGATCCGCTGGGTCATCTTGGGGGGCGCTGTAACCGGGCTGGGGCACGGTGATGACGTTTCGCGCCCACTCTCGAATGTCGTTTCGGGCGATCGCGGCTCGGAGAGCCTGCATTCGCCCTTGCCGTTCGCCCGGCCCCATGGAAAGCGCAGTTAGGATCGCCTGGTCCATTGAGCGGTGCGAAAAGGGGTTGGTTATCACGGCTTCCTGCATCTCGACCGCGGCGCCGGCGAATTCGGATAGGACCAGGACGCCATCGCCGTCGACCCGCGCGGCGACGAATTCCTTGGCAACCAGGTTCATGCCGTCCGCCAAAGGGGTGATCCATGCGACGTCGGCGGCACGGTAGTAGGCCACCAATTCATCGAACGGGATCGCACGGGAGATCAGCGCGATGGGCTGCCAGTTGAGCGTTCCAAAGCGGCCATTGATCCGGCCGGCGGTCTGTTCGATCTCGTTCTGGACTTCCTCGTAGGCGGTCATGTTGCGGTTCGCACTGACCGATACATGCATCAGACGCACCTTGCCCATCAGCGCGGGATTTGCCTCAAGCACGCGTTCGAGCGACAGAAGCTGATCAACCCCGCCCTTGGTGTAGTCTGTCCGTCCAACCGACAGGATCAGTTGCGCCCCGCCCAGCCCCTCACGGATCGCGGCGGCCTGTGCGGTGGTCTCGGCGCGGTGGGCGCGGGATTCGATGAAGTCCACATCCACGCCGACGGGTGCAACGCGTAGCCCGACCTCCCTGCCCTTCCAGGCCATCCGCGTCGGCACGCTTCGTTCCGTCAGCGCGGTTCCTTCGGCGATCATCTCGGCATCGACGCGACGACGCTCGATCACTTCGGCATCCGTCAGGCTATGGGCGACCGCGACGAAATTGGCGGCGTAGCGGGGGATATGAAAGCCCACCTCGTCGCAGGCAAGCAGGCTTTCGACGATCTCGCGACGCCAGGGCAATACGTTGAAGACATCGGCGGCCGGAAAGGGCGTGTGATGGAAGAACGCGATGCGCACATCCTTTCGCATCTGGCGCAGATAGCCCGGAACAAGCCAAAGGTTGTAATCATGGATCCAGACCACCGCG
>CAZKSE010000428.1:0-2065 GCA_964555305.1 uncultured Rhodobacter sp. | reverse complement strand
AGGGCGTAAAGGCCGAACGCCTCGGTCATGCGCTCAGGGTTGGCCTGGCGCACCATCATCGTGCGCGACGCGGCCTGCACCGCGCCCCCCGCCGCGCCGATCAGGCAACCGCAAAGGTAGAAGACGATGTCGGGCGTGGAGGATCCGGTGTCGACCGGCAGGAACAGGACCATGGTGCGGTCGGTCGAGACGATGATGCAACAGACGAAGATCAGGACCAGGATGCAGGTGATGATCACGGGCTTCGGGCCCCAGCGCCGGTCGGCACGCCCGCCGACCCAGCAGCCGGCCGCCCCCACCGTCGCCGCCAGGATGCCGAACACGCCGATCTGGACGATCGACCAGCCCAGCACCCCCGCCGCGTAGATCCCGCCGAAGGCATAGATCCCGTTCAACCCGTCGCGGTAGAAGGTCGAGGATCCCAGATAAGCCAGTAGGCTGCGATGGCGGGGCAGGCGGCGCAGGGTCGTGCCCAGTTCCGACAGGGCGCGGCGGACGACGGCGGTGTCGAAGGGCGCCTGTCTCGGGGGCTCCTTCACCCATAGGAAGAACGGGATCACGAAGACCAGATACCAGAGCGCGGTGAAGGGGCCGACGGCGCGCGTTCCCTCGCGCAGGTCGGGATCGAGGCCGAGGATCGGGGCAATGCCGATGAGGGTCACGCCGGCCTCGTTCTCGGCCAGGAAGAGGAGCATGAGGATCAGCGCCACCAGCCCGCCGACATAGCCGAACGCCCAGCCCGAGCCCGAGATGCGCCCGATCTCGTCGCGCGAACCCAGGGTGGGCAGGATCGCGTTGGTAAAGATGATCCCGTATTCCAGCCCGATCATGCCGATGGCGAAGAAGACCAGCACCCAGATCAGGAGCGCGGGATCGGCGCCCGGCACTGCCCACCAGAGCGCCCAGGCGCCGAGGATGTAGAGCGACGACCAGAAAAGGATCCAGGGGCGTTTGGGGCCGGTGCTGTCGGCGATCGCGCCGAGGACAGGGGCGCAGACGGCGATCAGCAGCCCGGCGAGGAAGTTCATCCAGCCCCACATCGCCTGCCCGGTCACCGGGTCGGGCGCGACGGAGGCGGCGAAGTAGGGCGCGAAGATGAAGGTCAGCAGCAGCGTGTTGTAGGGCTGGTTGGCCCAGTCGAACCACCACCAGCCCCAGATGCGCCGGGTATTCGTGACCTCGGCCATGCCTGTCTCCTGCCTGTCGCGCCGATGAAGCCCGAAGCGGTGCGCTCAGGCAAGCCGAAATCCCGCGGTGGGGGGATTCAGCGCGGGGCGGGGGTTTTGCGCCGGCGGGGTTCAGGCTAAGCGGGGGCATGATCACGCGCGCGCATCTGAAGGGCGACGCGGCTTCGACCGCGACCTATTCGCCCTGCATGGCCTACCGCTACACGCTCACCCGCGTCTGGGACGAGGGGCGCGGGCGGGCGCTTTTTGTCATGCTCAACCCCTCGACCGCGACTGAGGTGCAGAACGATCCCACGGTCGAGCGGTGCGAGCGGCGGGCGCGGGCGCTGGGGTTCGGGGCGTTCCGGGTCTGCAATATCTTTGCCTTCCGGGCGACCGACCCGCGGGTGATGCGGGCGGCGCTTGATCCGGTGGGGCCGGGCAATGACGCGGCGATCCTGGAAAGCGCGGGCTGGGCCGACCGGATCGTCTGCGCCTGGGGCACGCATGGGGCGCATCTGGATCGCGGCCCGGCGGTGGAGGCGCTTTTGCGCGCGACCGGCCGGCCGCTCTTTCACCTGGGCCTGAGCAAGGCCGGGCATCCGAAGCATCCGCTCTATATCGGCTATGACCGCCAGCCCGAGCCTTGGGGCGTCGAGGGCTCCCGGGGGCCAGTAACCGACTGAGCGCGGGGCTGCGCGGCGGCATGTTCCGGCAGGATCAGGGCGCAATCTGTGCGGGAATGCACCGAATGGCGCTCGGACCACTCAAGCGTCTGAATTTTGCAGATCTGCCGGTGAGGATGAAAAATATCGGCACGAAGATGCGCAATTGTGAAATGAATGAGTTGCCGCTGAACAAGGCGATCACGCCGCGATGGCGTGGTTATGGCGCGATTT
>CAZKSE010000427.1:0-2069 GCA_964555305.1 uncultured Rhodobacter sp. | reverse complement strand
CGAGGCGTAACATGACCACATTGAAAGTCGGGATTGCCGACTACGACGAGATGAAGGCCCGCACCATGCGGATCGCCAAGGGCGAGGAAAAGCCCGCACCCGACGATCCGAAGGTGTGGTTCACGTCCATGGAATCCTTCGCGCAGCTCCTTTCGAGCGGGAACCGGGAGTTGCTGCGCGTCATCGACGAGCAGTCGCCCGGTTCGCTGGAGGAACTGTCGCGGATCACAGGACGGGCGAAGCCCAACCTGTCCCGAACCCTCAAGAAGATGGCGAGCTATGGCCTGATCCGCATGGACCCCGGCGAGGGCCAGAAGCTCGTGCCCAAGGTGCTGCATGACCGCGTGGAGCTGGAATTGCCGCTGATAGAACGCCGCACGGCGGAAGGAGTTCGGTCATGAATATGCAAAGTCCCCATGTTGCGCTCCGCGCCGCACTCTACCTGCGCGTCTCCACCACGCGGCAGGCCGAGCATGACGTGTCGATCCCCGACCAGCGCAAGCAGGGCGAGGCTTATTGCGCTTCGCGGGGCTACCAGCTTGTCGAAACCTTCGTGGAAGCTGGCGCTTCGGCCACCAATGACCGCCGCCCCGAGTTTCAACGGATGATCGAGGCCGGCACCAGCAAGCCCGCACCGTTCGACGTGGTGGTCGTTCACAGCTTCTCTCGCTTCTTCCGCGATCACTTCGAGCTGGAGTTCAATGTCAGGAAGCTCGCCAAGAACGGCGTCAAGCTGGTCTCCATCACACAGGAAATGGGCGATGATCCCATGCACGTCATGATGCGGCAGATCATGGCGCTGTTCGACGAATACCAGTCGAAGGAAAACGGCAAGCACGTCATGCGGGCCTTGAAGGAGAACGCCCGGCAAGGCTTCTGGAACGGCTCGCTGCCGCCCATCGGCTACCGCGTCGTCGATGCCGAGCAGCGCGGCGCGAAGATGAAGAAGAAGCTGGAGATTGACCCGCTCCATGCCGACACCGTGCGGCTGATCTTCCGTCTCGCATCGGAAGGCGACGGCACGTCCGGCCCCATGGGCGTAAAGAACATCGTCAGTTACCTGAACAAGCACCGCATGTTCACTCGCAACGGCGGACGTTGGGGCATCGGCCAGCTTCACCGTGTCCTGACCCGGCGCACCTATATCGGCGAGCATCGCTTCAATCGCCGATCCAACAAGGGAGTTGTGAAGCCCGAGGAAGAAATCGTCACCGTCCCCGTGCCGCCGCTGATCGACCTTGAGATATTCGAGGTCGTGCAGAATCGGTTGAAGGTCAACAACCCGAAGGTGACGCCGCCGCGCGTCGTCAGCGGCCCGAACCTGCTGACTGGCATTTGCCATTGCGGCAACTGCGGGGGCGCGATGACGCTGCGCACAGGCAAGAACGGTCGCTACCGCTACTATGCCTGCTCGATCCGGGCGCGGCAGGGCGAAACCGGCTGCAAGGGTCGGGCGATCCCCATGGACAAGCTCGACCGCATCGTGGTCAGCCATATCGAGGAAAGGCTACTCGACCCCGAGCGGATCGAAGATGTGCTCGCGTCGCTTCTGGATCGCCGGCAGGAGGGTGTCGAGCGGCGCAGCCAGCATATCGCAGAGTTGAACCGGCGCGCGGCCGAGGCCGACATGCGCCTCAAGCGGCTCTATCACGCCATCGAGGCGGGTTCGCTCGACCCGGCCGAAGCCGCCCTTGGCGAGCGGATAGCGGGCCTTACCGCGCTACGCGATCAGGCACGCGCCGACGCCGAAAGGACCGAGGCCATGCTGAAAAGCTCCGCACATCAGGGCCTCACAGGGGCGGCCGTGCGGGAACTGGCAGGCGAAGCTCGCACCCGTCTCCGGCTTGGAAAGGGCGGCTATCGGCGGGAACACGTCCGGGCGTTCGCCCAGCGTGTCGAGGTTGCGGACGATGCTATCTACATCAAAGGCAGCAAAAGCACCCTGTTGAGGACGCTGGTAGCCACCAAAGGAGGGAAATCGGCGGGAATCGGCGTTCCCGGTTTTATACCAAAGTGGCGGAGAGAGGGGGATTCGAACCCCCGAGACGGTTTCCCGCCTACACGCTTTC
>CAZKSE010000426.1:0-2071 GCA_964555305.1 uncultured Rhodobacter sp. | reverse complement strand
CTCCAGGCGGTTTTTGCTGCCGTTCCCTATTGCCTCGACCTCATCGGCGCCGGCAGGATCGAAACCGACCCAACGCGCTGTCCGGCCTTCCGCCCCCAATCGCAAGCTGGTTGAACCGGGCCTCTGTCCAGCATCCCACCGGCGGCACCGACCGCCATATCTGGGATATGCACTCCCAAACCCATCCAGATGAAGGAAAACTCGGCGGTTTCCCGCTCATTTCGGGGGATCCAGCGGAAGCAGGCGCTGACCCACAACCAAAACGGTTGCAGCCGGTTTGGCACGCCGTTAATGCAGATTCCACAAGAGGGCAGCCAGGCGCAAAGACGCTTCTCAAGGCGCAGGCGCGGGCACAAGCCCCGACTTAGGGCAACAACGCGCAGGACACCCCTTGAGACACCAAGCCGATCGCCTGAACGCGGCCCTGGACCGCTATCTGCCCGAAAAACGCCTGTTTTTGCGCTCCGACTACGGCACGCGATTCGTGCGGCTCCGACCCACGGCACAGGCGGGCATCCTTGCCGGGGCAGCCGCGCTCCTTGTCTGGACGGTGATCGCCACCTCCATCGTTGCATTCAACGCTTTGGGCGCGGAATCGTTCCGCGAACAAGTCGCCCGCGAGCGCCAACTCTTTGAAACCCGTCTCGGCGAATTGGCAGCCGAGCGCGATCAGCGCGCGGTCGAGGCACAGGCCGCGCACGATCGCTACAGCGAGGCGATGGACCGCGTTGCCACGATGCAGGGAATGTTGCTGGCGTCCGAACGCAAACGCGCCGAGTTGGAATCCGGGATCGAGATCGTTCAGCGCACCCTGCGCGAACGCACCCGTGAACGCGACACCGCCCGCACGCAGCTGATCGAATACGAGCGTGAAGACAGCAATATCGAGCTGCGCGCCGCCACCGCCCGGATGGTCGAGTTCGAACAGACGCTGGATTTCCTCATGGCCGCGTTGGCCGATACCGCCCAGGAACGCGAAACGATGAGCGTCGTGGCCGAGAACGCGCATCTTCAGGCGCAGCACCTGGCGATGGAATACCGCCTGATCCAGGACCGCAACCACCGCATCTTCAGCCAGCTTGAAGAAGCCGTCGAAGAGGCGATTGCACCGCTTGACCGGATGTTCCGCAACGCGGGTCTGCCGCCCGAGCGGATCCTTCAGCAGGTGCGGTCGGGCTATCAGACGCGCTCGGCCTCGCTGATGCCGATCTCGGTCTCGACCTCGGGCACGCTGGACCCCGGCAGCGACGAAGCCCGCGCCAATTCGGTGCTGACCGCGCTGGAAGAGATCAACACCTTTCGCATCGCCGCGCAGCGCACCCCCTTCGCCATGCCCCTGCGCGCCAACGTCCGCTTCACCTCGGGCTTCGGAAACCGGCGCGATCCGCGCACCGGGCGACCACGCCAGCATAACGGGGTCGACTGGGCCGGACCCCGGGGCACTGCGATCCTCGCCACCGGGTCCGGTCGGGTCAGCTTTGCGGGACGCCAGGGGGGCTACGGGAATCTCGTCATCGTGCAGCACGATTTCGGCATCGAAACCTACTACGCGCATCTTCACACGATTGATGTGAATGTGGGGCAAAGGGTCTCGCGCGGGGATCGCTTAGGTGGTATGGGAACGACCGGACGTTCGACCGGCGTGCATCTGCACTACGAGATTCGGGTCGGCGGGCGACCGATCAACCCGATGAACTACATAAGGGCCGCCCAGAATGTTTTCTAAGAGCCGCATCAACGAACAGGGGCCGAAGACCGAGAGCGCGCGCGCACCGGAAGCTCCGGCGCCGTCGATGACTCGCACGGGCATGGATCTGGGATCCGCCAACAAGGCCAAACCGGCGGCCTCGGTCCTGTCGTCGGACCTGACGGTGACCGGCAACCTGCGCACGACAGGCGATGTGGTGATCGAAGGCGTCGTGGACGGCGACATCCGCGCGCATCTTCTGACCGTGGGCGAATCTGCGACCATCCGCGGAGAGATTGTGGCCGATGACATCGTCATCAACGGCCGGGTGATCGGCCGGGTGCGCGGATTGAAGGTGCGCTTGACCTCGACCGCGCGGGTCGA
>CAZKSE010000425.1:0-2082 GCA_964555305.1 uncultured Rhodobacter sp. | reverse complement strand
TCAGCACCCACAAGGCCCGCCTGATGCAGAAGCTGGCGGCGCATTCGGTGGCCGATCTGGTGCGCTACGCCATGGAACACAAGCTGGTCTGAGCGCCAGCCACCGACCCGCCGTGTAGGGCGTTCCCTACACGCGACTCTCCCTCACGCCTAGGCCAATCGCTCCGCTGTACCGATTTTTCCGCCGCCGCTGCGCTTCTACGCTGTGGCCACGGTTCAACGGTTACGCAGGTGCAGCAGCATGGTCGAGTCAACGGCGAACGATATCCTGGTGAGCTTTCGCGGCATCCAGAAGAGCTATGACGGTGAGTCGCTGATCGTCAGGGATCTGAATCTGGACATCCGCCGCGGCGAATTCCTCACCCTGCTCGGGCCGTCCGGCTCGGGCAAAACCACCAGTCTGATGATGCTGGCTGGCTTCGAAACGCCCACGGCGGGAGAAATCCTCCTCGATGGCCGGGCGATCAACAACGTGCCACCGCACAAGCGCGACATGGGCATGGTGTTCCAGAACTACGCGCTGTTTCCGCACATGACCGTGTCGGAGAACCTGGCGTTTCCGCTCAGCGTCCGCGGCATGGCCAAGCCTGATATCAAGGAGCGGGTCAAGCGCGCCCTGGCGATGGTCCAGCTGGAGGGCTTTCGCAACCGCTATCCGGCGCAGCTCTCCGGCGGCCAGCAACAGCGCGTGGCTCTGGCCCGGGCGCTGGTGTTCGAACCGCAGCTGGTGCTGATGGACGAACCCCTGGGCGCGCTGGACAAGCAGTTGCGCGAGCAGATGCAGATGGAGATCAAGCATCTGCACGAACGCCTCGGCGTCACCGTGGTGTACGTCACCCACGATCAGGGCGAGGCGCTGACCATGTCTGATCGGGTGGCGGTGTTCCATCAGGGCCAGATCCAGCAGATCGAAGACCCGCGCACGCTCTACGAAAAGCCGGTGAACACCTTCGTCGCCAACTTCCTAGGCGAGAACAACCGCCTGCCGGCGCATCTGCTCGACCGTCGTGGCGATAGCTGCACGGTCAAGCTCGGCCGCGGCGAAACCGTCGAGGCGCTGGCCGTCAACGTCGGCGCGACGGGGTCGCCGGTCAGCCTGTCGATCCGCCCGGAGCGGGTGCTGCTCAACGGCGCCAGTGCCAACTGCCCGAACCGCTTCACCGGGCGCGTTGCCGAGTTCATCTACCTCGGCGACCACATCCGTATCCGTCTCGAGGTATGCGGGGTCAACGACTTCTTCGTCAAACAGCCGATCGCCGAGTTCGACAGCGCCCTGCGCGTCGGCGACGTGGTCCCGATCGGCTGGCATGTCGAGCACGTTCGCGCGCTCGACCCGCTGCAGGCGGCCTGAGGCGATGCCTGGAAAAACCCACACAACTGCATCAAGGAGCGAACTGGTATGAGCAACTACCTGAAACTGTCCGCGCTGGCGCTCGGACTCGTCTGTGCCGGGCAAGCGGCTGCCGAGAACCTCACCGCGGTGAGCTTCGGCGGCGCCAACAAGCAAGCCCAGGTCAAGGCCTTCTACGAGCCGTGGGACGCGGCGGGGCACGGGCGCATCATCGCCGGCGAGTACAACGGCGAAATGGCCAAGGTCAAGGCAATGGTCGACACCAACAGCGTGTCGTGGAACCTGGTGGAAGTGGAGTCGCCGGAACTGTCCCGCGGCTGCGACGAAGGGCTGTTCGAGGAACTCGACCCGGGCATCGTCGGCAATCCGGACGATTTCGTCGAAGGCGCGATTCAGCCCTGCGGCGTTGGTTTCTTCGTCTGGTCGACGGTGCTGGCCTACAACGCCGACAAGCTGAAAAGCGCGCCGGCCAGCTGGGCGGATTTCTGGGATACCGAGAAATTCCCCGGCAAGCGCGGCCTGCGCAAGGGCGCCAAGTACACCCTCGAATTCGCGCTGATGGCCGACGGCGTGCCGGTCAAGGACGTCTACAAGGTGCTGGCCACCAAGGACGGCCAGAACCGCGCCTTCAGAAAGCTCGATCAGCTCAAACCGCACATTCAGTGGTGGGAAGCCGGCGCGCAGCCGCCACAGTTCCTCGCCTCCGGCGACGTGGTAATGAGCAGCGCCTAC
>CAZKSE010000424.1:0-2085 GCA_964555305.1 uncultured Rhodobacter sp. | reverse complement strand
GGAAGCTTACCGCTCCCACCTCAGGAGACTGTCCAGAAAAAGGGGTCACGCTCTGTGTACAGCTCCACGTTGCCCTCGACCCGCACGCCTTCGACTGTCACGCTGGCTCCCGGGCTGATGACCAGGTTGCCCTCGAAGGTGACGAGCGCGAAGCTGCACGTGACGTTCGCCGGAACCGTGACGTCGTCCTCATACCTGCGCTCGCTGATATCGCAGGTGTCGCCCTCGCGCGGGTCGAGGCCGGCGGGTGGTCCGCCACCCGGCGGTGGGGTGCCGCCTCCGTTGTCGGACGGGGCACCCGCACACGCGGCAAGCATCAGTCCGGTCGCCAACAGCATGCTCAGGACGCCGCCCGCCCGCAACCGGCCCGCGCGTGATTCTGCACTCAACGATACGGCTTCGTTATTCATGTTCATGACCAGCCTCCGTTAGCGCATAATACATCTTGCTTAAGGGCATGCTACCAGGAGGCTACTTGGTGTGCCGGAACATGAACGCATTCGGATGGCAGGGTGTCTGGCTCGTATAACTTGCGTAGATGGAACAGCGGGCTGTGGTCAGATCCAACGCCCTGGCAATGCACTCGTCGCACGCCGCCTCGCCCCGCCGCATCGACATGGTCGAGGATTGCGTGCTAGACGGTCTTGGATGCGACCTGTCTTTGTCACTGTCTTGCGCTTTGGAGTTTCGTTCCAGCAGCCCCGGAGATGATCAGCTCGGCGGGCGTGTGCACCAGATCTGCCGCAGTGGTGCCGGGGTTGGTGTCCAAGTACGCCGCTGCGATCCGGAAGCCCAACGCGTAACCGGCCTGGAATGGAGGGCCGGCCCGATTCCTGTTGAAGAACCAGTGAGCATGGTCGTAGCCTTCATGCCAGAGGACGCCTTGAGTCTCACGCCACCAGTAGGCCGCCTGCTCATCGGTCAAGGCGGTCGCCCAGCCGTAGGGCTCTTCCCCGTGAACCTGCAGGTCGAAGTGGTCCGCCAGACCTTCCGTCACCAGTGCCTCGCCAAGCGTTGTGCCGTAACCCGGGCCGCGCCAGCGGGCGCAGTGGTGCCATTCGTGGGTGAGGACTCTGGGGAGGTTGTCCTGCAGCTTCTCTGACAGTTGTGGCGCGTGGGGATCCACCGAGATCCGGATCAGGTATCCATCCGGCGCGAAGCCTCCCAAACCCAGTTCGGGAACCACAACCGAGGGGTTGTCCTGGATCTCGATGCGTACATCCGACAGCGGCACGTGTTTTGCTGCGGTCTGCGCCGCTGCCTCGGTCAGGAGCCTGATCGCGTCAGAATGGGGGTCCAGCCTGCCCCGCTCGATGCTTACGGTCGGGTCAGCTGCCATCCTGCCCTGATTGCGCACTGACCACTCGCCCGAAATGCTTCGTCGCACGTTCGTATGCCTGGTCGAATTTCGTGTCCAGTTCTGGCCAGAGGCCATTGCATTCCCTGGCGATGGCCCTTGCACCCTGAACGTACGTCCACTGCTTGCGCTCGTCCCAGTCGGTCGGAGGCTTGTCCATGATTCGCAGCACGTTTGACAGCTGGTCGCAAAGCTTGATGCACTTCACGCGGTCCGGCTGGGAACGGATGCGTTGGGCCTGCAGCCGCTTGCGCTGCTCGAGCGGCATGGCCTCAAAGTGGTCCGGATCGGTCAGTCCATCGACCAACCCTGCGACTTCCGTGCCGAACCGATCCTCGACCTGCTCGAGTGTGACCTCCGTGTCCTCCACTATGTCGTGGAGCCAGGCGGCCGCGATCATCGCGTCATCGCCACCGTGTCGCCCGACGAAGCCGGCCACCTGGGTGATGTGTTCCAGCGCCGGGGACTGGTCAGCGTCGTACAGGTGGTACAGGGAGTGATGCTCGGTGGCGAGGGCTCTCGCAAGTGTATTCATAGTCTGTAATACCCTCATCGCGAGGATGCCATACGCCCGCCTCCTCCAGCTGGTCCTAGCTCAGTTCCGAAGTACGGCGAATGATCATGCCAGGCACGTCCTCAACTCTACGAAGCAGTTGACCCCAAGTAGTTGGTGCCCGCCACAAGCTTGTGGCGGGCACCAACTACTTAGTCGAGAGTAGGCTTATGGC
>CAZKSE010000423.1:0-2092 GCA_964555305.1 uncultured Rhodobacter sp. | reverse complement strand
TACGCTTGCCATACGCTTGCCATACGCCTGCCATACGCTTGCCATACGCCTGCCAACCCGTTTCCGGCAGGCCGAGGGACCGCGCCGAGGCGGTCGATCCGCCGCACGCGCCTTGGCAGATTTCCGCGGGTGGGAATTGACATCTTTTGCGAATGATTATCATTTGCGTAGATAAACCCAACCGGAGACCCCGATGCCCGCCCGCCTTTCTGCCCCGCTCATCGCGCTCGTGGTGTCGCTGGCCACCCCCGCCGCGGCCGAGAGCCCCCTGCGCATCCTGACCACCGTCGGCATGATCGCCGATGTCGCCGCCGCCGTGGCCGGACCCTGCGCCGAGGTCGAGACGCTGATCGCCCCGGATGTCGACCCGCACGAATACAGCGCGCGCCCTTCGGACATCCGGCGGCTGTCGGCGGCGGAGCTGATCCTCTACGTCGATTTTGCGCTGGAAGAACAGCTTGCTACCGCGCTGGAGCGTTTTGCCGAGCGGGTGCCGACGCTGGGGGTCATTGCCGCCGCCTTCAACCGTGACGAGCTGCTCTCCGACCCGGACGCCCCCGAGACGATCGACCCGCATGTCTGGATGGACGCGCGCAAATGGGCGCGCATCGCCCCGGTGATCGCCGAGGCCGTCGCCGATGCCCGCCCCGCCTGTGCCGAGGCTGCGCGCGCCAATGCCGCGGCCTATGCGGGCCAGCTCGACGCCCTGCACGACTGGGTGAGCACCGCCATCGCCACCATCCCCGCCGGCCAGCGGCTGCTGGTCACCGCGCATGATGCCTTCGAATATTTCGCCGCCGCCTACGGGATCGAGGCGAGCGAGGCGATCGAGGGGATCTCGACCGCGACCGAGGCCAGTATCGCCGACATCCGCGCCGTGGCCGATTTCGTCATCGACCGGCAGGTGCCCGCGGTCTTCGTCGAAACCACCATCAATCCCCGCACCATCGAGGCATTGGTGCAGGAAATCCGCGCCCGCGGCCACGAGATCGCCATTGGCGGCACACTCTATTCCGACGGGATGGGGGCGCCGGGCACGGCCGAGGGCAGCTACATCGGCATGATCCGCGCCAATACCGAAACGATCGTCACCGCGCTGGGGGGCAGCCTGCCCGACTGGCCCGAGGCCCTTGCCGACTGGGCGGAAGAATGGTCTTTGTCGGAATGAGCCCACGCTTCTAGCGGCGGGGGCTTTGCAAAGTCGCGCGGATGGTTTGCAAAACCGATGAGTTGCGAACTGGCCCGCGGATCATGCAAACCACCCGCGCCGCGCGCCCCGCCAAAGGACCGGAGCATCGATGCAGGACCAACCGCTCCACGAGCCGCAGTTCGCGCTGCATGTCGAGGATCTGACCGTCACCTACGGCGCGCAGCCGGCGCTGTGGGATATCGATCTGGACATCCCGCCCGGCGTCATGGCGGCGGTGGTGGGGCCGAACGGCTCGGGCAAGTCGACGCTGCTGAAATCGGTGCTGGGGCTGGTGAAGCCGGTGGCCGGGCATGTGCGGCTTTTCGGCCGGCCGATCGGCCAGGTGCGCGGGAAGGTGGGCTATGTGCCGCAACGCTCGGCCGTCGACTGGGACTTTCCGACGACGGTGCTGGATGTCGTCATGATGGGGCTATACGGACGCATCGGCTGGCTGCGCCGGCCCGGCCGCGCCGAGCGCGAGCGGGCGATGGCGGCGCTGACCGAACTGGGCATGCAGGACTATGCGCGCCGCCAGATCAGCCAGCTTTCGGGCGGACAGCAGCAGCGCGTCTTCATCGCCCGCGCACTGGTGCAGGAGGCGGATCTTTATCTCCTCGACGAGCCGCTTGCGGCGGTGGATGCCACGACCGAGCGGGTGATCATGGACCTGCTCCTGCGCCTGCGCGACCAGGGCCGCACCATCGTCGTCGTGCATCATGACCTGACGACCGTGCGGCGGTATTTCGACTGGATGGTAATGCTCAACGTCCGCATCATCGGCCAGGGCCCGGTGGCGCAGGTCTTCACCGCCGAGAACCTGCGCGCCGCCTACGGCGGCCAGCTGGCGCTGATCGAGGGCGGCGCGGTCAGCCCCGACCCGGCCGCGGCCGCGCCAGCCGGACC
>CAZKSE010000422.1:0-2102 GCA_964555305.1 uncultured Rhodobacter sp. | reverse complement strand
CGCCCGGAAGTCGGGACCGGGCGCACGGCCGTTGAGGGATCGCCAGAAACGGCGGACCGCGTGAACGCGCAGCTCAAGAAATGAATCCATCGGCAGCGTAGCGGCATAAAAAGCGCCCGCGCCCGGCGTTGCCTCGGGCAGCCAAAATTGGTGTTTGACGCCATCCACCTGCCAGATGCCGTGCCAGCCATCGGCAGCGCGGCGCAGGTCGAGGCCGTCGAGATGCGCCAGCGTCAATATTGGTTCGGTGTCGTCGTCCTTGTGATCGACCGGCGACAACATCACGGCTTGCGGTTGAAGGCGCGGATTCCAGATCGGCGATTGCCGATCATGCGGCGCGTCGGGATCGCAGGGGAAATCGCAAACCCCAGCGATGCGCGAACTCTTCAAGCTCGCGGGCAGCCGCCCCTCCGGTCAATGCGATGGTCTGGCAGTCCCGACGATATTCGTCGTTACGGCGCAGGTATTCCCAAGCGAAACCAGCGGCAGGGATGTGCTTTGTGTGCCCGTATGCCGCCGGAGATCGCCAATCGATGCTGAGCATGGCGTCACCTCCCCAAGCCGGGATGCTGAGCAGCGCCCGGCAAAAAGAGGTTCAAGGATCACTGCAGATATAGAAGCCGCTCAAAGCAGATACCTTGAGCGGCTAACCCGAACATCTTTTAGTATTTTTGGCTTGGCGACAGCCGGTGATTCCGCGACGCCTGCCCGTATGAGCACGGACAGGCAGTCATGTTCTCATCTGCTGGAAAACACATGCACCTCGCCGTGCGCCGTCTCGATGGTGAACAAGTCGCCGCTCATATCTGCGTCGCGCGCCATCGCTTCCCAATTGACATAGTAGCGCAGCGCCTCAGGGATGGTGATGCTCTCGGAGGTCAACTCCTCCATGTAATCGGCGAGGCTGGCGAACTGACCATGATAGCAGTCCTCCAAGGTGGATTCGGCTTGGTCCATGTCGCCGCTGAACTGCTCCAGCAGGCCCGCGCCGAGTGCGCCATGTTCTGCGATGAACGCGGCCATCCGCGCCACGCTGTCGATGCCGGCATATTCGGAGATGCTGACGCTCTCGAAGCCCTCATAGTCGTGAATGGCGTATTCCTCCGCATCCTCGACGGGGGAACGGGCAAGCATCGCGGTAATCTCGTCCCTGATTTGGTCGGCGTCCTGATCCGCGTCGATCCAAGCCCCATGCAGATAGCCGCTATTGTAAGCTGCAAGGCAGGCAACATAGATGCGGGGGGTGCTGTGGGATACGTTGGTCATGTCTCTGATCCTCGGGTCTGAAGGTCAGCGAAGCGGAACGCCGCGCCTGACCTTCTGGCCGTCGCCGAGACTGGGGTAGCAACGAGCAAGGGCGGCCGGGGTGGAGGGGGATCACCCGGCCTGCACAAGCCCCTTGGGCGCGGAAGGCTGGGGATACCGCCCCGGACGGTTCCACTTACCTTGCTGGCGCGAGGGCAAGGCCCTTAGTAAATCCAATCAGTCAGTCGCCGCTTCGCGGCGTCATTGTTAGGTTTCTGGCGCTGGAAACAGATGGTGCGCGCAGGGTCATCGGCTTTCGGTGACGACGCGAAGGCGCGAGCCGGTCGATGCCGCACTCGCCTTCGTTCGATCCCTGCCGGCAAAGTAGGCCGCTGCGGCGCGGCGACAGCCGCGCCGGCCCGGAGGCGAACGCGCTTCCAAATTGCGCTGTAGAGAGCCGGAGGGCCGCTATGAAAAAGCCCCGGCGCTCTTGCGCCGGGACCGCATTTCATACCTTCATGTCAACGGGCAAGCGCGGGGCTGGAGGGCAACGGTGCGGCCAGTCGCATCAAAGCCGATACGCCAACGAAACCGCCGCCGACCAGACAGAAGATTTGCCGCCAGATTTCAGAGGGCACCGCCTCTTTGGTGATGCCATAGACCAGCGCATAGCCTGCGACGGCGGCGGGTGCGGCAAAGATCAGCGCCACAATCAAGCGCAGGATGGGAGTGCGCAACGTCTCGAACAGCAAAGCGAGGATGCCAAACGCCACGCCAGCGGAAACGAGGCCGACCAGCCCGGCACCTATCACGCCGGAGCCGGTCTGATAGGCGAATTGCGCAGCAGTCAATCCGAG
>CAZKSE010000421.1:0-2111 GCA_964555305.1 uncultured Rhodobacter sp. | reverse complement strand
AAGGGCGGCCAGCCGCCGCTCGATCCGATGAGCGATGCCCACGACGCCCAGACCGACGCCACCCGCCGCTTCAAGGACGATGCCGCTGCGCAGCAGGCGCTGACCAAGACCATCCCCCTCGCCTCGGTATCGGCTGATGAGTTCGACGCGGTCTTCTACCCCGGTGGCCATGGCCCGCTCTGGGATCTGGCCGAGGATACGCAAAGCCGCGACCTGATCGAGGCCTTCGCTGCGCGCGACCGACCTATCGGCGCGGTCTGCCACGCGCCGGCTGTCCTGCGCCACGTCAAGCGCGGCGATGGCGAGCCGCTGGTCGCCGGGCGTCAGGTCACCGGCTTCACCAATTCCGAGGAAGATGGGGTCGGCCTGACCGATATCGTCCCCTTCCTCGTCGAGGACATGCTGAAAGACCGCGGTGCCCACTATCGCAAGGGCCCAGACTGGGGCGAATTTGTTGTCGTCGACGGCAAGCTGGTCACCGGCCAGAACCCAGCCTCGTCCGAAGGCGCGGCGCGCGGGCTGCTTGCACTGCTCTGACTCGGCGAGCGCGCGGGGCAAGGCCGTCCCGTCCCCGTCCCGTGTGCTCCCGTCCCCTCCCGGGATGCCCAGCGGATCTCTGGCAGCACCGAACTGTGCGCCGGTGAACCCACGCTCCTCCCGGCGGCGGTTACACTTGCACAGCCGTGGGCAGAGGGGGCGCGCGATGCGCTTCATGGATTACAGCATCTGGCGGCGATCCTGACGACGCTTCTGGGCTGACGCTCTTCGCGGTGCTAGGGGTCGAGCCGCGGGTGCTGATGCTGCTGACAATCCAGCAGCGCCAGCAGCGGATGAACCGCCAGATCAACGAGCGGCTGAAAACCCTGATCGCCGCCGAGCGTGCTGTAGGCGACATGGGGGCGGAACGGCCCTCCGTTTCGCCGAGGTGACCCCGCACCCGAACGCGCCCCTGCAGCAGCCCCACCCTTGTCGCCCGGCCCGACGCGCGGCATGGTGCGCGCAAGCAAACAAACGGGCAAAACAAAGGGGTGCAGCATGAACCGTCAATGGCTTCTCGACCACCATCCGACCGGGCCGGCGACGGCCGATTGCTGGCGACTGGAGGAGAGCCCGACTGCCGAACCGGGGCCGGGGCAGATCCTGGTGAGACTGCGCTGGCTGTCGATGGACCCTTATATGCGCGGTCGCATCGCGCCGGGGGCCAACTACGCCGCCGGGGTGCAGCCCGGGCAGGTGATGCAGGGCGGCGGCGTTGGGCAGGTGGTGAAATCGAACCACCCCGCCTGGAAGGAGGGGGATCTGGCCGAGGCGATGGGGATGGGCTGGCAGGACTATGCCGTCCTCACCCCCGATGCGCCGGGCTCGGCGCGTGTCAACCGGGTGCCCGGGGGCGTGCCGGAACAGGCGACGCTGTCGTGGCTAGGAATGCCCGGCCTGACCGCCTGGATCGGTCTGACCGAGATCGGCCGCCCGACGCCGGGCGAGACGGTGGTGATCTCGGCGGCCTCGGGCGCGGTGGGGCAGGTCGCGGGGCAGATCGCTGCGGCCATGGGCGCGCTCCCGGTCGCCATCGCCGGCTCGGAGGAAAAGCTCGCCCATTGCGCGGGGCTCGGCTATGCGGCCGGTGTCAACCACCGCAGCAAAAGCCTGGCCGAGGATCTGCGCAACGCCTGCCCGGACGGCGTCGATGTCTTCTTCGACAATACCGGCGGGGTGATTCACGACACGGTCCTGTCGCAACTGGCGACGCATGCCCGCGTCATCATCTGCGGCCGGATCGCGGTGGTGGACAAACCCGCCGATCAGGACACCGGCCTGCGCGCTTCGTCGCGGTTGATCGTCACCCGGGCGCGGGTGCAGGGGCTGATCGTCTTCGACTGGTGGCACAAGCGCGAGGTAGCGATGGACCAGCTTGTGCGGCTCTGGCGCGACGGCAAGCTGTACTACCGCGAGGATGTGGCCGATGGGCTGGAGGCGGCGCCCGAGGCGTTCCTGCGGATGATGGCGGGGCGGAACTTCGGCAAGCAGCTCGTCCGTCTCTGACTTGATTGACTCGCCGCAGGGAGGATTCACGGCTGGAGTGGATTGCCGTAATGTGCCTGCCAACAAGA
>CAZKSE010000420.1:0-2132 GCA_964555305.1 uncultured Rhodobacter sp. | reverse complement strand
GCCTAAGCCTCCATGTTCATGCCTGACTGTCCGGTCGAAATGGGGGCCAGTTCACGGAGCACCAGCGAAGCAGGAAGCGGCACCGAGGGCGGGCGGCTGATGTCGCTTTCCGCCATTGGTCGGTGAGCCCGGGCTTGTCTTGGCAAAAACGCCGTCTCGGCGTCGTTCAGCCTCATGAGTTCGAGCCAGGAAGCGAAGCGCGGCACCCGCCCGCCCCGGCGGAACGAGGGCGTAAAACCCTTTGAACACGCCTCCTCAACAAGCCATGCATTTTGGGCATGGCGGCCATGCTTGATGCTATTTTGCCCTTTGATTTGATCCTGATCAATTCATGAGCAGTCTGCTTATGTTTTGTCGTAGGGCATGACGCGGCTCTTTGCATCCCTATGGCTTCCCCTTGTCCTGGCACTTGCCTTCGTGGCGAACGGGCCGGTGTATGGCATGAGCCTAACGGCGACCGATCGCGCGGATTTCCACGCCGTGGTGATCTGCGCCGACGGTCACGAAGCCACGATCTTTGTCGATGCGAACGGCCAGCCCGCGGACCCCGACGCCCCCTGCCCCGAAATCGGCTGCGCGGATTGCCCCCGCCTGCCCGCCAGCCTGAACCCGGACTATCTGCGCCTGCCCGGTGCGCCGCTGGCCGCGCCGGTGCGCACGCTGGTCCCGGCGGATCAGACGCTCGCGTCGCTGTTTCTTCTGCCGCCCTCGGCGCGCGGCCCCCCGGAAAAGGACTGAGTCATGACGCTGGCGTCGCTGCGGCATCTTCTTGTTGTACTGAGTCTTTGTCTGCTGAGCCCGGCGACGTTGAGCGCACAGGATCTGAACCTGCCGCGCTTCCTTGCCCAGGTCGCACCCGCCGATGTGGTGCCCGAGGCCGATGGCTTCGGCGCCATGCGCGACGACATTCCGGTCGCCCCCCTACTGCGCGGCAACGAACGGATCGGCTGGGCCTTCATCACCTCGGATTTCGTCGGCACGACCGGCTATGCGGGCAAGCCGATCCATACGATGGTTGCCGTCGACGACGACGCGCGCATCATCGGCCTGCATCTGGCCGGCCATTCGGAACCCATCGTCCTGATCGGCATTCCGGAAGCGCGCATCCGCGCACTGATGCAGGAGCATATCGGCCTTGATCTGGCCGCTGTCGCGCGCGCTGGCGGCGCGGTGGACGAGCTCAACATCATCTCGGGCGTGACGGTCACCATCATGGTGATCGACGATTCGATCGTTCGGTCGGGCATCCGGGTCGCGCGCGGGCTGGGGCTGGGCGGGCTGGAGCCGCGCGCGGAATCCACTGGCCCGCGGTTCGACGTGAACCCGGATGCCGAGGCCGCAGACGACTGGCTGACGCTGGTTGACGACGGCACGGTGCGTCGGCTGTCGCTGGACGTGGGCCAGATCAACGACGCCTTCGCCGGCATGGACGACCCGCGCGCCGCCCGTCGCCCGCTGGCCGATCCGGACGATGCGCGCTTCATCGACATGTATGCCACCGTCGCCAGCATCCCGGCCATCGGCCGCGAACTGCTGGGCGAGCGCGAATACGCCAATCTGGAAACCTGGCTGGAGGAGGGCGAGCACGCGATCCTCATCGCCGGGCGGGGCCTTTATTCCTACAAGGGCTCCGGCTATGTGCGCGGCGGTATCTTCGACCGGATCGTGCTGATCCAGGGCGAGGAGACGATCCGTTTCCGCGACCGGGACAACCGCCGTCTGCGCGTGCTGGCGACGGCCGGTGCCCCGCAGTTCGATGAATTGGACCTGTTCCGCATCCCGGCCGAGGCGGGTTTCGATCCCACCGAACCCTGGCGGCTGCAACTGCTGGTCGGGCGCGACGTGGCAGCACTGGAGCGGGCCTTCACCACCTTCGATCTGGGCTTCCAGCCCCCTCGCGCCTTCCTCCGCGAGATCGCCGCCCCGGTCACCCACCGGACCGAGGACGCCGCCGACCGCGAGGCCGAGCGCGCGGCCCAGATGGCGCTGATCGAACGCGTCTGGCGCGACCGCACCTGGGAGATCGCAGGTCTGGCGATCATGCTGACGATCCTTACCGCCGCCTTCTTCTTCCAGATGTTCCTCACCCGCTCGGCGCGCGCGACCTACTGGTTCCGGATGGGGTTTCTGAC
>CAZKSE010000419.1:0-2132 GCA_964555305.1 uncultured Rhodobacter sp. | reverse complement strand
TCAAGGGCGCCGTATTGCATGATCAACTCGCGTCTGTTGAGCATGATGTAGGCGCAGGCGAGGACACCGACCGCGGTGAATACCCACCCCGACCAACGCACGAAAGGCGATGCATCCTGCCGGAGGCCGAAGATGAAGATCCACGGCAACGCAAGGGCCAGATGCGCTGGCCGGGTAATCAGATTGGGGATCAGCCCGGCAAAGGCGTTCCAGAGGTGAAAGCCCACCAGAACCACTGCCGCCGCAATCGCGACGGCTCCGAAGCGGATACCGTCGACTTCGGTGCTGAGCCAGGTGCGCGGGGTATCGGTCATTCCGTCACACCTCTGGGTCGATGCGGGGAGCGGGGGCGCCGCAGTCTGCGCCGCCACCCTGTTTGCGATTTACGATCAGTCGATCCGGATGCCGCGCTCGGCATAGAAATCGACAACACCTTCATGCAGCGGCGCGCCCAGTTGCGGGACCAGATCGGGCGTCACGCCGGCCCACCAGGGGTTCGTTTCGGCCATGGCTTCGCGCTGTTCCCAGAAGGCACCAACGATGGCCAGCGCCGTGGCGTCGTCCATGTTGGTGGCAAACGCGCCCACCGGCACCGCCATCGTCTCGATGTCTCCCTCGATCCCGGCGTAGGTGCCGCTTGCGATGGTGACCTTGCCGGCACTGGGGTTGGCTTCGATGATCGCGTCGCGTTCGTCTTCGCTGAAGGACAGGACACGCACGGGCAGCGTCGCGGAAAGTTCCTGCAGCTGCGGCGTCGGATGGGCAGAGCAGGTTGCGAAGCCATCGACCTGATTGTTCCGCAAGGCGCCCGAAGCGCCCGAAAGCTCCATCTCGGGCGAGGTCACCTGATCGGCGATGCCCAGTGTCTCAAAGATCGCCGCCACCTGCCGCTGGCAGAAGGTTCCAGTGCCCCCGGCGATGAAGCTCTTGCCCGCCAGATCGGCGACCCCCTCGATATCGCTGTCTGCCCGGACCACCAGATGCACGGTGATGAAGGGCATCGGAAAGAGCGTGCGGATCGCATCGTAGTTGCCGCGTTCGAACGGCGCCTCGCCAGCGAGCGCGTTCGCGATCAGATCGGGGGGCGTGGTGAACAGGAACGCACCCGGCCGACGCCCCGCCTCTGTTACATTCTGGACCGACCCTTGGCTTTCCTCCACCGTGGGAAGGATCTGCCCGTCGGACTGCGACATGATCATCTCGCCCAACTGCACCATCATGACGTAGTATGAACTGGTCGACGCCGCCGATTTCAGCGTCACCCGCGTCTCGGCAGAGGCCGCGCCCGCAAGGGTCACGGCGGCCCCCATGATCCCGGCCACCACCGGGGCTTTCAAATCGAACATTGCCTTGCTCCTCCCATCTGTCGCTCGGCGTCCTAGCGGATCGCCGTCCGGCGGCAGTCTATGCAGCGGCCGTTTCAAAACACAAGCGCGCAGCGCGTGCTTGACACGGGTGGGCACGTTGACAATGGTAGCGCAAAGCTCCGGCCAACGGGGTAAATTGCGGGGGGAACGTGCCAATCATCCGGATCATCGATGGTATCAACGAAGTCGTTGGTCGCATCATCGTTCTTCTCGCGGTCGTGTTCGGCGCCATCATCATCTACGACGTGGTGATGCGCTATGGCTTTCGCGCACCGACACGGTGGGCGTTCGACGTCACGACGATGATCTACGGCTTCTACTTCATCATGCTGGGCGGCTATGCGTTGCGCCACCGGGCGCATGTCAGCGTCGATCTCTTGATCGACACGTTACCCTACAACGTTCGCCGCGTGATCGAAGCCCTTGGATACCTGGTCTTCTTCTTTCCCTTCGCCACGGTCTTTGCGTGGCGTGCCTATCTTTTCGCGGAACGCTCCTTCCTGCAGCGCGAAACGACCTGGGGCGCGGTCCAGTTGCCAGTCTATCCGGTAAAGATGGCGATGGCCCTGGCAGCGATACTGCTGTTGATCCAGGGAATTTCGGAGTTTCTCAAGATCATTCTGGACAAGCGGGAGGCCCAGCATGAGCGGTGAAATGGTCGGCCTGTTGATGGGCGGCCTGCTGCTCCTCGGCCTGTTCATGGGTCATCCGCTGGCCTTCGTTCTCGGCGGCACTGCGGTTCTGACGGTGTTCATTGCCGGTCGA
>CAZKSE010000418.1:0-2133 GCA_964555305.1 uncultured Rhodobacter sp. | reverse complement strand
CGGGCGATCATCGACAGCGGCGCGCCGATGCCGATCGAATACTGGTTCATCTCGTTGCTGAGCGCGCGTGCATCCTGACGTGTCATGCCGCGCTGCATCGCCTCGCGGAACTGGATCGCGCTGGCCCGGCCGAGATGCTCACCCACCGCCGTCGAGGCGTCGATCATCATCTCCACGACCGGCGAGAAGCGATCCATGATGGCCTGGTAACGGGCCATCATCTCGTCATCGGGGATCGAGACGAAGAACTCGATGCTGGAGAGGTCGTGATCGCGCCGCACCAGGACGCCATCCTGGGCAAGCATGGTCGAGAAGCTCTCAAGTGCAATCTCGCCGCCGGCCTGAAGGCTCTCGAAGAAATCCTCGCCGATCGAGCCCGGGAGGGCCGGACGGTAGAGATCGAGGCCGAAGGAGGAGCGGGCATAGGTCGCGGTGCCATAGACCACGTTCTGCGGGCCCACGCGCTCGATGATCTTGCGCAGGTTGCGGCCGACATTCGAGCGCGGGTTGAGCGCGTTATGCGCCTCATCCATCACCACGACGGTGTTCTCGTCGAAGATGTCGAGGAAAGCCGCTTTCGCATCCTCCTCGCGGAAGTTGAACTGGGTATAGGTCGTGATCGTGATATCCGCGCCCTCGGGCCAGACGCCTTCGGTCATCGCCTTGCTGCGCGCCTTGGCCGGCAGCGAGGTGATGCTGTCGGGCATCGGCAGGCCGGTGGCCTGGTCGGTGCGCTCGAACTCGAAGACCGATCCCGCGGTGAGGAAGGCCACCTTGGTCTCGCCCTCCTGCGCGGCGCGCGATTTCACATCGACGATCTTCACGCCCACGCCCAGCAGGTCGCGGGTCACGTCGCGGACGTTGATCGCCGCGCTTTCGGTGAAATAGAGGACCCGCTTGCCGTTCTGGCGCAGCTCCTGCGCGGCGATAGCGGCCAGCGTGCGGCCCTTGCCGATGCCGGTCTGGTCGGCAACGATGAAGCCGCGCTGGCGCTCGGCGGCATGCATGCGCAGGGCGATCGCGTCGACCTGCTCGGCGGTCAGGTGGTTGGGAAGCTCGTCGAGCGACAGGCCGAGACCGAAGGCCACGGTCGCATCCACCCCGCCGCGATCGTCGAAATCGCGCCGGACGCGATCGAGCGCCATGGTCGTTGCGCCCTCGAGCGCGATCGGCACCATGGTGAAGGGCTCGGAGACGCGCGACAGCGGCTGATAGGGACGCTGACGGACATTTTCCTCGCGGGTATCGGCCTCGCGCTGCGCGGCCTCCTCGCGAACGCCGCGGTTGAAATCGCGGATGCGCAGGCGCGAGCGCAGCGCCTCGCGCTCCAGCGTCTTCAAATCGTCGCTGGTCAGAACATTGAAGGTCCGCATCGCGGCCTGCGGCAGCGCCTCGAGCGCCTCGGGGCGCCGCGCGCCGATCAAGACCAGCGTGGCCGGGCCCTGGTCCTGGATGCCGGTCGCCACCGCCGACGTGACCTCGGCCACGCCCTCGAAGGCGTATTGCAGGCCGATCTCGTGGCGCAGCCGGTCGATATGCTCCGAACCCGCCTCGCCGCGCAGGACGATCAGCGTGTGGCCGGTCTCGGGGCGTCGCGCCAGGATATTGGCGACCATTTCCTGCACCGAGCCCTCGGGCGTCGCCGTCAGGTCATGGACCTGGTGCGCCGAATTCTCGTTGCGCGAGCGCGGCATCGACGTGCCGAGCACCTCGCCGCCGCGGAAATCGACGGTCTGGCCGTCGCGCACCATGCGGCGCAGGAAGGCGACCATCATCGGGGAAGGTGCGAATTCCTCCTCGCCGGACAGCTCGCGCGACAGAACGAAGCTCGTCGCATTCGCCAGGCGCATCGCCTGGTTGAACTTCTCGACCGAACCGCGATCCTCGATCGCTCCCTCGCCGATCTGGCGCATCATCGAAAGCGCGATGCGCCGGCGCGCGCCGGCCTCATCGAGCTTGGCGCGCTCGGCATCCCAGCCCTCGAGGGCGGCAGCGACCACGCGGTCGAAATCCTCGACATGCAGCGTGCCCTTGCCCGCCATCTCCAGAAGACCGCGGCCGATTGCGTCGAGATCCTGGGGGGTCCTGGCGAGGAGATAGAAGGTCGAGAAATCACCCCGGTCGTCATATTCG
>CAZKSE010000417.1:0-2141 GCA_964555305.1 uncultured Rhodobacter sp. | reverse complement strand
GAAAACTAGCGTGCGGGGAACCGTACCGTGGGTTCGAATCCCACCCCATCCGCCACTTCGGTATAAAACCGGGAACGCCGATTCCCGCCGATTTCCCTCCTTTTGTGGCTATCAGCGCCCTCAACAGCGTGTTTTTGCTGCCGTTGATGTAGATCGCATCGTCCCCGACCTCGACATGCTGGGCGAACGCCCGGACGTGTTCCCGCCGATAGCCGCCCTTTCCGAGCCGGAGTCGGGTGCGGGCTTCGCTTGCCAGTTCCCGCACGGCCGCACCTGTTAGGCCCTGATGGGCCGAGCTTTTCAGCATGGCCTCGGTCCTTTCGGCATCGGCGCGCGCCTGATCCCGTAGCGCGGTAAGGCCGGCGATGCGCTCGCCGAGAGCGGATTCGGCCGGGTCGAGCGAACCGGCCTCGATAGCATCATAGAGCCGCTTGAGGCGCATGTCGGCCTCGGCGGCGCGCTGATTCAACTCCGCGATATGCTGGCTGCGCCGCTCGACGCTCTCCTGCCGGCGGTCGAGCAGCGAGGCGAGAGCGTCTTCTATCCGCTCGGGGTCCAGCAGCCTTTCCTCGATATGGCTGACCACGATGCGGTCCAGCTTGTCCATGGGGATCGCACGGCCCTTGCAGCCGGTGTCGCCCTGCCGCGCCCGGATTGAGCAGGCATAATAGCGATAGCGGCCGTTCTTGCCGGTGCGCAGCGTCATGGCCCCGCCGCAATTGCCGCAATGGCAAATGCCGGTCAGCAGGTTCGGGCCGCTGACGACGCGCGGCGGCGTCACCTTCGGATTGTTGGCCTGCAAGCGCCTCTGCACCGCCTCGAATATCTCAAGGTCGATCAGCGGCGGCACCGCGACGGTGACGACTTCTTCCTCGGGCTTCACCTCGCCTTTCTTGGACCGGCGGTTGAACCGATGTTCGCCGATATAGGTGCGGCGGGTCAGGACGCGGTGAAGCTGGCCGATGCCCCAACGTCCGCCGCTGCGGGTGAACATGCGGTTCCTGTTGAGGTAGCTGACGATGTTCTTGACGCCCATGGGGCCGGACGTGCCGTCGCCTTCCAATGCTAGGCGGAAGATCATCCGCACGGTGTCGGCGTGCAGCGGGTCGATTTCCAGCTTCTTCTTCATCTTCGTGCCGCGCTGCTCGGCATCGACGACGCGGTAGCCGATGGGCGGCAGCGAGCCATTCCAGAAGCCTTGCCGCGCGTTCTCCTTCAAGGCGCGCAGGACGTGCTTGGCGTTCTCCTTCGACTGGTATTCGTCGAACAGTGACATGATCCGCCGCATCATCTGGTGGATCGGATCGTCGCCAAGCTCCTGCGTCATGGATACGAGCTTGACGCCGTTCTTCGCCAGCTTCCGGTAGTAGTATTCCATTTCAAATTCGTCGCGGAAGAACCGCGAGAAGCTATGCACCACCACCACGTCGAACGCTGGCGGCTTCGACGTGCCGGCTTCGATCATGCGCTGGAACTCGGGGCGGCGGTCGTTGGTCGCCGATGCGCCCGGCTCGATGAAGGTTTCCACAAGCTGATAACCGCGAGACTCGCAATAGGCTTCGCCCTGCCGCTTCTGGTCGGGGATCGACACGTCATGCTCGGCTTGCCGCGCCGTCGAGACGCGCAGATAGAGCGCGGCGCGCAGGGCGACGTGTGGGGAATGAATGTTCATAGCGCGCCTCCTTTCGCCGCGCGGCGTTCGAGCAAGGGCAACGCCAGTTCAACACGGTCATGGACAACCTTGGGCGCGAGCTTGCGGCCTTCCTTCTCCAAGCGGACAAGGCCGTAGCTCTCCATCGTCTTCATGGTGCGTGACAGGTTGGATAAGGCCCGGCCGGTGATCTCCGAAAGTTCCTCCAGCGAGGCCGGAGCTTTCTCGGCGATGACGCGCAGCAGTTCGCGGTTCCCGGCCGACAGCACCTTGGCGAAGGATTCGGTTGATGTGAACCACACCTTCGGATCGTCCGCCGCCGGCTTTTCCTCGCCGCGCGCGATCCGCATGGTGCGGGCCTTCATCTCGTCGTAGCCGGCAATCCCAACTTTCAATGTGGTCATAGGGCACCTCGCTCCTTCAATACCGCGTCCACCGCCTGCCAGAAGTCGGCCAGCAGCGTGGCCGCATCCTCGTAGGCGTAGGGCTT
>CAZKSE010000416.1:0-2148 GCA_964555305.1 uncultured Rhodobacter sp. | reverse complement strand
TGGCGGATGGGGTGGGATTCGAACCCACGGTACGGTTCCCCGCACGCTAGTTTTCAAGACTAGAGCCTTAAACCACTCGGCCACCCATCCCGCCGGGCCGTCATAATCGGCCTGCGGGGGGCGTGCAATCGGGCAAAGGGGATCTTAGCCCCGTCTGAGCGCAAGCAACGCAGCCAAGGCGGCCAGGCCAATCCCGGCGGTCAGCCAGATGGCGGACAGGCCCCAGGCCGTCAGCGCCGCGCCGAAGATCAGGGGCGCCGCGGCCTGCAGGATGCGCGCCGGGGCGTTCAGCCAGCCAATGCGCCGCCCGTAGCCCACCGTCCCGAACAGCGCCAGCGGCAGCGTGCCCTTGGCGATGGTCAGGATGCCGTTTCCCGCCCCGTGCAAGAGCGCGAAGGCATAGGCCGCCGGCCCCCCGAAGCCGACCAGCGCCACTGCCGCCACCGGATGCGCTGCCGCCGCCATCCGCGCCGAGAGAAGCGGGTGCAACCGCCGCAGCAGGCTGAACTCAAGTACCCGCGCGGCCACCTGCGCCGGGCCGATCAGCGCCCCCGCGGCGATGGCGACGGCAGTGCTGGCGCCGGCCGCCTGCAAGAGGCCCGGCAGATGCGCGGCCATGGCGGTGGAGTTGAACCAGGTCGCCGCGAAGACGAAGGCCAGAAGCCACAGCGCCCGGCGCGAGGGGGGCGGCCCGTCCTCGACTGTCCCGGCGGCCAGCGGCGCGGCCTTTGTGCCCGGCGGCAGGCAGGCGTTCAGGGGCAGTGCCAGGAAAAGGTGGATCAGCGCCCAGACCAGGCAGGCCTCGCGCCAGCCCCAGGCCGCCAGCATCAGCCCCGAGAGCGGCCAGCCCACGGTGCTGGCGAAGCCCGCGATCAGCGTGATGCCGGTGATCGGCCCGCGCGCGTCGCGGCCGTAGATGCCGGTGAGCGTGGCAAAACCCGCCTCGTAAAGCCCGATCCCCATGCCGAGCCCGATCACTCCCCAGCCGAGGAACAGCACCACCGCCGAGGGCGCCGCGGCCAGCAGGATCAGCCCGGCCGCAAAGATCAGGTTCGACAGCATCAGGACCCCGCGCCCCCCCGCCCCGTCGATCCGCGCCCCGGCCCAGGGTCCGACCATCGCCGAGACCACCAGCGCCATGGAGAACGCGCCGAAGACCCAGACCGGCGCCAGCCCCAGCTCCTCGGCCATCGGCACGGCCAGGACCGCCGGGATATAGTAGCTCGAGGCCCAGCTGACCGTGAGCGAGGTGCCGAGCGCGGCAACGACCGGGCCACGCCGCGCGGGCGAAAGTCGGGGTATCATGACGGTCTCTCGGGCAGGGTATCGGGCGGAAACGGGTTGCGGAACGCGGGGCAGCGGCAGGCGGCCACGGCGAGAAACCCGGCGCCGCCGCCCCCTTCATGCCACGCCCCCCGGCAGACACAACAGACCCGATGCAACAGATCCGGTGCGAACCGACGCGCAGAGATGCCAGAACGCCGGACGGGCAGGAAAGTCTGGCCTGCCGGATCCCGCCCCCCTATGCTTGCCTCCGCGCCACGTCACCGCCGCCGCGGCCTCCGACCGAAGGGCGCGCGCGGGCGACGCTAGGGGGGGGAGGACCCGCCATGGACGCCGCACGCCAGAAGGACGCGATCGAGGCCCTGCAGGACGGGAGCCGGTGGATCATCGGCCTCGGCTTCACCGCCGGGGCGGGCTGCGTGGTCCTTTTCCGCGACGCGGCCGAGGGGCCGGCGCGCAGCTTCCTTCTGGCCGGGATCGCGGCCTTCGCGCTCTCGGTCCTGGCGGGGATCTTCCTGCGCCACGCGCTGGCCCGCACGGTCGAGCGGCTACCGCTGACCGGCGCGCAGGGAAAGCCCGAAAGCGTCTACGACCACCGCCCCGGCGGCGGTCTCTCGATCGGGATGCTGGCGCGGGTGCAGCTGGTCCTGGTGGTGCTGGGGGCGCTCTCGGTCCTGGGCTGGGTGATCCTGCTGCCGGCGCGCTGAGGCGTCTTGGGGCGTCAATGCCGTCCCATATCGTCAAGCCACAAACCCCGTTGCCCGGTTGGGAGCGGGACGCGAGAGGCCCGAACTCGGCTCGGCGTTTGGGATCACGCGGGATTTCTGGTATTCTTTCGACATGCCTCCCTGCCGGAGGATGCCA
>CAZKSE010000415.1:0-2149 GCA_964555305.1 uncultured Rhodobacter sp. | reverse complement strand
AGTCCGGGCCGACAAGGCACCGCCTTCAATCAGCTGTCAACCCTCGCCGCATAGGGCGACGCCGTCGCACCCTGATGGCCTTTTGTCCCACATTCTCCAAGTAAGTCGCTGATTTCGCTGTCGTAATCGTGATATTTCGCATATAAATCATGGCGTTGACGGCTGCGAGGGGCGCGTTTCATGGATCACCTGGAGGGTGCGGGCTTGGCGCGGGGAGATCGGGTTGATTTCGACCGCCGTGTGCGTCTGGAGTTCCGTGGTGCGCAGATCAGTTCAGACGGTGGCCTGCTGGTGATGCGCGAGCTTGATGACGTGCTCGGCCTGTCCAATCTGGCGTCGGAGGCGCTGCGAGACAGCCGCACCGGGAAGAACACGCTCCATCGGCTTGACGGATTGTTCCGGCAATCGGTGTTCGGACGACTGGCCGGATACGAGGATGTGAACGATGCCGACCGCTTGGCCCTCGATCCCGTGATGCGTCAGGTCGTTGGCGGCAGGGCCGTCGAGGCGCAAGCTGCTTCGGCATCGCAGATGGGACGGTTCGAGACCGAGACGCTGGCTCTGGCCGCGAACCGGGCGGCGCTGGCCGATCTGAACGGCCAATGGATCGACCGGTTTCATGACCGCAACGGGTTGAAATACATCGTGCTGGACATGGACAGCTCGGTCAGCCCCACCCACGGCGATCAGGAAGGTGCTGCCTGGAACGGGCATTTCGACTGCACCTGCTATCACCCCATCTTCTTGTTCAACCAGTTTGGCATGCTGGAGCGCTGCGCCCTGCGTAACGGCAATGTCCACAGCGCCGATGGCTGGCGGGATGTCCTTGATCCCGTCATTGCCCGATATGCTGGCCGCGACCTTGGTGGACGCTTCTTCCGGGCCGACGCTGCCTACGCGATCCCCGCGATCTATATGCGGCTGGAAGAAGCCAGGTTCTTCTACGCCATCCGTCTGCCCGCCAACGCCGTCTTGCGCGAGAAGATCGCGCATCGGCTGACACGGCCCGTGGGACGGCCTTCGCTGACCAAGGTCAAACGGTTCTTCGAGGACTTCGAGTATCAGGCGGCGTCCTGGGACAAGCCGCGCCGCGTCATCGCCAAGATCGAATGGCATCCGGGCGAGCTGTTCCCCAAAGTCGGCTTCATCGTCACCAACCTGCCGATGGAGCCAGACTGGGTGGTGAGGTTCTACAACCAGCGCGGCACCGCAGAGCAGCACATCAAGGAAGGCAAATATGCCTTTCGCTGGACGCGGCTGTCATGCCGGAAGTTCCGGCACAACGAGGTGCGGCTGCAACTGCACGCGCTGGCCTACAACCTGGCAACCTTCCTGCGCTGCATCGAACTGCCCGAGGCCATGGCGGACTGGTCGTTGACCAGCCTGCAACTCAAGCTGATCAAGATCGGCGCCCGCGTCGTCCGCCACGCCCGCGCCATTACCTTCCAGTTGGCCGAGGTCGCCGTCACCGGCCCGATGGTGCGGGCCGTCCTTGCCGCCATCCGCCGTCTTCGAACGCCTCCGTCATGCGCATGACCACGATCCATGCCCAAGCTGAACGAAAGCGGCAGGACAGGTCCGTCTGCCGCGCGGAAAAGCGGCTCTGCCGGGCCAGAATGCTGCGGGTTCGAGGCTTGATCCACCCGACTTCGGCCGTTTGCGCGACGACAGACACCGCTCGGGGCGAAAAACGCTTGCCCAGCGAGCAAAATCAGGCGATCTTGAAGTCAAGCGGCAGGCCACTTGGGGAATGTCGGGTGATTAGCAAGATCGGGACCGCCATGGCGTCGACCTATGCCTTCAGCGCCGGAGCGCACGGAGACTGGCGTATCTCCTCGATCGCGGCCTATCGCGGCGCCGGCCTCGCACCGGCCGAGGCCCTGACCATCCACCCCTGGGAGCCCGGCCCGATCGATGACCCTACAAGTTGGCGCCTGCTCGGCACGGTCAGCAACCTCCGCTATGCGACGCGAGACGAGGTGGCCGGCCTGAGGGCGCGCCAGGAGGGCCTCGACCGCCGACAGGCGACCCATGCAGCCCTGATCCCAATCAAAAAGTCGGCGGCCTGGTGGGACCTCGCGCAGGATGACAGACGCGCGATCTTCGAAGAGACCTCGCAGCACACGGCGATCGGCATGGAGTGCCTTCC
>CAZKSE010000414.1:0-2156 GCA_964555305.1 uncultured Rhodobacter sp. | reverse complement strand
TCTCGAGGCGCGAGTTGCGGTGGCGTTCGAGGAGATGCGACAGGAAGGCCTCGACGCGGGCCGGGGTCATTTCGGTGGGCGCGCCGTCCGGCATGCCGTAAAGCGCGCCGGGGCCGAGGGCGTGGCCGCCCATATGCCCATGGCCGCCGCGCATCATCGGACCCATCGACATGCCCTCTATCATGCCGCCGCCCATCATCCCTTGGCCCATCATGCCTTGGCGCATCATGCCGCGTCCCGGCATTCCCTCGGCCATCGGGCCGCCGCGCATGCCGCCCATCATCCCCGGCATGCCGCCTTCGCCCATCATGCGCATCATCATCTGCATCATCTCGGGCGGCATCATGCCCATCATGCCGGGCGTCATCGGCGTGTCGGCGTCGGGTGCGTCCGCCTCGGGCGCGGTCGCCTCGACCTCGGGGTGGTGGGCCGCATGGTCGTCCTCGGGCGTCTGCGCGATGGCGGTCACGCTCATCGCGAACAGCGCGGCGCCGGCGAGAATGCCGGTCAGTGCGGTTCTGGTTGTCATGGTCTCTCTCCGTTCTTCGGGGTTTGTTGGTCGTAGCGGCCGCGCGCAGCATTCTTCCGCGCGCGCTGGGGTCATTCGATGCCCAACTGGCGCCAGCTTCGCCCGCCATCCTCGGAGGCGAGCACCTCGCCGTGCTGGGTCGCGGCGAAGACGCGCTCGGGCGCCTGCGGATCGGCGGCGAAGTAGAGCAGGAACCGATCCTGGAAGCCGGGATGGAGGCGCTCCCACTGGGCTTCGCCCTCGGTCCCGAGGACGAGGCCCTCGCCAAGGATGAAGGCATGGAGGATGCCGTCCGCCGTCACCTCGACGAAGCTGACCGGCGCCTGCGCGGGATGTGCGCGCCGCCAATCCCGCGCGTCGGCCGCGCTGACGAAGAGCCCGACCTCGGTGGCGGCGTAGAGCCTTTCGGGATCATGCGCCGAGGCGGCGATGTCGATCAGCCCGGCCGGCGCATCCGCCACCCGCTCCCAGGTCGCGCCGCCATCGCGGCTACGCTGGAGCCCGGCATAGTTGCCCCAGACCACGGTCGGATTGGCCTTGCTGATGTCCATCTGGTGGAAGTCCACCGGCCCGTTCACACCGTCCGAGAGCTTCACCCAGCTCTCGCCGCTGTCCGAACTGGCGATCACGCCCAGATTGCCGCCCCGCGCCGGGTGTCCGCTGGCAAGGAAGGTGTCCGCTTCGGTCGGATGGGCGACGAAGCCCATCAGGTCGTCGCGGTGATCGGAGACCAGCACGGCCAGCCCGCTTTCGATATCGAGCGCGTGCAGCCCGTGATGCGTTGCGATCATCAGCCGGCTCGGGTCCTGCCGGTCGAGCGCCAGGCCGTGGATATGCGTGCGCGCGAGCAGTTCGGCGAGGGGTGTCTCGGCCCGGGCCGAGGTGCCGGAACCGAGCGCCAGCAGCACGCTCCCACTGGCCAAGCCGAGGGCGACCGTGGCGAGCAATGTCCGCCGGGACAGGTATCGTTCCGTTCGTGAGGTCATGCAGTCTTCCTTTCCGTTGAGGTATCCGCCGACGCCACCACCAGCCTCGCGCGCTTGAGAAGCAGCGAGTTGCCAATCACCGAAAGCGAGCTTGCGGTCATTGCGATGACGCCGATCATCGGGTGCAAGAGGCCCAGGGCCGCGACCGGGATGGCGGCGAGGTTGTAGAACCAGGCCCAGAACAGGTTCTCGACGATCTTGCGGAAGGTGGACTTCGACAGCCGGATCGCCTCGACCACCTTGGTCAGCTCGCCCGTGACAAGGGTCACGTCGGCGGCCTCGATCGCGACATCGGCGCCCGCGCCGATAGCGATGCCGACATTGGCCTGCTTGAGCGCCGGGGCGTCGTTGATCCCGTCGCCGACCATGGCGACATGCTGGCCATGCTTCTCCTGCAACTCGCGGATGGCCTCGACCTTGCCCTCGGGTAGCACGCCGGCCCTGACCTCATCGAGCCCGACCTGGGAGGCGACGTATTTCGCCGTGCGCTCGTTGTCGCCCGTGACCATGACGACATGAATGCCGAGATCGTGCATCGCCGCGATGGCAGCTTTCGAGTCTTCCTTCACCGTATCCGCCACCGCGACGAGCCCCGCCGCCTTGTCACCGATGGCGACCAGCATTGCGGTCTTGCCCTCGGT
>CAZKSE010000413.1:0-2166 GCA_964555305.1 uncultured Rhodobacter sp. | reverse complement strand
CGCGCAGGCCGCGACTGGTTGCCGGAACGCCCTTGACCAAGACGGATACTCGATCCGGAGGACGTCGATCATGCAATCGAATTCGCCGCCCTCCAGGACCGGGCGCGCTTCCTCGATCAGGAAAACCTCCTCTTGCGCCAGGAGATCGCCAGGCTCCAGGGGATGGCCGATCGCGCGGCGCCCGCGGCACTTGTCGAGGACGAGCGCAGCATGGCGATGATGATCCTCGGCCTCGATCCCGATGAGCCGCTCGACAGGGATGCGCTGCGGCGCGCCTTCAGGGCAAGCGTGAAGCGAAACCACCCTGATGCAGGTGGCAGCCCCCATACCTTGCGGGCGATCATCCGCGCGCACGATCTTCTGATGGCAACATCTCCGATGCAGAGGTGACCGATATGAACGAGTTTCCAGATGCGCGCCCGCTCGTCCTCCTGCAGGACGAGCTGGCCGGCGCCACGGACCCGGCGCCGGGCTTCACGGCCGCCGGCTGCGAGGTCTGGCGGTTCTCTGCCCTCGAGATGCGCGATTGGCGCGACAGGCTGCGCGCACTGGATGACGCATTCGCGACCGGCCGGCCGGCCATCGGCTTCGTCTCGATCAACGTGGCGGATTTCATCCGCATGTCATGCCCGGCGTTAAACCTGACGTTGGCCTACCGGCCGCAAGAACTGCGCCATCATGTCTGGTCGGCGCTCGTCCCGCTGGAGCTGCAGTTCAATCGCAGCTTCATCCTGCTGCCCTTCGGCCACCTGGCGAGCAGCGCGGAGCGGATCCGGCGGCTTTACGGAGATCACCTGTTTCTGCGCCCTGACAGTCCGCGCAAGGTCTTCGCGGGCCTCGGCTGCGCGACCGCGGATCTTGCCGAGACGGCCTCCATGCTGCGCCAGGCGCATGCGGTGAGCGACGACAGCCTCGTCGTCGTCGACCGCGCGCAGCCGGTCGCGGGCCATGAATATCGCTTCTGGATCGCGCGCGGCGCGCCCGTCGCGCATGCCGCCTATATCTTCGGCGCGCAAGGGGTCGATCCCGACCGCCCTGCCCCGCCCTGCCCGGCGCCGATCCACGCGCTGGCCGGGGATCTCCTGCGCAAGGCGCCGCTTCTCGAGACGATCGACGATCTCCTGGTGGCCGACTTCATCCTCGATGCCGAGGGTGAGCCGCGGCTCGTCGAGATCAATGCCTGGTCGACCTCCGGGTTCTATCCGGGCGTCGATTTCGACGCGATCGCCCGGGCGAGCACCGAGATGAGCTGGGCCTGATCCGTGCCGCGCCGGGAGCGGCGTGGCAGATTGGGATCTGCGGGCTCCAGAGCCAGGCTGGACGCGCCGTTCAGAGCTCCAGCTCGGGCCCTTCGGCTTCGCGCTGCATCTCGGCGTCGTCGAACGGATCGGCAATCGCGGTCATCGCGACCGCCGGCACGGTCAGGTTCAGGCGGCGTTCGACCTGCGTCGTAGACGCCTCCGGCGCGCCGTCACGCCGGCTCCGGAACATCGGCTCGCCTTTCGCATCGTTTTCGGGCTTCACAAACATGGTGTCTCCGTCCTTCTCGACATCGGCGAAGGGATCCGCGGCAGCGCCGCCCATCTTCACCTGGTTGGTTTCAAGCTTCTCGATCCGCGCAATGAGCTTTTCGATCACTGCGTTCTGCTTTTCGATTTTCGCATCCCGGGCCTTCAGCTCATCCGCGACCGCGAGCACCGTCACATCGGCCTCGACGCTGGTCGCGCCCAGCTTCTTCAGGACCCGGCGCATGGGCTGGAGATGGAATTCCCTGCCGCCGCTTACCGCGGGAGCCGAGGTCTCACCGCGAAGCCAACGGCCCAGACGCTGGGTCTGGCTCTTCAGCAGCTTGCAGGACTCATCCCAGAGATGTTGAGCCACCTCCAGCGTCCGAACAGCCTTTTTCGCACCCACGGCGAGCGCCGTGAGCGCCGCCGTCGCGGCGATCAGCTGCACTTCGTAGCGGCCGATGGCGGTCTCTTCCGTCGCCTCGACCAGGCTCGCCGCCGTTCCGCGCGGATCGGCGCCGAACTTCTCGACGAGATCGGCACGGCCGACAGCGTCAAGCGTCGGTCCGGCGACCTTGTCGACGGCCCATCCGATCGCGCCGCGCACCTCACGCTCAAACTCGGCCAGGCCGGCATCGAAGGCAATCGCGACATCGAG
>CAZKSE010000412.1:0-2187 GCA_964555305.1 uncultured Rhodobacter sp. | reverse complement strand
GCTCTGGCGCGGGCTCCTGGACGACAGCCGCCCCGACGCGCCCTGGGTGCCGCATCTGCGCTCGACGCTGCCGGATCTCGCGCAGATTGCGGGGGTGCGCTACCAGCTGCCGCCGCCCGATGCGGCCGGGGCGCGCGGGCCGTCGGCGGCCGACATGCAGGCGGCGATGGAGCTCGACCCCGAGGAACGCGCCGCGATGATCGGCGGCATGGTCGAGGGGCTTGCCGCGCGGCTTGCCGCCTCGGGCGGCTCGGCCGAGGACTGGGCGCGCCTGATCTCCGCGCTCGGCGTGCTGGGCGAACGTGACCGCGCCCGCGCCATCTGGGCCGAGGCGCAGCGCCTCTTTGCCGACCAGACGGCCGGGCTGGCGCAGATCGAAGCCGCGGCGCGCGGCGCCGGCGTGGCGAACTGACCCCGTGCCGGTCCACGGCGAGCTTGACCCCTTCGTGACCGCCCTGCCCGCCGATGGCGTGCTGGCCGGTCTCGATCTGGGCACCAAGACCATCGGCATCGCGCTTTCGGACGTGCGCCAGACCGTCGCCTCGCCCTTCGACACGATCCGCCGGCGCAAGTTCTCGCTCGATGCGCAGGAGCTTCTGGAGGTGCTGACGCTGCGCCGCGCCGTCGGTATCGTGCTGGGCCTGCCGCTGAACATGGACGGCAGCGAAGGCCCGCGCTGCCAGTCAACCCGCGCCTTTGCCCGCAACCTGTCGCGGCTGACCGAGCTGCCCATCGGCTTCTGGGACGAGCGGCTGTCCAGTTTCGCCGCCGAGCAGATGTTGATCGAGGCCGGCACCCGCCGGGCGCGTCGCGCCGAAGTCATCGACAAGGTCGCCGCCGGCATCATCCTGCAGGGCTTTCTGGACCGTTTGGCCGAAATGCGTCGCTCTCAGGCTGGACAGGTCGACCCCGATCCCTATGTTCGGCCGGACGAGTGATGCAGGGACAGCCATGAACGACCTTTCAAGCGACAGGGTCTGGAAACGGGACGAGATCGAAAGCCCCTGCGTGAAGGTCTGCGTGATCCACCCCGAGGCGCGGATCTGCGCCGGCTGCCACCGCACCCTTGACGAAATCGCCAGCTGGACCCGGATCACCGCCGAGGAACGGCGCGCGATCATGGCCGACCTGCCCGAACGCGCCGCCCGTCTGAAGCAGCGCCGCGGCGGCCGCGCCGGGCGTCTTGCGCGCGGGCAGGACTGACGCGCGCGGTCGGGCGGCGCGGGTGGACGGCTACATCCTCTGTGCCACGCCCCGCAGCGGATCCACCTTTCTTTGCGACCTGCTGACCGCGACCGGCGTCGCCGGGGCGCCCGATTCCTACTTCATGGACAATCTCGACCCGGCCTGGGCCGCGGCCTGGGGTCTGCCGGACCGCGCCGGGCTTTCCGACCGGGCCTATGCGGCTGCCCATTTGCGTGCCGCCGTCGCGGCCGGGCGCGCGGGCGGCGCGGTCTTCGGGCTGCGCCTCATGGGCCGCAACCGCGCCGAGCTGATGGCGCTGATCGAGGCGGCGCATCCCGGCCCGCCAACCGACCGCGCCCGGATCGAAGCCGCCTTCGGCCGCGTCTTCTGGATCCACCTCTCCCGGGCGGACCGGCTGGCGCAGGCCGTCTCGCTGGTGCGCGCCGAACAGACCGGGCTCTGGCACGTCGCCCCCGACGGGACCGAGGTCGAACGCCTCTCCCCGCCCGCCCCGCCGGTCTATGACTTCGAGCGCATCGCCGCCCGGCACGCCGCGCTCGCGGCCGAGGAGGCCGGCTGGCAGGAGTGGTTCGCGGCCGAAGCGATCACGCCCCTGCGGATCGACTACGATACGCTTGCCGCCGACCCCGCCGCCCAGACCGCCCGCATTCTCCAGGCGCTGGGCCTGCCCCGCGCGTCCGCCACCCGCCTGACCCCGGGCCTCGCCCGAATGTCCGACGCGCTGAGCCAGGACTGGAACGCCCGCTTCCGCGCCGACGCCGCTCGCCGGGGATCCGAATTGCCCACTCGGTGACGCACGGACCCGCCGTCCAACCCGCGCGAGCCCGGTTCGCCCATCGGACCGATCCCACCCGGCCCCGTCATCTGTCCCAGATATCCGGGGCAGCGCCCCCCGGGACGCGCGCGTCCGTCCCCGCGTGGGCCGAGGGACTCCACGCGGCTCCCGCCCCTCGTCCAGCTGTGCGCGTTCCGCGCACAACT
>CAZKSE010000411.1:0-2192 GCA_964555305.1 uncultured Rhodobacter sp. | reverse complement strand
ATTCTCAATGACAATTTCTGCTGTTGCCGGGTCAGTTCTCAGTGACAATCAACAGATCATCATCGAAATGCCTGAGCTGGGCGAACTCGACGGCAAGCAGGCGGCAAGCTTGGCGGGTCTGGCGCCGATCACACGTGAATCCGGTGGTTGGAAAGGTCGATCCCGCATCCAGGGCGGACGCGCATCCCTTCGATGCGGTCTCTACATGCCGGCGCTCGTAGCGCTCCGCATCAATCCAGATATGCGCCGCACGTATCAGACGCTCAAGGAGGCCGGAAAGCCTTCGAAAGTAGCCATTGCCGCGATAATGAGAAAGCTCATTGTGTTGGCGAACGCCCTCATTCGCGACAACAGGAAATGGAGCCCAAATGCCACTTGATTAACACGGATACTACAGCGTGCCGGACGCCACCCGAAAGCGTGTGGTCGAGATCCAGAACCATCCCCGCGAAGTTCGCATCTTCGAGGACCGGGTGCTGATCGCTGTTCATCCCGTGCTGGAAGGCAAGAACCAGCGCAGGGTCGATCCCAGCCATCGCAAGATCGTGCCGCCCCGGTCATCGGAACTTTCGATGTCCTCCGTGCCAGGCCGGCTGGGTGACGTCGGGCGAAGGCCGCTGTCGTTCTATGATGCCGTAGCCCGGCGCCTGGCGTCCGGCGAGGAGATGCGCAGATGAGCGAAATCCTTGACCGTATCCGGGCCAGCCTGATCGGCCTGCGCATGCCGCGCGCACTCGAGGCGCTGGATCACACCATGCGACGGCTCGAACGCGGTGAACTCTCCGCCCTGGAAGCGATCGACGGGCTCCTTGGCGAAGAACACGTGACGCGCGAAGGACGCAGGATTACGATGGCGCTGAAAACCGCGCGTCTGATGCCCATCAAGACAATCGAGGGCTTCGACTTCTCGTTCCAGCCCTCGCTGGACCGCGGCCGCATCCTCGCCTTGGCCCAGTTGCACTTCATCGAACGGGCGGAGGTCGTCCATCTGCTTGGCCCGCCGGGAACCGGAAAATCCCACCTCGCGACAGCTCTCGGCGTTGAGGCTGTCAAGGCCGGGAAGCGCGTCTACCGCGCCACGCTGGCCGAAATCATTGAAGCCCTCAGCCGAGCCGAACGCGACGGACGCCTGCCGGAAAAGCTGCGCTTCTTCAGCCGCAACAGCCTGCTGATAGTCGACGAGATCGGCTACCTGCCCATCACGCCGGGCGGCGCCAACCTGTTCTTCCAGCTGGTCAATCACCGTTACGAGAAGGGAGCGATGATCCTGACCTCAAACCGCGGATTCGCGGAATGGGGCGAGGTATTCGGTGATCCTGTCGTCGCGACGGCCCTGCTCGATCGCCTGTTGCACCATGCCATCGTCGTCCAGATCGAAGGCGCAAGCTATCGGCTGCGCGCCCACGCCGACCTGATCATGGAACACACCAGAAACCACGCGGCAATCATGCACCCACCGACGCCGAAGCGGCGAGGGCGGCCTCCGAAAAGCGGGAGGCCCGATCACCAGAACGGCTGATCACCGACACCGGAAACTGGGGAATTTTACTTCGGCACTTCTGGGGAAACTTCAGTCGGCGTTGACACCTGGTTCAGGGCATCGAGCACGAAGCTCGTGGTCATCGAGGTCGAAACGCGCCAACCCACGATCTTTCGGGCGAAGACATCGATGATGAAGGCGACGTAGACCATTCCCGCCCATGTCGACACATAGGTGAAGTCCGACACCCAGAGCTGGTTGGGCATTGCCGCCACGAACTGCCGGTTGACCTTGTCATCGGGGCAAGGCTGCGCTGGATCGGGGATGGTCGTCTTCTTCTGGCCTCGCACAACCCCTTGCAATCCATGAAGCCGCATGAGCCGCTCCACGGTGCAACGCGCGATGTCGTGTCCGTCACGCCGAAGCTGATGCCAGACCTTGCGAGCACCGTAGCGCCCGCGGCTCTTGCCATGGACCGCCTTGATCTTCTCGATGTCCACGGCGTCCTGCCTGGCGCGATCCGCGGCAAGCTCGGGATTCCGGGCGATGGCAGCATGGCGATGGAAGGTTGCCGGGGCGATCTGCAGAACACGGCAGATCGGCTCGACCCCGAAGTCCCCCCGATGTTTCGCGATGAAGGCGATCATTTGCGGAACGGGCGGTCGAGTATCCGTCTTGGTCAAGGGCGTTCCGGCAACCAGTCGCGGCCTGC
>CAZKSE010000410.1:0-2217 GCA_964555305.1 uncultured Rhodobacter sp. | reverse complement strand
GGCCCCCTCGATGGGGGCCGAGCGCCGCCTCCGAGGCCCGGCCGGGTATCCCCTCGACTTTCCACTGGCCGGAGGCCGGGTTTCGCCTATCCTTTCGGGAAGCGCGGGTCGCGCGCGGCGGGGTGCCGGGATGGCGACGGAAGAGACGGTGATGAAGGCGGCGGGCGCGATCGCGCTCTTGATCCTGGCGATCCCGGCCTCGGCGGCGATTTCGGCCGCCTACCGCACGCCCGCCCCGTTGCCGCCGCCGCCCGCGCCCTACACGCTCACGCTCTCGGCCGATGGCGGGCGGGTCGATCTGCAGGGGGTGATCGATTTCGGCGTCACCGCCGATCTGGCCGCGCTTCTGGCCGGGACGCCGGACGTGCGCCTTCTGCGGCTGCAAAGCCCCGGCGGCCGGGTGGCCGAGGCGCGCGGGCTGGTCAACGTGGTCCGTCGCTTCGCGCTGGCGACGACGGCGCGGGGCGATTGTGCCTCGGCCTGCACGCTGGTCTTCATCGCCGGCCACAGCCGGGCGCTGGACCCCGGCGCGCGGCTGGGCTTTCACGGCTACAACCTGCGCGCCCCGATCTTCGGCCTGATCGACCCGGCGGCCGAGATGGCGCGCGACGCCGCGGTCTTTCGCGCCGCGGGCGTTTCCCCCGCCTTTCTGGACCGGGCGATGGCGGTGCCGCACCAGACGATGTGGTTCCCCGAACCGGCCGAGCTGATCGCGGCGGGGATCATCGACCGGCGCTGAACGTGCGAAGGGTCTGCGCGCGCGGTGGGCGCTGCACAGCTTCGCTGCCGCGCGCCGCCGCTCATCCCCGCACGATCAGGCGCGATTCATGCTCCAGCCGGCGGGCGATCCACAGCAGATCGGCGCGGGCGAAGGCGACGCAGCCGGCGGTCGGAAAGCGCGGGGCGCGCCAGCTGTGCAGGAAGATGGCCGAACCCTTGCCCGGCATCGCTACCGGCCAGTTCCAGTCGGTCGTCAGGATCACGTCGTAAAGCGGGTCGGCCCGGCGCAGGCGTTCATGCCCATGGGCGTGCGGGGCGCGGACCATGTGGTTGTAGTCGCGGTCATTGGGGTCGTCCGACCAGAGGTCGCGCAGCCCGATCGGCACCGCCCAGTCGGGCAAGTCGGACGCCGCCACCCGGTCGGGGCGATAGAGCAGCGCCACGATCCGGTGGACGCCCACCGGCGTCGCCCCGTCCCCTTCGCGCTTCCTGCGCGTGATCCCGCCGCGACCGATGGCGCAGGGAAGGAACCGGCCCAGAAAGCGCGCGCCATGGCGGGTGACGACCAGGTCGCGCGCGCTCACAGCAGATGCCCCGACTTCTCGGCCTTGGTGGCCAGATAGGCGGCATTCTCATTGGTCAGCCCGACCTTCAGCGGCACCCGTTCGACGACGCGGATGCCGCCCTTTTCCAGCATGGCGACCTTGGCGGGGTTGTTGGTCAGCAGCCGCACCTGCGAAAAGCCCATCCGGCGCAGCAATTCGGCGCCAAGTCGGAAGTCGCGCTCGTCATCCTCGAACCCGAGGCGGTGGTTGGCCTCGACCGTGTCGAAACCCTGGTCCTGCAGCGAATAGGCGCGCATCTTGTTGGCAAGCCCGATCCCGCGGCCTTCCTGGTTGAGATAGAGCAGCACGCCCGACCCCGCCGCCTGCATCGCCGAGAGCGCCGCCTGCAACTGCGGGCCGCAGTCGCATTTGAGCGAGCCCAGCACATCGCCGGTGAAACAGGCCGAATGCAGCCGGGCCAGAACCGGCGCGCGGCGGTCGGGGCGGCCGACCTCGATCGCGTAATGCTCGACGCCGCCATCCTCGGGGCGGAAGACATGCAGCCGCCCGGCGCCGGCCAGCCGCATCGGCAGCCGCGCCGCGATGACCGGCGAGAGGCGGGTTTCGGGTGTGTCGGTTTCGTCGCAGCGCAGCACGGTCAGCCCGTGATGGGCGGCGAGCGTTGCGGCATCGGGGGTCTCGACCACGATCGCCGCGGGCAGAAGCTGGGCGGATTTCACCAGCCGGATCGCCGCGCGGTGCAGCGCGGCCGAGCCGTCGCGCTGGCTCACCAGCGGCCCTTTCATCGGATGTTTCAGATCGTCGGCCGGATCGGCGAGCGCCTTGAGCCAGTCGGTCCCGACTTCGGGCGGGATGACGACGCGGGCGATGTCGCCGTCATAGGCACGCGCCTTCAGGGTCTGCGCGCGCTGCCCGGTCTGCGCCAGGACCG
>CAZKSE010000409.1:0-2223 GCA_964555305.1 uncultured Rhodobacter sp. | reverse complement strand
GACGCGGCGGCCAGGAACGAGCCGCGCGTGGCGGGCAGGGGGGCGGCGGCGGCGCGTGCCTTGCCGCGCGGCGCCCAGCGGAAGGGACCGGCGCGCTCGGCAAAGAGTTCCCGGCGCAGGCGGCGAAATTCCTCGGCGTAATGTTCGCGCAGGCTGCGGTCCTGAAGCCGGGCAAGCAGGGCGCGCAGCCGCTGGTCCAGCGCGGCGCGCCGTTCCGGGCTGTCGAAGACCTGTCCCGCGATCTCGCGCTCCCACAGAAGCCGCGCCATCGGCACCGCCTTGTCGATCAGGGCCTGCATCGCCGCCGCGCCGCCGGCGCGGAGCACGTCATCGGGGTCCTCGCCCGCCGGCAGAAGCGCAAAGCGCAGGCCGCGCCCGGCGGCCAGCATCGGCAGCGCCAGATCCGCCAGCCGTTGCCCGGCCCTGAGCCCCGCGGCATCGCCATCGAGCGCCACGACGGGTTCGTCCGAGAGCCGCCAGATGAGCTGCAGCTGCTCCTCGGTGATCGCGGTGCCAAGGGGGGCAACCGCGCCCTCGAAGCCCGCGGCCACCAGGGCGATCACATCCATATAGCCTTCGGCGACGATCAGCGGCGTGCCCTTGCCCATCGCCGTGCGCGCCGCGGCCAGGTTGTAGAGCGTGCGCCCCTTGTCGAAGAGTTCGGTCTGCGGCGAGTTCAGGTATTTCGGCTGCATCCCTTCAGCCACGGCGCGGGCGCCGAAGGCGATGCACCGGCCGCGACCGTCGCGGATGGGAAACATGATCCGCCCTCGGAACCGGTCGTAGGGCGCGCCGCCCCCCTCGGGCCGCGAGCAGAGCCCGGCGGCCTCGATCCGGTCCGGGGCGATCCCGGCGCCGGTCAGATGCGTGAAAAGGGCCTGACGCGCATCGGGCGCATAGCCGATGGCGAATCGCTCGCGCGTGGCCTCGGTCATCCCGCGGCGGTCCAGATAGGCGCGCGCCTCCCGCGCACCGGCGCCGTTCAGCTGCAGGCGGAAGAAGCGCGCGGCGGCCTCGCAGATCTCGGCCAGATCGGTGCGGCGGTCGGTGCGCGCCTGCGCGGCCGGGTCGCGCGCGGGCATGGGCAGGCCGGTCTCCCGCGCCAGCAGTTCGACCGCCTCCATGAAGGACAGGTTCTCGGACTCGCGCAGGAAGGTCAGCGCGTCGCCCTTCGCATGGCAGCCGAAGCAGTAATAGAACCCCTTGCGGTCATCGACATGGAAGGAGGCGGTCTTTTCCTGGTGGAAGGGGCAGGGCGCCCAGAAGTCCCCCTTGCCCTGATTAGACTTGCGCAGATCCCAGGTGACCTTGCGCCCGACCACTTGCGCGATCGAGACGCGGCTGCGCAGATCGTCCAGAAATCCGGGCGGAAGGCTCATGCGGCTGACGCAGAATTGACGGGATGACATGTGGCGGGGCGCATACCCTGATATAGGTCACCCACAGGACATTCGCAAAGAGGGTCATGCCATGATTTCACGTCGCGCCTTTGCCATCGGATTGGGCCTGCTGCCGATGGCGGCCCGGGCCGATGCGCCCGGCCCCTTCGAGGTCGAAAAGACCGAGGCGGAATGGCGCGAGATTCTGACGCCAGCGCGCTTTGCCGTCCTGCGCGAGCACGCGACCGAGCGGGCCTTCACCAACGAGCATATGGGCGAGCGGTCGGATCTTCTGGCCGAGGATCGGGCCGGCACTTATACCTGCGCCGGCTGCGGCAACCCGCTCTATCGATCCGAGACGAAATACGACAGCCGCACCGGCTGGCCCAGCTTCTGGGAGGCAATCGACGGCGCCGTCGGCACGCAGGACGATTATCGCCTGTTCTTCATGCGCCGGACCGAAGTTCACTGCGCCCGCTGCGGCGGTCATCTGGGGCATATCTTCGATGATGGCCCGCAGCCGACCGGCAAGCGCCATTGCATCAATGGCCTGGCGATGGAGTTCGATCCGGACTGACCGGGTCAGACCCGCGCGCGATCTGCCCCGCGCGCCCGGCAAGTGGACGCGCGCGGGCTCAGGCGATTATTCGGCGGCGGCAGCGTTGCCGTTGCCATCCGTCGGCTCGGTCGAGGTGTCGGCCTTCGGCTTGCGCGGCGCGCGGCGGGGGGTAGCGGCCCGGGCGCGCGGCTGGCGCTTGGGCTTGGCGTCCTCGGCCGGGGCTTCGACGGGCGCTTCGGGCTGAGCCTGAGCTTCGGGCTGCGCCTCGTTTTGGGTCTTGGCGTC
>CAZKSE010000408.1:0-2224 GCA_964555305.1 uncultured Rhodobacter sp. | reverse complement strand
CCTTCGAGTCTTGGTTTTCTTTACACAATGAGCCAAACCGGAAGCTCTGCCAAGTGCGAGCAATTCGCTATTCCACAGTGGATCCTATCGAGGCTGAGCGTGACTGGGCTTGGTATGACAAAGGCAATGGTCTTGATTTCCTGAAAGGCTTCTCGGCGCGGGCTGTGCGGCCTTTAAAAACTGATGACCACAAGGTGATGGCGGTATATATTAGTGTTTTTAAGGAAAAATAGCTCTCTCATGCGCCGCATTACTCATGCCACTTTGCTTGCCGCAGCCCTCGGACTGACACCGCTCACCGGATTCGGACAATCCTTTGAAGCAGGTTTCGAGGCTCATAATCGCGGGGATTATCAAGTAGCCCTGAAGCACTTTCTCCCCTTAGCCGAACAAGGTGATATTGCAAGTCAAGTCGGTATGGGAATCATGTACGCCAACGGCCAAGGCGTGGTCCAAAATTACCAAGAGGCCGCAGCTTGGTATCGCCGTGCTGCGGAACAGGGGGATGCCGGCGCGCAGTACACCCTAGGCATCATGTACGCCAACGGCGAAGGCGTGCCCCAGAATGACCAAGAGGCTGCGGCTTGGTTTCGCCGTGCTGCCCAGCAGGGAGATACGCGCGCACAGTTCAATCTGGGCATCATGTACGCCAACGGCCGAGGCGTAGCCCAGAACTATAGGGAGGCTGCGGCTTGGTATCGCCGTGCCGCCGAGCAGGGGGATGCCGATGCGCAGGTCAATCTGGGCATCATGTACGCCAACGGCCGAGGTGTGGCCCAGAACTATAGGGAAGCGGCGGCTTGGTATCGCCGTGCCGCCGAGCAGGGGGATGCCAATGCGCAGGTCAATCTAGGCGCTATGTACTCAATCGGCCAAGGCGTTTCCCCAAACCCTGTCATCGCATACGTGTTGGAAACTCTCGCCACTGCCCAAGGCCATGAAATGGCTCGCCACAGTCGCGACCTCACCCTCAGAGAGCTCTCTAGCAATCAGGTCAACGAAGGCCAAAGGCTCGCCTCCGAGTGGCGTGTCGGCACTCCCTTGCCCACCTCCCGCGATGTGACCACCTGGCCCTGACGATCAACTCCCAGCGAGACGTTCAGCTTGTCCAGTGGGTCGGAGAAGGGCCAGGCATACGGCTTGCCGCCGGAGCACTTAGCGCCCCCCCCCTCTCGCCGGGGCGGCTCTATCTGCCAACGGCATGTCAAGAGTCGGTTCCACGGTCAGCTGGAGTGCCCGACTGATTAGCCTTCAAGGCGTTGTAGAGAGCCGTCTTGCTGACCTTGAGCCGTGCGGCGGCCTCGCGGACGTTCAGACCATTGGCCAGGTGCTCCTTTGCCCGCTTCAACTTATCGTCGGTGACCACGGGCTTGCGTCCCCCTTTGCGCCCACGGGCGGCAGCAGCAGCCAGCCCTGCTTTGGTACGATCACGGGTCAGGTCACGCTCGAACTGCCCCAGGGCGCCAAACACGTGGAAGATCAGCCGCCCACCCGGCGTGGTGGTATCGATGGCTTCGGTCAGCGACCGGAATCCGACACCACGCGCATCCAGGGTGCTGACGACCTCGATCAGATGCGGCAGCGAGCGGCCCAGGCGATCCAGTCGCCACACGATCAGCACATCCCCGTCGCGGAGAAATTCCAAGGCGGCCATCAGACCGGGGCGTTCCGCCTTGGCCCCGGAGACGGTGTCATCGAAGATCCGCTCGCACCCTTCCTTGAGCAGTGCATCGGTCTGCAAGGCGGTGTCTTGCTCCGCCGTCGAGACCCGCGCATAGCCGATCAGCGCCATGAACCACCCTTTTGTCCGTTAATCCGTCCGCCTATCTTATTGTCCGACAACCCATCAAGCAAGGGTATTTTCGGACAATGTCCGGCTTGGCCGCCTAACGATCGTTTTCTGGACACCCTTCGTTGCATGTAACGAAAAGGAGCGCTACCCTGTTACATGAAACGGACGGAGGATTCGCCATGGTGGCAACCGACAACGTGAACAACCGGGTGAAGAGGCACCGTGCTGCATTGCGAGCGGCCGGCCTGCGCCCGATCCAGATCTGGGTACCGGATACCCGCCAACCCGGCTTCGCCGAAGAGGCCCGCCGCCAGTGCGCTGCCGTGGCGGCTGCCGACGCCCGGGATCAGGATCTGCAGGACTTCATGGATGCCGCTCTCCTGGACCTGGACGACGACGAGTGTGACGCATGAGGCGTGGCGACCTGGTGAC
>CAZKSE010000407.1:0-2232 GCA_964555305.1 uncultured Rhodobacter sp. | reverse complement strand
TGGTGAAGGGTTTGGGATGCCGTTCGGCGTCGCAAAGCCACCCATGCAGGAACCCGCGGTCCGCATGCACTGGGCTATGGGGTTTTCTGATTTGGCGTGACCTAGGTCCTGCTGCGGGCGGTGGCATATGGCGTGGCGCACCTGCCTGTTGAACGTCGTCCAGGTAGCCTTTGAGCCTCAGCGGCGACGATGTTGCTGAGATTGGCGTGCATGATGATGGTCGCCGTGGCGCCTGGCGCGAACCATCGCGTCGGCCCACGATGTGGCGCGGCCGTTGGAACAGGCGGATCATGCCGGGTCATGGACGGTCTCCCGGGTTGGTGGTCTCGTGGTTGGCGGCGCCCGGGGCTGGCACCATGCCGCGAAGGTCTCGATGATCACCATGGTGCCGCCGCAGCAGGGACAAGGCGGGCACGGGTCTGGGGCGGTCTTGGTGGCCGGCGGTTCGTCCGTCGTCGGCGCCACCCCCAACATGTCGCGGGCCTGGGCGAGGCTCTCCTTGCGAACGGAGCCGGCGAGCAGGCCGTAGTGCCGGATGCGGTGGAAGCCGCGCGGCAGGACGTGGATCAGTAAGCGACGAATGAACTCGTCGGCGGCCAGGGTCATGACGCGCTGCCGGTTGGCGCCGCTGCGGCGATAATCCTTGTAGCGGAAGGTGACCTCATTGCCGTCGAAGGCGATGAGGCGGCTGTTCGAGATCGCGACCCGGTGGGTGTAGCGGGAGAGATAAGCGAGCACCGCCTCAGGCCCTGCAAAGGGCGCTTTGGCATAGACCACCCAGCGTTTTCTGCGGACCGGCGCGAGATGACGCTGGAAGGCACGGCGGTCGCTGAGCCCTGCCAGCTTGCCGAAGAAGGCGAGTTTTCCGGCGGAGTGAAGTTCGATCAGGCGGTTCATAAACAACCGGCGGAACAGCGCCCCCAGCACCCTGACCGGCAACAGGAAGGCTGGCCGCGATGATATCCACCGACCATCCGGTGTGATGCCACCACCGGGCACGATCATGTGGATAGGCGGATGATGAGTCATGGCCGAACCCCAGCTGTGAAGCACGGCGGTGATGCCGATGCGGACGCCCAGATGCTTTGGGTCGGCGGCAATGGTCAGCATGGTCTCGGACGCCGCCTTGAACAGCAGGTCGTAGACCAGCGCCTTGTTGTGGAAGGCAATGTCGGCGATCTGGGCGGGCAGTGTGAAGACCACATGGAAGTACCCGACCGGCAGGAGATTGGCCTCCTGGGCCTCCAACCATGTGCGTGCCGCCGCGCCCTGGCACCGCGGACAGTGCCGGTTGCGACAGGAGTTGTAGGCGATCCGCTGATGCCCGCAGTCAGAACAGGCTTCGACGTGACCGCCCAGAGCAGCAGTGCGACAGGTCTCGATCGCCGACATGACCTTGAGCTGGCTAAGGCTCAGATGCCCGGCATGGGCCGCGCGATAGGCGGGGCCGGCAGCCCGGAAGATATCGGCGACCTCGATGGTGTGGCGCACCGGGTCAGGCGGGCGGAGGCTTGTCCTCCATCAGGGCCATCAACCGGTCGAGCGGACTGGCCACCGCCTGGATCGTGCGGGTCGAGACCTTGGTGTAGAGCGCAGTGGTCTCGAGCTTGGAGTGCCCGAGCAGCACCTGGATGACCCGGATATCGACATCCTGCTCCAAAAGGTGCGTGGCAAAGCTGTGCCGCAAGGTGTGCGGGCTGACCCGTTTGCGGATGCCAGCGACCTCGGCCGCCTCCTGCACCGCGCGATGCAATTGCCGTGACGAGATCGGATCGGTGCGCGAGCGACCCGGAAACAGCCAGCCATGGGGCAGCATGACGCCCCGCTGCTTGCCCTCGCGCCACCACAGTCGCAGCAGCTCCAGCAGCTGGGGCGAGAGCATGGCATTGCGATCCTTGCGGCCCTTGCCCTGCTCGATCCGGATCAGCATGCGGGCGCTGTCGATGTCGTCGACCTTGAGGTGCGCCACCTCGGAGACGCGCAGGCCGGCGCCATAGGCGACCCCGAGCGCGGCCTTGTACTTGATGCCTGGTGCCGCCTCGAGCAACCGGGCCGCCTCCTCGATGCTGAGCACGTCGGGCAGCTGGCGCTGATAGCGGGTAATCACCAGGGCCCGCGACAGATCCCGCCGCTTCAGCGTCACGTCAAACAGGACGCGCAGAGCCGAGACGGCACCGTTGATCGTGGAGGGGCTGACGCCGTTCTCATGCTGAAAGAGCTGGTAGCGGCGGA
>CAZKSE010000406.1:0-2245 GCA_964555305.1 uncultured Rhodobacter sp. | reverse complement strand
ATCCCATCCCCAGCACCACCGCCCCCCGCCCCGGCGGGGCGCCGTGCTTGCGCGCAAACTCGGCCAAGACCGGCGGCCAGAGCGCCGCGATCACCGCATCGGCCAGCTGCGCGTATTGCGCCGCCGCCTCGAACGCATCGATCAGCCCCCGCAGATGATGCACACCGACACGGAAATGCCATTCCTTGGCCCAGGCGCGCGCGCGATCGAGCTTGCGCTCGTAATCGCCGGCGGCACCCAGTTGTGCGGCCAGATCCGCCTGCAAGGCCGCCGCGCCGGGCCAGTCGGCAAAGAAATCCCCCCCGATCACCGCATCGAAGACGGCGGAATTGCGCGCCAGATACTGCCCCAGCTGCGGCGCCGTCGCACAGATGTCGATCAAAAGATCGATCAGGCTGGGATTCGCCTCGAAGAGCGAGAAAAGCTGCACACCTGCGGGCAGACCGCCGAGAAAACTGTCGAAACTGACCAGCGCCTCGTCCGGGTTGGCAGCGCGCTGCAGACGTTCCATGATCTCCGGGCGCAGCCGCTTGAAGATTTCGCGCGCGCGAGCCGAGCGCAAGGCCGGATAGGCCGGCCACCCCTCGACGATCTGGCGCTGCGTCGCGGACAACTCGGGCATCGGCGCGGCTTCGCCGGGGGCGAAAAAATCCTCGGTCAGGACAGCGACTTCCTCCAGCCGCGCTTTCAGCGCCTTGCGGAACACCTCGGTATCGCCTTCGCCCAGGAAGCGCGCGATGCGGTCGAAGGCTTGCGGATTGGTCGGCAGAAGCTGGGTCTGCGCGTCATTGACCATTTGCAGCCGATGCTCCAGTTCCCGGTGCGCGCGGTAATGCTCTGAGAGCTTCGTGGCCACCTCGCGGGGGACCCAGCCCCGCGACGCCAGCGCCGCCAGTCCGCCCAGCGTGTCGCGCTGGCGCAGATCGGCATCGCGCCCGGCCGCGATCAGCTGCCGGGTCTGCGTGAAGAACTCGATCTCGCGGATGCCGCCGCGGCCAAGCTTCAGGTCGTGCCCGTCCAGGTTCAGCGCGCCGCCAAGCCCTTTATGGGTGCGGATCCGCAGGCGCATGTCATGCGCATCCTGGATTGCCGCGAAATCCAGATGCCGGCGCCAGACGAAGGGCCGCATCGTCTCGAGAAACCGCCAGCCGGCAGCGATGTCGCCCGCGCAGGGCCGCGCCTTGATATAGGCCGCACGTTCCCAGGTCCGCCCCAGACTTTCGTAGTAGCGCTCCGCCGCCTCCATCGAGATGCAGACGGGTGTCACGCTGGCATCGGGGCGAAGACGAAGATCGGTGCGAAAGACATAGCCCTCGCCGGTGTGGTCAGAAAGCGTCGTGGCGGCCTTGCGGGTAGCGCGGATGAAGGCCGCGCGGGCATCGTGGTAATCGTCGGAGTCGAAACGACGTTCATCGAACAAACAGATCAGGTCGATGTCGGACGAGTAATTCAGCTCGTAGGCGCCCATCTTGCCCATCGCCAGCGCGACCATGCCCGCGCCATTCTCCTCGTCTCCCGGAGTGGCGCCGGGCAGCTTGCCGCGCCGGATTTCCTCGGCCAGATGGGTGGCAAGGGCACGATGGACGGCGTGATCGGCGAAGCGGGTCAAGGCGCCCGTCGCCTCCTCCAGCGCCCATAAACCGCCCAGATCGGCCAGAGCAACCAGCAGCGCCGTGCGCCCCTTGGCCCGGCGCAGAACGCTGGCGATGGCTTTTGGCGTATCCGGTTCAAGGCTGGCCAGAACGCCATCGAAAGCCGTCTCGGGGCCCTCGTCCAGGGCTGCGCGCAGCCAGTCCGCCTCGGCCTCCATAAGGGCTTTCAGAAAGGGGCTGCACCCGGCGGTGCCGGAAAGAAGCTCTCGCAGTTCGGGCGCCAGGTCACCGAAGCGCGCGGCGATCTCCGCCCCTGCCTCGGGATCATGAGGAAGGGGCGCGCGGGTGAGTCGATGGGCAAATCCGGTCATGGCGCGATTGTGGCGATGCGACGGACAAGGTCAACGCGGCGCAACCCTGCACGGCTGCCCGGAATCCATGCACGGATCAGAAAATTTCACAAGCTGGGTCAAAAAATGCCGGAAAGTGACTGGAAAGATGCATTTACGTGTTATCTTGCCACCTACACGACCAACGGAGGATAGCCGATGAAAGTCAGACTCACCCTTGCCGCTCTGGTCCTGGCCGCGACCCCGGGCCTTGCCGTCGCCATGTGCAGCGGCATGAAACCGGCACAGACCGCCATGTCCTGC
>CAZKSE010000405.1:0-2250 GCA_964555305.1 uncultured Rhodobacter sp. | reverse complement strand
CCTCGGATGAGGCAAGCTACATTACCGGGGAATACTTCGCCGCGATCGGCGGCGGAGGTCTCTGACGCGGCCCGTATAAGCCCGAGCATTTCGCGCGCGAAACGCTCGGCTCCAGCCTCTCAGACCTCGTGGCGACGCCGACGGCGCACGGAAATGATGCCCGCAACCCCGGTCAGGAGCAGGAGCGCCGAGGCTGGCAGCGGGATCGGCGCGACGGTCTCGCCATTGCCATCCCCGTTCCCCGGCCCGCCCGGAATGAATGGATCGTTACGGGCCAGTGCGAAGGTGCCATCTCGCGCGAAGAGTGACAGGCCCAGGTCGTCCCCCACTCCCTCGAAGACCACGTTCGGCGAGGCGCCGGTTATGTCGCCCTCCACAGTGAGAAAGTCGAGAACCGCGCCATCCTCGGGCAAGAAGCCGTCGAGGAAACTGAAGCGGAAGGTTGTCTGCTCGCTCAGGCTCAGGTTACCGAAGATGTTGAGCTGGTCGAACTGGCCTAAGCCAGCGCCGGCGAATTCGAAATCGAAGATGCCGGAAAGAGCGGTCAGATCGCCCAAGACAGACAAGCTGCCCGGCGAGAGCCCCGGCGCGATCACGCCCCCGTCGAGCGTGACATTCGCATCGATGATGCCCCCGTTCCCGACCAGTGCCCCGCCGGTGCCTAGAAACACCGTCCCGGCCTGCAGCGTGGCGCCCTGCGATACCGAGACGATGCCCGATCCGTTGCCGCCGCCGAAGGCTTCCGGCGCGCCGACGATCGCGTTGCCGATCACCTCCAGCCGCGTGCCGGCGCCCGTCATCTGCAGCACGCCGCTGCCGCCCTCGTCGCGCCCGAAATCGGTGAAGGCCGCGCCGACCCGCAGCGGCGAGGCGCTTCCCCCCCCGTCGAGCGACAGGACCGCGCCGCCATCCATCGCCAGAATGCCCTGCGATCCGCCATCCTGGCCGATCTGGACAAGGGCCTGTGCCCCCGAAAGAGAAACCTGCGCCCCATTTGTCAACTGAACGGATCCGAAAGTCCCGTCTTCCCGGCCGGCGACCAGCTGAGCAACCGCGTTGGCCGATGTGATCGAGACGGTGGAGCCGTCGATCACCAGGCTGCCGGTGCCGCCGCCGCCGCCTTCGTCCGCCCGCGCCCGACCCACCACGATCGAGGCGCCGTTTCCGTCATTGCCTGCCTCAGTCGAAGCGATCTCGGTGATCGAGAGCGACGAGCCGTTGCGGATGACTGCGGTGCCGTTACCCCCCAGATCCCCGATGAACATGAAGGCACCGAAGGTGCTGACGACCTCGGCGCTGGCGTTATCGACCAGTAACGTCCCGGTGCCCCCGCGTGCGCCTGTGAAAATGGCGGTGCCAAGATCCGATACGGTTCTTGCAGCGGGTGCCAGATCGAGAACCCGCACCAAGGCCCCGTCTCTAATCTCCAGCGTGCCCGTGCCTCCTCTGTTGCCCGTATGAAGGGTTGCGGTGTTTTCGTTGCCCTGGAGCACTAGCGACGTCCCCGCGCCTTCGATAACCGCACTTCCAATGCCGCCCGCTTGTTCGCCCACAAGGAAAAACGGCGAGGTTGCGATGATTGTATCGCGATCATCGGGCGGGTTGGGCGGCAGAAGCGCACTTTCCAGGGTGACGACCGACCCGCCAGATATCGTGGCCGAACCCAACCCCTCAAAACCGACGAGTATCCGCCCCCCTCGGTCCGCGCTCGGTGGCGATTGGGACGCGGCACCGGACAGATCGACCTGTGCAATTGCCGACGTGGCAAGGAGCATTGTGGAAACAAGTGATGCAGAAAGTGCTCGGTAATACAATAACATGATCGCGCGCCCTCCCGGGATCCAAGGATGGGATCGGGCCCGATGTGACATCAAATATCGCGCACTCAATCCCGCCGAATGAATGGCTTTCGCCACAGGCTCACAATTAAGGAAATTACCAGTATAGGAATCAGCATATCACGCAGGTTGGTTTGTTTCTACAAATTTGAGCTTATAACAATTTGATATAATCCTTTTAATTTATTCACATGGGTGAATTAAAATGTTGAATCAGGGGGTTATGCCGTGGCCGTGAGGGCTTTGTACTGCAGCCTGCGCCCTGCCTGACCACCCGTCCGAAACCCGCCCGGAACCCGCTCCGGCCAGCAGGCGTTGATATCCTGACTGGAATTCAAACCCATCGGAGAACCCGGAATGGACAATCTCAAGGACGTCTATATCGACCAGTTGCAGGACCTCTGCAGCGCCA
>CAZKSE010000404.1:0-2255 GCA_964555305.1 uncultured Rhodobacter sp. | reverse complement strand
CACTTTGCGGCTGTTTTTGAAATCGACGATCAGGACGGTTTTATCGTCAACAACCAGACGGTCGATCTGCCCCGACATCATCTGCTTCTTGCCGTCTTTTTCGAACATGCCGTTGATGGTGACCTCGGCGCGCGAATTGGGGCCGAAGATGGCGCCGAAATCGGGGTCGTTCAAAATCGACATCACCTGTTTGAGAGATTGTTCCTGATCTTTTTCGCTGAGCCCCCATGCCGGTTTGGCGAGGAATTTTTTCGCGGCCGCTTCGCGGTCTTGCGGCGCGACGGCGGGCAGGAATTCGAACAGGTTATGCACCACGGTGCCGAGCTGGCGGTGGTACATTTCCCCCGCGCCTTCGAGGGGGGAGGCCGCGCTGTAATCATCCGCCGTTTTTTTGTATTCGGACGGACGGAATTTTTCGACCGGCTGCTGCGATACCGCCGGCGCGCTGCGCGCCCGCCTCTCGGGGCTCGCGGCCGAACGGATCGCGGGCCTTGCTTCGGGATTGCGCGTGCTCGACAGCGTGGCGCAGGTAGCGCCGCTTCTGGGGCTTTTCGGCACGGTCCTGGGCATGATCGAGGCGTTTCGCGGGCTGCAGGCGGCGGGGCCGATGGTCGATCCCGCGGCGCTGGCCGGCGGGATCTGGGTGGCGCTGCTGACAACCGCGGTAGGTCTGGCGGTGGCCATGCCGACGGCGCTGATCCTGACCTGGTTCGAGGCGCGGATCGCCCGCGAGGCGGCATTTGCCGAACGCATCATCGATACTGCGCTCTGCGCCGGACTGGGCAGCGAGACACCGGCCGCGGACCGGACGGATACCGCCAGAACCGATGGCGTGGCCGTGCGTCATGGCTGAACGTCGTCTTCTGCCGCTAGGTCCACGGATGCGGCGACTGGCGCTGACGCCGCTCATCGACGTGGTCTTCCTGCTGCTTCTCTTCTTCATGTTGACCACGACCTTCAGCCGGTTGGGCGAAATCGATCTGGCACCTGCCGCGGGCGGCGGCGCGCTCGGCACCGGCACGCCACCGGCGTTTGTGCAGCTCTCGCCGCAAGGGGTGCGGGTCAACGCGGTTGAAACGCCGCTCGATGCGGTGCTTGACCAGCTCGACCCACTCGGCGCCGCGAATGACGCGCCCTTCGTGCTGCTGGTCAGTCTGACCGACGAGCCGTCAGCGCAGCGGCTGGTCGATCTGCTGGCGGTGCTGCGCGCGCGGCCCGACTGGCAGGTCCGGGTGCTGGACTAGGCCGATGCGGGGCGTGCATCTTCCCTTCACGCGGCGGCGGCCGGAACCGGTGATCGGATTGATCAACGTCGTCTTCCTGATGCTGGTCTTCTTCCTCATCGCCGGCTCCGTCGCGCCGCCGCTGGATGGCGAGGTCCGCCTGGTCCGACTGGACGAGGCCGGCAGCCCCCCCCCGCCGGACGTGCTCGCGCTGACCGCCGACGGGGAGCTGCGCGCCAGCGGGGCAGTGACGACGGTCGAGGACTTCATGTCCGTGCAGACCGAGCGGCGCCTCGTGCGGTTGATGCCTGACCGCGACGCGCCCGCCGCACGGATGGTCGCGGTCGCCCGGGCGCTTCGCGTGAGCGGCGCGGAGCGTGTGATCATCGTCACCGAGCGGGGCGCGCCATGAACGCCGACGCCGCAAGATCCGCCCCCCGCATGACCCTTCACGGGGTTCGCCTGGCGGCAGCGCCGCCAGGCTGGCCCGCGCTGGCCCTGGCCGCCGGGCTATCGCTCGCGCTGCATCTTGCGGCAATGACCGCGCTGACGCCTGCGCCCGTGGGCGTTCAGATCGAGGGGGGGGCACCCCCGGCGCTGGCGGGGATCGGAAATGCATTCGAGGATTTCGTCGAAGGCGCAGCGCCCGTCACCCCGCCGACAGCCGCGACCACAGCACCCCGGCCGATGGCCAGCTCCGCCCCCCCGGCGCTACTGGCCCCCGTCTCCGAGGCCATACCCACCCTGCCCGCGCCGTCGGCCTTTTCCGACCCGGTCGCCCTGGCCGTGCCGATTGCCCCGGCAGCGCCCGAACCCAACCCGACGGCACCGGTCGCGCAGCCCACCCTCAGCCCCATTGCCACGACCGAGGCAGCCCAACCCACGCAAGCCGAGGTGATGTCGTCGGAGGAGTCGCCCGCGATCACCGTGACCGAGGCCACCCCCAACACGCCCCGCGCCCCCCCGCGCCCCGACCCGTCCGCCCGGACGCGCACCGCCGCGCGCTCTTCCTCGCTCACGTCTTCACCTTCG
>CAZKSE010000403.1:0-2274 GCA_964555305.1 uncultured Rhodobacter sp. | reverse complement strand
CTGGAGCCGAAGCGGCTCTACAACGGGCCCTTTGACGGCCATCACGACCGGCCGATCACCCCCTGGTCCAAGCATCCGCTGGGCGAGGTGCCGGAGGGGCATTTCACCGTGCCCCTCGGCCAGGCCGTCGTGCGCCGTCCGGGAGCGGCCGTGACGGTGCTGGCCTACGGCACGATGGTCCATGTCGCCGAGGCCGCGGCCGAGGAATCCGGTGTCGATGCCGAGGTGATCGACCTGCGCACGCTGCTGCCCCTCGACCTCGACACGATCACGGCTTCGGTCCGCAAGACCCGGCGCTGCGTCGTCGTGCATGAGGCGACGCTGACCTCGGGCTTCGGGGCGGAACTGACCGCTCTCGTGCAGGAGGAATGCTTCTGGCATCTGGAAGCGCCGGTCGCGCGCGTGACCGGCTACGACACGCCCTATCCCCATGCGCAGGAATGGGACTATTTCCCCGGCCCCGCCCGCGTGGCCGAGGCGCTCGCCGCCACGATGGAGGCATGAGCATGGCCGAGATCGTCATCAAGATGCCCGATATCGGCGAAGGCGTCGCCGAGGCGGAACTGGTCGAGTGGCACGTCAAGATCGGCGATGTCGTGCGCGAGGATGACACGCTCGCCGCCGTCATGACCGACAAGGCCACGGTCGAGATCCCGGCACCGCGCGATGGCACCGTGGCCTGGCTCGGCGCCGAGGTGGGCGAGGTGGTTGCCGTCGGGGCGCCGATCCTGCGCCTCGAGGTCGAGGGCGAGGGCGGCGCGCCGCCCCCCGAGGGCGAGCCGGAGCCAAAGTTCGCCGCCCCCGAGGTAACGGCGGAGGAACCCGCTCCGAAACCCGAAGCGAAACCGGCTCCGAAGCCCGAACCAAAGGCCTCACCCAAACCTGCCTCCCGCCCGACCCCCACCGCGGGTGCCGGCGCCCCGCGGCCCGAGGGCGAGCGCCCGCTTGCATCGCCCGCCGTCCGTCTGCGCGCGCGCGAGGCGGGCGTCGATCTGCGCCAGGTCCCGGGGACCGGGCCGGCCGGGCGCATCACCCATGACGATCTTGACGCCTTCATCGCCCGCGGCCCCTCTGCCGGCTCCGCCGTCCCTGGCCTGCGCCGCCGCACCGAGGTCGAGGAGATCCGCGTCGTCGGCCTGCGCCGCCGTATCGCCGAGAAGATGGCGCTGGCGAAAAGAAATATCCCGCATATTACTTATGTCGAAGAGGTGGACGTCACCGCCATCGAGGAGCTTCGCGGCAAGCTCAATGCCGAGGGCGGCACACGGCTGACGATCCTGCCGTTCCTGATCCGCGCGGTGGTCCGCGCGGTGGACGCGCAGCCCATCGTCAATGCCCATTACGACGACGAGGCCGGCATGATCCGCCGCTTTGCCGGGGTCCATGTGGGGATCGCCACGCAGACCGATGGGGGCTTGATGGTGCCCGTGATCCGCCATGCGGAAGCCCGCGGCCTGCGCGATCTGGCGGCGGAGATGGCGCGCGTCACCGCCGCGGCCCGCGACGGCACCGCCACGCGCGAGGAACTCAGCGGCTCGACCTTGACGATCACCTCGCTCGGAGCACTGGGCGGCATCGTTTCGACCCCGGTGATCAACCATCCTGAGGTGGCGATTGTCGGCGTCAACAAGATGGTCCTGCGCCCGCATTGGGACGGCGCGGGCTTTGTGCCGCGGAAGATGATGAACCTGTCGTCTGGCTTCGATCACCGGATCGTCGATGGCTGGAATGCCGCGGTCTTCGTGCAGCGGATCAAGGCGCTGCTGGAAACCCCCGCCATGTTGTTCCTGGAGGAGTGAGCCGATGAAGGAGCTTTCCTGCAAGCTTCTGGTCATCGGCGCGGGGCCGGGCGGCTATGTCTGCGCGATCCGCGCCGGGCAATTGGGTGTCGATACGATCATCGTCGAGGCTGCACGCCCCGGTGGCACCTGCCTGACCGTGGGCTGTATCCCGTCGAAGGCGATGATCCATGCCGCCGATGAATACGCCAGGCTTGCCGCGGCAGCGGCGGGGGGCTCGCCGTTCGGGCTCTCGGCCGAGAAGCCGGCGCTGGATCTGGCCATGGCGGTGGCCTGGAAGGACGGCATCGTCGGGAAGCTGACCACGGGGGTGGCGGGGCTGCTGAAGCGGGCCGGGGTCAAGACGGTTGTCGGCTGGGCGCGGTTCCGCGACGGCAAGACCGTCGAGGTCGAGACCGAGACCGGCGTGCAGGTGATCCGCGCCGAGGCGGTGGTGATCGCCACCGGCTCGGAGCCCGTGGAACTGCCGTCGCTG
>CAZKSE010000402.1:0-2285 GCA_964555305.1 uncultured Rhodobacter sp. | reverse complement strand
GGCCTGGCCGCGCCGAGGCTCGCCGACGCGCGGCCGCCCCGCGCCCTGCTCCCGAGGGGCGCGGGGAAACCGCCGGCCCCTTTCCGCGTTTCCCCGACAAGGCAAGCCATCCAGGGCCAGCAAGGAACGCGACATGTCGACATCTGAAGACACCCCTCCCGATCAACCCTTCCGCGCCGGTGCGCTGAAGGACCCGCGCCTGCCCGCGCCGAAATTTCCCCGCCAGCGGCAGGACTGGCCGGGCCTCGCCTGCCGGATGGAGCCGCGCCCCGACCATGGCGAGGAAAGCTATCGCGGCTCGGGGCGGCTCGCGGGGCGGCGGGCGCTCATCACCGGCGGCGACAGCGGCATCGGCGCGGCGGTTGCCATCGCCTTTGCCCGCGAAGGCGCCGATATCGCCATCAGCCATCTGGACGCCGAGCAGGAGGATGCCGACCGCATCATCGCCCTGGCCGAAAAGGCCGGCCGGCACGCGCTTTCGCTGCCCGGCGACATCCGCAGCGAAACCACCTGCAAGGGTCTTGTGGAAACGGCGGCGCGCGGTCTGGGCGGGCTCGATATCCTCGTCAACAATGCCGGGCGGCAGCAATATTGCGAACGGCTCGAGGATCTGACGACCGAGGATTTCGACGCCACGATCAAGACCAATGTCTACGCCCCTTTCTGGATCACCCGCGCCGCCCTGCCGCATCTGGGCGACGGTGCCTCGATCATCTTCACCGCCTCGGTTCAGGCGCGCTCGCCGTCCGAACACCTGCTGGACTATGCCCAGACCAAGGCCGCCAACCTCGCCTTCGCGCAGGGCCTGGCCAAGCAGCTGGCGCCGCGCGGGATCCGGGTCAACGCGGTCTGCCCCGGCCCCTACTGGACCGCGCTGCAGATCTCGGGCGGTCAGCCGCCCGAGGCGATCCCCGAATTCAGCGCCAACCAGCCCCTGGGCCGTGCCGGGCAGCCCGTGGAAATCGCGCCGCTCTATGTGCTTCTGGCCTCGGATGAGGCAAGCTACATTACCGGGGAATACTTCGCCGCGATCGGCGGCGGGGGTCTCTGACGCGGCCCGTATCAGCCCGAGCGTTTCGCGCGCGAAACGCTTCCCCCCGGCCCGCTTTCCCAACCAGGCGGCTTGCCGCCATCCAGGAGTGCCGCAAGATGCAGATATTCGCCTGTCCGGCTTGCGGCACGCAGGTCTGGTTTCACAACCTGACCTGTTCTTGCGGCACCTCCCTCAGCTTCGATGTGGCGCGCCAGCGGATGACGGTGGCTGCGGCACCGTGCCGTCATCGGGACAGGCTGGGTTGCAACTGGCGCACGGAGGCGGCGGGCGATGCCTGCCCCGCCTGTGCGATGACGCGCACGCATCCCGATCTTGCCGTGCCCGAGAACCGCGCCTACTGGGCCGAGACCGAGGCCGCGAAACGCTGGGTCCTCGACGGGCTCATGCGCTGGGGCTGGTTCACCCCCGCCGATCCGGGGCCGCGGCCGATCTTCGATCTGCTGGCGGAGACGACCGCGGGCGGGGATCAGCCGGTGACGATGGGCCATGCCGATGGCACGATCACCATCAACGTGAACGAAGCCGACCCCGCCACCCGCGCCGAGCGACAGGCGAAACTGGGCGAAAGCTACCGCACCATGACCGGGCACATGCGCCACGAACTGGCGCATTTCCTCTTCTGGCGGCTCTTGCAGGAGACCGGCTTCGCAGAGAAGTTCCGCGCGCTCTTCGGCGACGAGCGGGAGGATTACGGCGCCGCCCTCGCCACCTATTACGACAGCCCCCCGCCCCCCGATCCTGCCCATATCACCCCCTACGCCCAGGCCCATCCGCACGAGGACTGGGCCGAAACCGTCGCCCACCTGCTGCATCTAACCGATCTGACGGATTCGGGCGCGGCTGCCGGCTTCGTGCCCACCAGGGACGCTTATCGCGAAACCGAAACCGACACCCTGATCGGTCAGGCGGTGGATCTGGCCATCGGGATGAACCATGTGAACCGCGCCCTGGGCCACCCCGATGTCTATCCCTTCGTCCTCACAGGTCCCGTGCGCGAGAAGCTGCGTTTCGCACATGGTTGGTTGCGCCGGGGCAGAGGCTGATCCGCGCGCTACCAGCGAAAGTCGCGCGTCACCGCCGGAAGACGGCAGAAGGCGGCAGAAGGCGCTGAGGGGCAGGAACTTCCCTTCCCGGCCGGAGTTTCCCCTGCAACAACCCCTCACCAGGAGAAGCCTCATGGACAATCTCAAGGACGTCTATATCGACCAGTTGCAGGACCTCTGCAGCGCCA
>CAZKSE010000401.1:0-2305 GCA_964555305.1 uncultured Rhodobacter sp. | reverse complement strand
ACTGGCCCCATGACGCCGGCCGTGGCGCAGGTTGCACCGCGTTCGGGCAGGTCGGGGAAAATGGCGCGCAAGCTGGGCGCACCGCCACAGCACCCCGCGACATAGCCCGCAAGCGCGAGCGCCGACGCGGTGATCAGGGGCTTGCCCTGCGCGTGACAGATATCCGACAGCGTCAGGCCGGCCGCGAAGGTATCCGCGCAATCGAGCACGATGTCAGCCGCCGCCACCAGCGCCGGCGCATTTGCCGGATTGAGCATGTGGCACACCGGCATCACGGTCACCTCCGGGTTCAGGGCGGCCAATGCACTGGCTGCAGCCTGCGCCTTGGGCTCGCCCATCTGGTCCATCCGGTAAAGCGGCTGACGGTGAAGGTTATGCGCGGCAACCCGATCCCCATCGACCAGTGTGATCCGTCCCACACCCGCGCCGACCAGGTATTGTAGCGCCGGCACACCCAACCCCCCGGCCCCCACGACCAGCACATGCGCGCGCGCAAAGCGCGCCTGACCTGCCGCGCCGACGTCGGGCAAGATTGTCTGACGGACGTAGCGGTTCATGCGCAGACCCGCAGCCAGTCACGCATGCGTGCCTCGGGGCTGGGGTTCAAGGTGATATCCGTCACCGCCGAAACGACATCGGCCCCGGCGTCGAATGCGCCCTGCGCGCGCGCCACGCTCATCCCGCCGATGGCAATCAGCGGCACATCGCCGACCAGCCGCTTCCATTCCCTCACCCGCTCCAGCCCTTGCTGGTGCCATTTCATCGCCTTCAGGATCGTCGGATATACTGGGCCGAGTGCGACGTATTCGGGCGAAAGCCGCAGCGCGCGGTCAAGTTCCGCATGGTCATGAGTAGAAATGCCGAGTTTCAGCCCGGCGCGGCGGATCGCGGGTAGGTCGGCCTCGTCCAGATCCTCCTGGCCAAGATGCAGCCAATCGGCGCCTTCGTCGATGGCGATCTGCCAGTGGTCGTTGACCACCAGCGCCGCGCAATGCGCGCGCGCCTGTGCCAGCCCTGTGCGGATTTCACGCCGCAAGCTGTCGGACTCGCCATTCTTGATGCGAAGCTGCACCAACTTAACACCCAGCGGCAGCGCACGCTCCAGCCATGTGACCGTGTCAAAAATTGGATAGAAACGGGGCAACGTCATAGCCAGGCCTTTCCGATGACGGGGGTCGAGGGCTTTGCCATGTCGCGAGGGCTCATCGGATCGGCGCTCCGCGCCAGCGTCCCGGCCTGCACGGCCAGCGCGAATGCCCGGGCCATGGCTACAGGGTCGCCCGCCTGCGCGACGGCGCTGTTCAGCAGCACGGCGTCGAAGCCCAGCTCCATCGCATCGGTGGCGTGGCTAGGAAGGCCCAGGCCCGCATCGATCACCATTGGCACATCCGGAAACGCGGCACGCAGGGTACGCAGCCCGTAGCGGTTGTTCAGCCCCAGCCCCGAGCCGATCGGCGCGCCCCAGGGCATCAGCACCCGGCAGCCGGCCTCGACCAGACGCTGCGCCAGAACCTGATCCTCGGTGGTGTAGGGGAAGACCTCGAAGCCATCGGCGCTCAGCGCCTCGGCGGCCTCCAGCAGGCCGAAGGGATCGGGTTGCAGGGTGTCGGCATGGCCGATCACCTCCAGCTTGATCCAGTTGGTCTCGAACAGCTCGCGGGCCATCCGGGCGGTGGTGATCGCCTCGCGGGCGCTGTAGCAGCCGGCGGTATTGGGCAGCACCTGCACGCCCAGACCGCGGATCATGTCCCAAAACGCCTGTCCTCCACCCGCTTCACGCCGGAGCGAGACGGTGGCGACCGAGGCATTCGAGGCGCGAAACGCCGCCTCCATCACGGCGGGGGAGGGATATTGCGCGGTGCCCAGCATCAGCGGGCTGTCCAGCGTCACGCCGTAGAAGTCGCGCATGCTCAGCCCCCCTGCATCGGTGACAGCACTTCCAGCCGGTCGCCGGGTGCGAGGGGTTGGCTGGCGCGGGCGGCGGCGGGCAGGAACGCGCCGTTGAGCGCCGTCGCCACCTTGGCCTCGCCCCAGCCCATTTCCTCCAGCGCCGCCGCCACGGTGGCGGCGGTGATCTCGCGCGGCTCGCCATTCACGTCAATCTTCATGGAACAGATCCCCCTTTTGGCCGTTTTGCAGATAATCCGCCGCCTGTGCCGCCAGCGCCGGGGCCATCAGGTAGCCGTGGCGAAAGAGGCCGTTCAGATGCAGCACCGCGCCGCGCCGGAGCACGCGCGGGACGTGATCGGCGTAGGCGGGGCGCAGGTCGGCCCCGGTCTCGATCACCTCGGCCTCGGCGAGGGCG
>CAZKSE010000400.1:0-2319 GCA_964555305.1 uncultured Rhodobacter sp. | reverse complement strand
GGTGCGGCGCGCTCATGCGTAGGCCTCCATCCCGCCGTCGGCCAGCGCGCCGGGCGCCGGGTGCCGCCAGATCGCGCAGCTGCCGAGTTGGGCATGGGTGAAGATGCCATCCTCGACGCAGCCCAGCCGGCGGGCCAGCGACTGGCTGCGGGTGTTGCCCGCCATGATCAGGCTGATCGCGGTGGGCCAGCCGAGCGCGTCATAGGCAAAGCCGCGCGCCGCCTCGGCGGCCTCGCGCGCATATCCCTTGCCCTCGTCCTCGGCGTCCCAGATCTGCCAGCCGATCTCGGGCTCGGGCCAGCCTTCGGGGAACCAGGGGCCGGCCATGCCGAGGGCGCGACCGCTCGCGCGTTCCTCGATCACGAAGAAGGCGTAGCCGCGCTGCACCCAGTTGCCGGTGATGCTGCAAAACGCCCGCCAGGCGAGGTTGCGCTCCAGCGGCCCGCCGGTGAAGCGCGCGCGGTCAGACGCGCAATACGCCGCGAAGGGGTCGAAATCGGCCGGCGCGGGGGCGCGCAGGATCAGGCGCGCGGTCTCCAGCACCGGCACGCCGGTCAGTTGCGGGCGGGGCAGGCTCATGCCAGCGCCTCCGGTCCCGGGTGGCGGTAGACGGTGCAGGGGTCGTCGCCGAAAGGATGCGCGACGGCGGGATCGACCGTAGCGCCCAGACGTTCGGCCAGCCGGATCGAGCGGGTATTCGACGGGTCGATGTAGCTGATCGCCGTCGTCCAGCCCAGCCGGTCATAGGCGAAGCGCCGGGCGGCCAGCGCGGCCTCATGCGCGTAGCCCTTGCCCTCATGCGCGGGGGACCAGACCGACCAGCCGATTTCGGGCTCGGCCCAGCTTTCGGGGAAGAAGGGGCCGACCATGCCCAGCGGCCGCGCATCGCCCTTCTCGCAGAAGACGAACATGCCGTAGCCGCGCAGCACCCAGTGGCCGACGACATGCGCGAAGCTGCGCCAGACCGCCCCGCGGTCGTCGCTGCCGCCGACATATTCGGCGCGCGGCGAGGTCATGAAAGCCGCTGCCGGCTCCCAATCCGCGGCCGTCGGCTGGCGCAGCACCAGCCGGTCGGTCGTCAGGCTCATGATCGGGTCGAGGCGGATCATTTCTTCTTGCCGAAGCCCAGGCCGGAGAGCCCGCCGGGCAGGTTCATGCCGCCGCCCATGCCGGGGATGCCGCCCATGCCGGGCATCCGGCCCTGAAGCTGCTGGGCCGCGGCGCGCATCGCCTCGGGGTCCATCTGCGACGGATCGGGCGCACCGCCCTTGCCGAACATCTGCTTCATGGCCTGCTTGAGCATCCCGCCCTTGCCCATTTTCTTCATGACATCGGCCATCTGCCGCTGCATCTTCAGAAGCTTGTTGAGTTCGGACACTTCCAGCCCGGCACCCGCGGCGATCCGTTTCTTGCGGCTGGCCTGCAAGAGCTCGGGGTTGGCGCGTTCCTTCTTCGTCATCGACTGGATCAGCGCGATCTGGCGCTTCAGCATCCTGTCGTCGAAGCCCGCGGCCTCGGCCTGCTTCTGCATCTTGCCCATGCCCGGCATCATCCCCATGACGCCCTGCATCCCGCCCATCTTCATCATCTGCTCAAGCTGGCCCTTCAGGTCGTTCATGTTGAACTGACCCTTCTGGAAGCGCTTCATCATGCGCTCGGCCTGTTCGGCCTCGAGCGTGGCTTGCGCCTTTTCCACCAGCGCGACGATGTCGCCCATGCCGAGGATACGGCCGGCGATGCGCTCGGGCTCGAAGGTTTCCAGCGCGTCGGACTTCTCGCCGAGGCCCACGAAGCGGATGGGCTTGCCGGTCACGGCGCGCATCGACAGCGCCGCACCGCCCCGCCCGTCGCCGTCCATCCGCGTCAGGATCACGCCGGAAATGCCGACCTTGCCATCGAATTCGGTGGCGACGTTTACCGCGTCCTGGCCGGTCAGGCCATCGACGACCAGCAACGTCTCGCGCGGGGTGGCGACGTCGCGGACGGCCTGCACCTCGTCCATGAGGACTTCGTCGATATGCAGCCGCCCGGCGGTGTCGAGGATGTAGACATCATAGCCGCCCAGCATCGCCTGCTGCTTGGCGCGTTTCGCGATCTGCACGGCGCTCTCGCCCTTGACGATGGGGAGCGTATCGACGCCGATCTGGGTGCCGAGGATCGCCAGCTGCTCCATCGCCGCGGGGCGGTTGGTGTCGAGCGACGCCATCAGCACGCGCTTGCCCTCGCGCTCCTTCAGGCGGCGCGCGAGCTTGGCCGAGGTCGTGGTCTTGCCCGAGCCCTGCAGGCCGACCATCAGGATCGGCGCGGGCGGGTTGTCGA
>CAZKSE010000399.1:0-2351 GCA_964555305.1 uncultured Rhodobacter sp. | reverse complement strand
CAAGATCCTGCACACCCGCCCCTACGCGGGCTGAGCCCGCGCCGGTCGCGGCGCTGAGTGCGGGGCTGCGGCGACGGTTCGATCCGCATGGCCTTTTCAATCCCGGGCTGATGGACTGACGGATGCAGACGAATTTCACGCCCGAGCAGTTGCAGGATCCCGCCATCGCGCGCGCCAACGAGGTATTGCGCGCCTGCGTCCATTGCGGCTTCTGCACGGCGACCTGCCCCACCTATGCGGTGCTGGGCGACGAGCTCGACAGCCCGCGCGGGCGGATCTACCTGATCAAGGACATGCTGGAGAACGACCGGCCCGCCGATGCGCGGACGGTCCAGCATATCGACCGCTGCCTCAGCTGCCTTGCCTGCATGACGACCTGCCCCTCGGGGGTGCATTACATGCATCTGGTCGATCACGCGCGGGTGCATATCGAGCGGACCTATCGCCGGCCCTGGCGCGACCGGGCGCTGCGCTGGGTGCTGGCGCAGGTGATCCCCTACCCCACGCGGTTCCGGCTGGCGCTGTTCGGCGCGAAGCTGGGGCGGCCGCTCGCACGGCTGATGCCGGATGCGCGGCTAAAGGCGATGCTGGCGATGGCGCCGAAGCAGGTCCCGCCGGTTTCCCGCAACGACGACCCGCAGGTCTTTGCCGCGCAGGGGACGCGGCGGATGCGGGTCGCGCTGATGACCGGCTGCGCGCAGAAGGCGCTGAACACCGATATAAACGACGCGACCATACGGCTTTTGACGCGGCTGGGGGCCGAGGTGGTGGTGGCGCACGGCGCGGGTTGCTGCGGGGCGCTGACGCATCACATGGGGATGGAGGGCGCGGCGTATCAGGCGGCGGCGGCCAATATCCGCGCCTGGATGGCCGAGAAGCAGGCCGGGGGGCTGGATGCGGTGGTGATCAACACTTCGGGCTGCGGGACGACGGTCAAGGATTACGGGCATATGTTTCGCACAGACCCGAATCTTGCCGCGGATGCTGCGACGGTGGCCGGTCTGGCACGCGACGTGAGCGAGGTTCTGGCCGAGCTGAAGCCCGAGGGACGCGCGCCCGAGCCCCTGCGCGTGGCCTATCACGCCGCCTGCTCGCTCCAGCATGGCCAGCAGATCAAGGCGCTGCCGAAGGATCTGCTGAAGGCCGCGGGGTTCGAGGTGGTGGAGCCGAAGGACGCGCATCTTTGCTGCGGATCGGCGGGGACGTATAATCTGCTTCAGCCCGAAATCTCGGCCGAGTTGAAGCGGCGCAAGGTGGCGAGCTTGGAGGCCAAGGCGCCCGAGGTCATCGCCGCGGGCAACATCGGCTGCATGATGCAGATCGGTGGCGCCACGGGCGTGCCGGTGGTCCATACGGTCGAGTTGATCGACTGGGCGACGGGCGGGCCGAAGCCGCGCGCGCTGGCCCGCTCCGGGAACTGATGCAGGGCCCGGACGCGGGGTCTTGAAACCGCGAAAATTCTTTCCCACATCGAGGATGCCGGACGCCCGATTTGGGTCCGGCGTGAACCGGAAAGCCTGGCCGGAAGATCCGGCAGGCGACAGCAACATCGCTCGATGGAGGATGACCATGCGCAACTTTGACCCGACCCCCCTGTTCCGTGCCTCGGTCGGTTTTGACCGTGTCGCGGACATGATGGACCGGATGCTGGCGGCAGAGCCTGCCCAACCGACCTATCCGCCCTACAATATCGAGAAGACCGACGAGAATGCCTATCGCATCTCGGTCGCCGTTGCGGGCTTCACCGCCGACGAGCTGAACGTCGAGGTGAAGGAAAACGCGCTGGTGATCGGCGCGCGCAAGGCCGAGGAAGACGAGGGCCGCACCTATCTGCATCGCGGCATCGCCACCCGGGCATTCGAGCGGCGCTTCCAGCTGGCCGACCATGTGAAGGTCACCGGCGCGACCCATGCCGATGGCATGCTGCATGTCGATCTGGTGCGTGAGATCCCCGAGGCCCTGAAACCACGCCGGATCGAGATCAGCCGCAGCCAGAAGGCCGATACCTCGCGTCTGGTCGAAGCCGAGACGGCTTGATCGACGCCTATTGGTGACGATGGGGGGGCGCATCCGCGGGATGCGCCCTTTTTCATGTCCGTCGGATTCGGCCCGCCGTCAGCGCGGCACGATCGTGCGCCCGACCGGCCAGAGCGCGAACCCCGCTAGCTTCAGATGCGCCCAGGCAAAGGGGATGCCGATGATGGTCAGCGCCATCGCGACCGCGCTGATCAGATGGCCAAGCGCGAGCCACCAGCCGGCGAGCAGGAGCCAGATGAGGTTGCCGATGAACCCGAGCGGCCCGGTGCCGAGGTCGGACTTGCCGAAGGCGACCTCGCGTCTTTCGGCGCGGA
>CAZKSE010000398.1:0-2359 GCA_964555305.1 uncultured Rhodobacter sp. | reverse complement strand
TGGAGCCGAAGGTGCTGAACATCCCCGGCGCCACGCGCACGCCCTATTTCTGCTCGGGGTGCCCGCACAACACCTCGACCCGCGTGCCGGAAGGGTCGAAGGCGCTGGCCGGCATCGGCTGTCATTTCATGGCCTCCTGGATGAACCGCGAGACCTCGTCCCTGATCCAGATGGGCGGCGAGGGGGTGAACTGGGCCGCCTCGTCGAAGTTCACCGGCAATGACCACGTCTTCCAGAACCTGGGCGAGGGCACTTGGTACCATTCGGGCTCGATGGCCATCCGGCAGGCGATCGCGGCAAAGGCCAACATCACCTACAAGATCCTCTATAACGACGCCGTGGCGATGACCGGCGGGCAGCCGGTCGATGGCCCCGTCTCGGTCCAGTCCATCGCGGCGATCTGCCGGGCGGAGGGGGTGCAGCGCATCGCGCTCGTGTCCGACAACATCGGCAAGTTCAGCCACGGCGATTTCCCAGCCGGGACCACCTTCCACGACCGGCGCGACCTCGACACCGTGCAGCGCGAGATCCGCGGCGTGAAGGGCGTATCGGTCCTTATCTACGAGCAGGCCTGCGCCACCGAAAAGCGCCGCCGCCGCAAGCGCGGCACGATGGAGGACCCGCAGAAGTTCGTCATGATCAACGAGCTGGTCTGCGAAGGCTGCGGCGACTGCTCGAAGGAATCGAACTGCCTTTCCGTCGAGCCCATCGAGACCGAGTTCGGCCCGAAGCGGCGGATCAACCAGTCGAACTGCAACAAGGATTATTCCTGCCTGAACGGCTTCTGTCCCTCGTTCGTGACGATCGAGGGGGCGCCGCGGCTCAAGCCGAAGCCCACGGCATCGGAGGCGATCGACGCAGCCCTTGCCAAGCTGCCGGAACCCGACCTGCCGATGCTGGACAAGCCCTACGACCTGCTGGTGACCGGCGTCGGGGGCACCGGCGTCGTCACCGTCGGCGCACTCATTTCGATGGCCGCGCATCTGGAAGGGCGCGGCGCATCGGTGCTGGACTTCACCGGGTTTGCGCAGAAATTCGGCCCGGTGCTGAGCTACCTGCGCCTTGCGCCCCAGCCCGAGGATATCCAGCAGGTCCGCACCGACCGCGCCTCGGCCGATGCGCTGATCGGCTGCGATCTGGTGGTCTCGACCGCGCCCAAGGCCTCGGCCTGCCTGCGGCCGGGCACCCGCACCGTGGTCACGCTGACCGAGATGCCGACGGGCGACATCGTGCTCAACCGCGACGCCTCGCTGAAGATCCCGGCGCGGCTCAGGGCACTGGAATCCGCCGTGGGCGGCGAGGTCGGCGCGCTTGACGCCGGGCGGCTGGCCGAGGCGGTGATGGGCGACGCGGTCTTCGCCAACATGATCCTTCTGGGTTTTGCCTGGCAGTCGGGTCTGGTGCCGGTCTCACTGGCCGCGCTCGACCGGGCAATCGAGTTAAACGGCGTCGCGATCGACGCGAACCGCCGCGCCTTTGCCTTGGGCCGGCTGGCCGCAACCGATCCCGCGCCACTGGCCGATCTGGTCCGGCCCCGCCCGCAGGAAGAGACGCTGGAGAAGCTGATCACCCGGCGCGCCGCGTTCCTCGTGGATTATCAGGATGCCGAATACGCAACACGCTACCGTGAGACGCTGGCGCCGATCCTTGCGCTGAGGGATGAGGAGTTGTCGCGCGCGGCAGCACGGAGCCTTTTCAAGCTCATGGCCGTGAAGGACGAATACGAGGTCGCAAGGCTGCACCGCGACAAGGGCTTCGCGGAGCGGATCGCGCGCGAGTTCGGCCCTGGTGCGAAGGTGAACTATCATCTCGCCCCACCGCTCTGGCCAACCGGCACCGACCACCGCGGCCGCCCGAACAAACGGCGCTTCCCCGGTTGGGCGATGCGGCCGGCCTTCGCGATGCTGGCACGGATGAAGGGCGCCAGGGGCACGAAATGGGACTTCTTCGCCCGCCACCCTGAGCGGCAAATGGAGCGGGAGCTTCTGGAATGGTATCGGGATCTGCTGGCGCGCGCCGTGCGGGAAGCACCGGAGGCGCTGCCGCTCTGGCGCGAGGTGCTGGCGGCGCCGATGGGCATCCGCGGCTACGGCCCGGTGAAGGAAGAGGCGGCGCGCAAGGTTCGGGCAGAGGTGAGCGCGCAGCTCAACAGCCCGCGACGGACCGCCGCCTGATGGTGGGCGGCGCCCCATTCATAAAGAGAATGAATGGGAGGCCAGAAAACTGTCGAAATTCTTTATAAATTGGCCAGAGGAGCAAGATCGACCACGCAGTTCGCGTGACGGAGGCGCGCGCCTCACCCCCATCGAGGGGGGGCGGCGCGCCGGGGCTGCCGCCCCGCCGGCCTTCGGCCTCCCCC
>CAZKSE010000397.1:0-2370 GCA_964555305.1 uncultured Rhodobacter sp. | reverse complement strand
CGTCAGGCGTCAGTTCGCGATCTTCACAGTAATGCTGGCAGTCGCCTCTGCCTGCTGGCTGATCGGAGTCCTTGTTTGGCACTTAGCGGGTATACAGACTGCAAGCGCCTGGTGGCTCGCCTTCCTGGTTCTCACGATAGCCGGCGAACGACTGGAGCTGACCCGTCTTTTGCCGCGAAAACCGGTCGCAATGCCGCTCTTCGTCGTTGCCACCATCGCAGTTCTCGGGTCAGCGGCCTGGTCGGTCGCCGAGCCTGATCCCGGACTACGCGCGTTCGGCGGCGCACTGCTCGCGCTCGGCGCATGGCTCGTCGTATTCGATATCGCGCGCTTCAACACCCGCCAGCAGGAGCTCACCCGTTTCATCGCAATCTGCCTGCTCACCGGTTACGCCTGGCTGGTGATCGCAGGTGCGATGGGTTTGATAGGCGCCCTGTCTCCGGGCCACCCGCTTCGCGACGCTGCGATGCACGCGATAACGTTGGGTTTCGTCTTTTCGATGGTCTTCGGCCATGCGCCGATCATCTTCCCGGCGGTGATGCGTGTGAGAATTCCCTATCACCCCTTCCTTTATGTTCCACTGGCCCTGCTCCACGCAACACTCGCACTGCGGATGCTGGGCGGTCTCAGCGGGGAGTTTCAGCTATCGCGTATCGGTGCGACCACGGGCGGGCTGGTGCTCGCACTCTTCGTCGTCACGATGCTGGTCAGCGTCTGGCGCGGCAGGGAAAAGACGCCTCCGAGTAGACGCAGGCGACCAAGGGCCCCCAATGGTACGCATCGCCCCGACGGGTAATCGTGTTCAGGGTGCCGTCAGCGCAATCCCGGTACCGGCTGTTGATCGGGCGTGCGCTCCGGTGTCACCGGGGCATCCACGACATCCAGAAGGGAAAGCTCGAACACCAGCGTCTCTTCCGGACCGATCGCGCCGCCGCCCGCGCGCCCATAGGCCAGATCCGGTGGGATCACCAGGCGAACGGTGGAGCCCACGGGCATGCCTGTCAGGGCACGTCTCCAGCCCTCGATGACACGCTCCAGGGGGACGACCGCGGGGTCACCCCGTCTGATCGAGTCTTCGAAGACACGGCCATCGACATGCAGGCCGCGATAATGCACCACGACCCAGTCCGACACTTCCGGCACCAGACCCTCGCCTTTCGCCAGCCACTCGAGCTGCAATCCGTCGGGCAGTTCGATGACACCGGGGCGCAAGCGATTGGCGCTGCGATAGGCTGCGCCCTCCTCTGCGTTGAGGTCTGCCAGCATGAGTTGTGACTCGACCTGGTCCGGCGTCAGCACACATCCGCGCGCCGCAAACATGAGCACCACGAGTGCCGCCAGGCTGAAAAGAATCGTGCGCAGCATCAGCGGCGCTCGAGCGCCCAGCGCATCGTCCTTGTCATCACCGCCTGGCGTTCATCTTCCGACATCGACTCGATCAACGCAGCATGGAGCTGTCGTCCCAGGGGGTCGCCACCGGATGCTGCGAGCGCCGCCCAGAACGCCGCCTCCATGCGGTCGGCCTCGACGCCCCTGCCCTCCAGATACATGCGAGCCAGCCAGCCTTGCATCAGTGCCTGACCATCTTCGGCACTGATGCGCGTGTACTTCGCGCCCAGCGCCTCATCCACCGGATGACCGCCAATACCTTCTACATAGAGGCGTGCAAGGAAGAATGCCGCCAAGGCAACGTCGCCCTCCAGCGCACTCTCCAGCAGGGCGCGTGCTTCATACACCCTGTCGGTTGCGGTGCCGCCAAGGGCATCGGCCACCAGCACCGAAGCCAGCGCGACATGCGCAGGCAGGTAACCGGCGGCAATCGCCCGACCGAACCACTGTTCGGCAAGCGCTCGATCTACCTCGAGCTGGCTTCCACCCAGATACATCCAGCCGAGCTTCACCGAGTAATCATGGACGCCGCCCTCTGCCACCTTGCGGTACCAGACCGCTGCGGCCTCATGATCGACCTCGACGCCATGACCATGCTCATGCATCCAACCGAGATAGGAAGCGGCGGACAATGACCCGAGCGCTGCGGCCTGCTCGAACTGCTCGTAGGCTCCGCCCCAGTCCGGCGGATCGACCGACATCAGCTGTTGCGCGCGCGCTTCCAGTTGGTCGGCGGTTTCGCTGGCGGCCAGCGCGGATGACAGAGCCAGAAACACGATCAGCAAGCACCCGTGGATTCCAAACCTCATTCGTGATGAACCTCTAGCTCCTGAAACGAGACAGGCCGGCGCCCGTTCGAGCGCCGGCCCAGTGCCATGCTGTTGCAAGGAATCAGCCATAGCGTCCAGTGATGTAGTCCTCGGTCGCCTGATTCGCCGGGCTGACGAAGAGCTTCTTGGTGTCGTCGAACTCGATCAGATC
>CAZKSE010000396.1:0-2377 GCA_964555305.1 uncultured Rhodobacter sp. | reverse complement strand
CGAGCCAGCCGAACCGCTTGCCCGACGCATCCGCGCGCTTCTGCACGACCTCCATACGACCGACCAGGCGCAGGATTGCACGATCTACGTCCTTTCCGACACACAGGGAAAAGACCTCATCGAGGCTGAGAGGGCCGCGCTCGCCCCTCTGGCCGAGCACATACATTGGCGCAACCGCGAGTCCACGACCGATCGGAAGCCGGGGAACCTGAGTGACTGGTTCGATCGTCACGGCAGGGACTACGAGACCATGCTCGTCCTCGACGCGGACAGCGGCTTCAGTGCGGCACGGCTCCAGTCGATGCGAGCCAGGATGGCGAGCCAGCCGGAGCTCGGACTGATCCAGGCTGCGATCCGACTGCGCCCGGGGTCAAGCCGACTGGCCGAGATGCAACGCCTGTCCGGCCGACTTTGCGGCCCGGTCTTCGCGCACGGCCTTGCCTGCCTCAGCGGCGACGCGGGAAACTACTGGGGGCACAACGCCTTGCTACGCGTTGCGGCTTTCGCCCGGGTCGCGCGCCTGCCGGTCCTTTCCGGCCACCCGCCACTGGGCGGACCCATCCTCAGCCACGACTTCATAGAGGCCGCCCTGATCCGCGCTGCGGGCTGGCATGTCCAGATCGACCCTGTTGCACTTGGTAGCTTCGAGGATTCGCCAATGTCGGTCGCCGCACACCTGCAACGTGACCGCCGCTGGGCACAGGGCAATCTCCAGCATATTCGGCTGATCGGGCGCGCGGGGTTGCACCCGGCGAGCCGGTTGCATCTGCTCGCGGGGATCCACTCCTACCTTTCTGCCCCGATCTGGTTGGCGTTGGTCGTTTTGATGGGATCGGGTGCGGTTCATGCGAACGTTGAAGCTGTCTGGGCGCTCCTCGGCGCGCTCGGTCTCCTTCTGGTACCGAAGCTCGCGGGCTTGGCGACGATGCGCCGCCGGCTGAATCGCCCTGCGGGCAAACGACTGCTCTGGCGCGCACTTGGCGCCGAGCTCTGGCTGACGACCCTCTTTGCTCCGATCAACATGATCCGCCGCACAGGTTTTGTCCTGGCACTGCTGGCTGGGCGCGATAGCGGCTGGAAACCCTCGGGCCAGTTCGAAACCCGGGCAGGCGGTGGACATGCCGAGCAACTCACGGGCTTCGCTGTTTTCGCTGCAGTGATCACGCCACAAATGTTGATCGGCACCAACACGGCGGTGGCGCTCTCAGGCGCGATCGTCCTTCCGGTAGTCCTTCCGTTACTGGCAGCTCCTTGGTTGATCCGTTGGCTGGACAGGCCCGTGAAAGACGATGCGATCGCTCGCTACTATGATGCAAGTACACGTCGCTTTCTGGTCGTAGGCGGCAGCGGTCGTGCGCTTGCACTCCATCGTCCGCTCTGGGCCCCGGGGATAAACACCCCGGAGAGCGCCGCCGCACACGCCAACGACCTCATCGCGAGCACCGCCACCAAGGCGCTGGGGCGCCCACCGGCTCGGGTCTGCGATCTGGGGTGCGGGGTTGGCGGCAGCCTCTTCCACCTTGCCCGGCTCTGGCCGCAGGCAGAGCTTTCCGGCATCACGATCAGTGCGAAACAGGTCATACTGGCCCGCGAGCATGCCGCGCACCTGAGACTGTCCGAGCGCTGCCGCTTCGTGCATTCTGATTTCACATTGCCAACGAGCATATCGCGCGCCGATCTGATTTTCGCGATCGAGAGCCATGTTCACGTTGACAGCGCCGCCCGCTTCCTCGACGCCGCGCTCAACCACCTTACACCAGGCGGCGTTCTGATCGTGGTCGACGATATGCTCGACCGAGAGGAAAATGGACTCACTGAAACCGAGCGGCAGTTGGTGACGGTCTTCAGAAGGGGATGGCGACTTGGCCATGTCAGCCCACGCAGCACTCTGCTCGCCGAAGCGACTGCGTTGGGTTTCGAAATGCTCGCCGAGCGCGACCTGACGCCGCTTTTGCGGTTAGATCGCCTGCGCGACCGTATACTGCGGGTCGTGGCCCCCCTCGCGGATCGGATGGGGCTTACACGGTACCCGTTCTTTGCGAACATGGTGGGGGGAAACGCGCTGACGCAATCATACCGTGCCGGTATCATGCAGTACGGCCTCGTCGCTCTGCGCGCGCCCGAGGACGCCTTGGTACACGACCGTGGCGCAACGGCCGTGAGGGATGCTGCGTGATGCGGCGGCGAGAATTGTTGCATGGTGTCTTGGCAGCTACTTTGGCTCCGATGCTGACGACACGAACGCTGCGCGCTGGAACAAACGATCTCGCGACGCCGGAAGGCCTGATCGAGGCCGCGAGGGAGCTGTCCACGCGTGCCCACGAGCCAGGCACTCGCGTACTGCTTCCGCCATTCGACACACTGAGCTATGACAGTT
>CAZKSE010000395.1:0-2384 GCA_964555305.1 uncultured Rhodobacter sp. | reverse complement strand
TCCCGTTTTTTCGCCACCTACGGCAGCGCGGTAATCGGATCGCAACACTTGGTGTTCGATCCTGACCAAGGTCAGCCGTGGTGTGTGAGTGGTGCCGGGTTCCGTGCGCCGGCGAGTGTGAGTGCTGGAAGGGCGAAGGGGTGCGCTTGACCCCTTCGCGCCGCCGGCACGCCTCTTTTCCCCGAGACATTTCTGCCTGAAAGCGGGGCGGTCCTCAGACGTCGGCGATGACGTGCTGGCGCTGCTGCCCGAGACCCTCGATCCCCAGTTCGACCACATCGCCGGCCTTCAGGTAGCGCGGAGGTTTCATCCCCATGCCGACGCCCGGCGGGGTGCCGGTGAAGATCACGTCGCCCGGATGCAGGGTCATGAAATGCGACAGATAGCTGACCAGATGCGCGACCCCGTAGACCATCGTGCGGGTCGAGCCGTCCTGCATTGTCGCGCCATTGACGGTGAGCCACATCTTCAGGGCCTGCGGGTCGGGGACTTCGTCGCGGGTGACGAGCCAGGGGCCGAGCGGGCCGAAGCCATCGGCGCTTTTGCCCTTGGTCCATTGTCCGGCGCGTTCGGCCTGAAAGGCGCGCTCGCTCACGTCATTGCCGACGGCGTAGCCCGCGACATGGTCCAGGGCCTGCGCCTCGGCGACGTATTTGGCGCGGGTGCCGATGACGATGACCAGTTCCACCTCCCAATCGGTCTTCTCGGAGCCGCGCGGGATCGGCAAGGGATCGGCCGGCCCGCACAGGGCGCTGGTGGCCTTCATGAAGACGATGGGCTCGGGCGGGACCGGCATGTTCGATTCGGCGGCGTGATCGGCATAGTTCAGACCGATGCAGACCGCCTTGCCGATACCGGCGACGCAAGGGCCCAGGCGCGCGCCCTCGGGGACCGGCGGCAGGCTCGCGGCGTTGAGCCCCCGCAGCATCGCGAGCCCCGCATCCGACAGGACCAGCCCGCCGATATCGGGCACGAGCCCGGTCAGATCGCGCGCCACGCCGCTATCGTCCAGTATCCCCGGCCGTTCGGCGCCCGGCTCCCCCCAACGCAGAAGTTTCATGCCCTCTCCCTTCTTGTTCAGTCATTCTCGGTGGGGCCATCGATGGCGAAGCGGCGCGCCGAGGTAAAGGGCGATTCGCCCCCCGGACGCGGGTAACGCGGGTCTAACGGGCGGGGTGCATTTTGCGCGGGTTCGGAGCGGCGTGCGGTCTGGCCGACTGATGCAATGAGCGCCCCTCCGAGCCGGGCGAGGCGGGTTTCCTGGCGGTTTTCCCCCCTCGCCCGCCCCACGCCGCTCAGACCTGCCGGGGTCGCCGCTGGCGCAGGCCCGACCAGACGCTCCAGACCAGCAGCGCGAGCGAGACCCCGAGGAAGGCCGCACTGATCGGCCGTTCCAGAAAGATCATCGGATCCCCGCGCGCGACGGTCATGGCACGGCGCAGGTATTGCTCCAGCAGCGGGCCGAGGATGAAGCCCAGCAGAAGCGGCGCCGGCTCGAAGCGCAGGAGCCGCATCCCGTAGCCGATAGCCCCGAAGGCCAGCACCATCCAGATGTCGAAGATCGAGTTGCGGATCGAAAAGACGCCGATGCAGATGAAGACGAGGATCGCGGGATAGAGAAGCCGGTACGGGATCCGCAGGATCGAGATCCAGATCCCGATCAGCGGCAAGTTCAGCACCAGAAGCATCAGGTTGCCGAGGACGAAACTGGCCACCAGCCCCCAGAAGAGCGCAGGCTGCTGTGCGATCAGTCCGGGGCCGGGAATGATGCCATGAATGATCAGCGCCCCCAGCATGAGCGCCAGGACCGCGTCGCCCGGGATGCCGAGAGTCAGCGTGGGGATGAAGGCGGTCTGCGCGGCGGCGTTGTTCGCGGCCTCGGGCGCCGAGACGCCCTCGATCGCGCCCTTGCCGAAGCGTGCGGGATCGCGGGCGACGCGCTTTTCCACCGCGTAGGAGACGAAGGAGGCGATGGAGGACCCGGTGCCCGGCAAGGCGCCGAAGCCCGCGCCCAGCCCCGCGCCACGCAGCATCGCCGGACTGGCGGCGCGCCAATCGGCGCGGGTGGGGAGCATCTCGCGCCAGCGGGGGCGGCGGGCGACGGGGGCGCCGCCGCGCGCGGCATTGGCGATGACCTCGGCGACGCCGAAAAGGCCCATCGCCATCGCCACCAGCCCGATCCCGTCGGCAAGCTCGGGCCGGCCGAAGACGAAGCGGAAACTGCCCGATTGCAGGTCTGTGCCGACCGTGCCGAGCGTCAGGCCCACGACCACCATGATCAGCCCACGCAGCGCCGATCCCTGCGTCAGAAGCGCCGCGGCCATCAGGCCCAGAACCATCAGGGCGAAGTATTCGGGCGCCTGGAAGGCCATCGCGGCGCGCGC
>CAZKSE010000394.1:0-2389 GCA_964555305.1 uncultured Rhodobacter sp. | reverse complement strand
GGCCTTCGGAAAAAACGCCGGTCAGCCATCCGGTTTCTGCACGAAGAGCGCCTGAACCAACAGGCGGAAAGTCAGGATCTGATGCGCCAGCGCCTCCGGATCCCCCAGCGCCTTCGACATGACGATGCCGCCCTCGAGCACGGTCGAGACCATATCGGCAAGTTCATCTGGATCAACAGGTTCGCGCGGCTGGTAGCGCGTTCCGATCTCGTCCAGCAGGGCGCGGAAGCGGCGCCGCCATTGCATGGCGGCCTCGGCATTGATCTGCCTGAGTTCCCGGTCGAACATTCTTTCGGAATAGCAGCAGATCGCCACGACGCAGCCGGGGTGCCCGTTGGGCAGGTCGCCCATCACATCCGCCAGAAAGCGGAGCCCGAGCAGGAAGACCTGAAGCGGGTCGTCGACAAGCGCGCGTGCCCGCGCGAAGACCTCGTCGAACACGCGCTCGTCCTCCTCGATGTAGCGGCGAAGAAGCGCCTTCGCGAGGTCCGTCTTGTCGTGAAAATGATAGAAGAAGCCGCCCTTCGACAGGCCGCATTCGGCGATCAGCTCGTCAATGGAGGTCCCGGTGAACCCCTTCTCGAGGATGGCGGCCTGCGCCGCATCCAGGATCCGCTGGCGCGTTGCCTCGCCCTTGGTCGCGCCGGGGCCGGTCATCCCGCTGGACCTGTGGTCGGTTTTGACGTGAACATGGCGGCGCCTCCCGCATCACGGCGAACGCGGGCCTAGGCTATCATCATGTCATCCCTGAACAAACCCGTTTCAGCCAGAACCGGACCACGGCCCCGGTAGTTCGGCATCCGCGCGCCGCGTAGCATGACGGAGGCAAATGCAAGCCTCGCGGAGAGATCACCATGACACAGAACCTCGCACGCCGGAGCGCCGAGATCACCCAGCTTGCCGCGACCGCCTTCCGGCCGCGCAAGCCCGGGCTGCGCTACCTGACCGAAGGCGGGACCGAGACCGAGATCATGTTTCGCCACGGCCACGACCTGCGGGACTTCGCGCTGTTCGATCTCCTGGACAAGCCCGCGGCGGTGCAGGACCTGCGCGGCATGTATCGCAAGTTGCTGGACACGATCGCGCGCCACGGATTCGCCGCGATGATCGCCGGTTTCGACTATCGCGCAAGCCCGGATTGGGGGGCCAAACTCGGCTACTCTCGCGACGGTCTGGCCGATATGCAGCGACGGTGCATCGATTTCCTGCGCGAGGTCTCGGCCCCCTACGCCGGCCAGTTGCCGGATATCGCGATCTGTGGCTGTGTCGGCCCGCGCGGCGATGCCTATTCATCGAACCGCCGCATCACCGCCGCGGAGGCGGAGGATTATCATTCGGTGCAGCTCGAGACCTTGCGCGCCTGCGACGTGGACATCGTCTGGGCAGCGACCTTCAACAACATCCCCGAGGCGGTCGGGGTCAGCCGCGCCGCCGCCCGCCTGGGGCTGCCGCTGAACCTGCACTTCACGCTGACCGGCGATCACCGGCTGCGCTCCGGCCCGACCCTGCGCACGGCGATCGAGGCCACCGATGCGCAGGCCGGTGCCGCAAGGCCCGATTCCTACGGAATCAATTGCTCGCATCCGGTCGAATTCGAACCCGCGCTGGAGCCCGGGGTCTGGACGCAGAGACTTCGCGCCCTGCGCCCCAACGCGGCGAAGATGGACAAGATCGCGCTCTGCAAGCTCAACCATATCGAGGAAGGGGACCCCGATGAGCTGGGGCGGAGGATAGGCGATCTGGTCCGCCGCTACCCGCATATCGACATCCTCGGCGGATGCTGCGGCACCTGGGACCGCCACATCGACGCCATCGCGGCCGGCGTGAAGGCCGCGCGCGCGACGGTCGCATGATGCAGGCCCACGCCCCTTGCCGCGCGGCCCTTGCCCAGTCGGTTCACCGGTCGGTCCACCGCCGTCAGATCACCTGCCCTGCCGCCCAGCCCGAACTCCAGGCCCACTGGAAGTTGTAGCCGCCCAGCCAGCCCGTCACATCGACCAGCTCGCCCACGACATGCAATCCCGGAACCGCCCGCGCGGAAAAGCTGCGGGCGTCCAGATCGCGCGTATCGACACCGCCCGCCGTCACCTCGGCCGTGCGCCAGCCTTCGGTTCCGGCGGGAACCAGTTGCCAGTCATGTATGCTGCGCGAGAGCGTGGCGAACCCCGCCCGCGTCTGGTCGGCCAGCCTGCCGGTCACCCCCGCGCGCGTCGCGCGCGGCGAGGGGGCGTCCCGCGCCGGAGGCAATCCCGTAGCGAGCGTTGCCCCGGCCCGATCCGGCGGGTGTCCAGTGGACACCCGCCCGGGCCGTCGCCCGGAGCCCATGGCGCAGGGCGAGGGGCCATCGCCCACGCCCGCCGCCTGCAATCGGGGCGCGCCTGCCTGGGTA
>CAZKSE010000393.1:0-2408 GCA_964555305.1 uncultured Rhodobacter sp. | reverse complement strand
ACCGCCAGTTCCGCGTGCCCGCGCCGAACATGCTGTGGGTGTCGGATTTCACCTATGTCGCCACATGGAAGGGGTTCGTCTATGTCGCCTTCGTCATCGACGCCTATGCCCGGCGCATCGTCGGCTGGCGCGTCAGCACATCCCCTCATGCCGGGTTCGTTCTCGATGCCCTCGAACAGGCGGTCCATGAACGGCGCCCGACCAAGGGCATGGGGCTGGTCCACCATTCGGATCGCGGATCGCAATACCTTTCCATCAAATACACCGAACGACTGGCCGAAGCGGGCATCGAGCCTTCTGTCGGCAGCGTCGGCGACAGCTACGACAATGCACTGGCCGAGACGATCAACGGCCTGTTCAAGGCTGAAGTCATCCACCGCCGCGGCCCCTGGCGCAGCTTCGAGGCCGTCGAATACGCCACGCTGGAATGGGTCGACTGGTTCAACAACCGCCGCCTCTTCGAGCCGATCGGGAACATCCCGCCCGCAGAAGCCGAGGCCAACTTCTATGCCGCTCTGGAAACTAAACCCATGGCCGCGTAACTAACGTCAATCAGCCTCCGGCAAACCTGGCGCGGTTCAGACCGCTTCCGGGCCTATTGGCGCTTGGTCCGGTGCTCAGCCCTTCCCGAATAACCCTCGAAAACAACGAGAAAATCCGGCCGAAGCCGGATCGGGAGAAACTTTTCAATAGGTTATCTGGCGGAGAGACAGGGATTCGAACCCTGGGAGGACTTGCATCCTCAACGGTTTTCGAGACCGCCCCGTTCGACCACTCCGGCACCTCTCCGCTGGGCGGCTTTCTAGGTCAAGTTGGGGGGCGATGCAATAACTCTGGTTGGGTGTTTGTGGGTGTTGGTGAAGATGGTGGTCGTCGTCGTGAGGGCGGGGGCGTGGCGTGATTATTTTATCCGATTCAAGGAGTTGTGGGGGTGGGGTGAGGTGGAGGGGGGTGGTTGGGTTTTTGGCGCAGGCTTCGGGGGGATTGAGTGGGCGGGGCGGGGGCGCGGGTGGGGTGCGATTTGCGGGTGTTACCGAGCGTATGACAGGCGTAGGACGCGCACCGGGCGGAGCGTGCATTTGCGGTCGCGGTCCGGTGGAGCGGGGAGTTGCTCGGCTGGTGTCATTCCGGCGCGTCGGAGCGGTGCGGGAGGACGCGGCGCTGCGGCGTATCGGTTAACCTGCCGGGGGGCATGAGAGGGCGCCGAGCGCGCATGGCGTCGCGCGACGGCTCCCGCACCGCGTCCAGCACCACCGCCGGCCTGCTGGTGGGCGCGAATGCGCCGTTGGATCGACACGGGCTCCGGGTGCTCGAACGGCTCAGGACCCAGGTTGGTGGCCCATATCTGACGCCGAAATGCCGCGGCGCATCAGCGATCCGATTTCACGGCCGGTCGAAAGGCGGGGGTCACCTGATGCGCTGCGGCAGGGGGCTTGCCGGTTGCTCGACAGAGGCGCCGTGGCTGACTTCGGGCGCGCGCCGTTTGCTGGCGGGTGACGTCGTTCCGGCATATCGGATGGGATCCCGCAGCAGGCGCATGCCGTTGAGCACGACCAGAACCGTGCCGCCTTCGTGACCGATGACCGCAAGCGGCAGCGGCAGTTCGAAGAAGAGGCCGCCGGTGACCAGAATGGCCATCGCCCCCATGGCGAATATCAGGTTCTGCCGGATGATCCTTGCGGCGCGCCGTGCAAGTTGATGTGCGTCGGCGAGCCGTCCCATGTCTTCCGACAGAAGCGCCACATCCGCCGCCTGCAGGGCGACTTCCGAACCCGCGGCCCCCATGGCGATGCCGACATCGGCGCGCGCGAGCGCGGCGGCGTCATTGACGCCGTCGCCGACAAAGGCAACCTTGCCCCGGGCGGCGAAGTCGCCGGCCATCCGGACCTTGTCCTCGGGCAGCATGTCGGCATGGATTTCCTCGGGCTTGAGGCCGAGCTCGGCGCCGATGCGCAAGGCGACGGGCCGCCGATCGCCGGTCATCATGACGATCTCGCCGATCCCGCCCTTGCGCAGCGCGAGAATCGCTTCTGCGGAGGTGGCGCGGGCCTGATCGGCGATGGTGACCGCACCCATCAAGTGCGAACCCCGGCCCGCGTAGATGACGGTCTCGGAGTCCGCGGCGAGGGCCGTGAGCATCGGGTGATCGATGGCGGCGCCCATCTGCGCGGCAAGGCGCTGGTTCCCGGCCCACAACTGCCCAGCGCCGTCGTTACCGACGATGCCGGCGCTCGGACGGGTGACCACGTCCTTCATCCCGGCCGGTTCGACGCTGCGGATCGCAGCCTCCTGCCGGATGGCCGCCGCGCTGTGATGTTCCGAATGCGCCTCGAGTCCCGCGAGCAAGGACATGAAGCGCCGCTCATCGCCATCGAGCGCCACGACCCGCGTTACCGACGCCTTGCCGG
>CAZKSE010000392.1:0-2418 GCA_964555305.1 uncultured Rhodobacter sp. | reverse complement strand
TGCTGGCCTGGCGCTACGAAGGCGACGACATCTGGATCGCGGTCAGCGTCTGGTGCGACTGGTTCGACGAGGACGATGAGGGCGATGAGGGCGATGAGATCGAAGCTTGAGCCGAGGCGCCACCCTGCCCTATCACCGCATTCACCGCCCCGGAAATCCGCCGAGGCACAAGCCGCCCGCATCGCCACGCCAGGACAGAAAGGAGACGCCGATGCACGCCCCGAACTACCCGGCCCTCGTCCTGAACGCGGATTTCACGCCGGTCACGCTTCACCCGATCTCGGTCTGGGGAACGGCGCGGACGCTGCGCAACGTGATGAAGGGCGCGATCGTAGTGCTCGAGGAATACGACGCCGAGCTGCGCTCGCCGAGCACGACCTATCGGCCGCCCTCCGTCGTGGCCCTCGTGCGCTATGTGCGGCGGCCCGAAGCGGTGCCGTTCACGCGCCTCAACATCTTCCTGCGGGACGATTTTCGCTGCCAGTATTGCGGCGAGCAATTCGCCCCCTCGGAGCTCACCTTCGACCATGTCGTCCCGCGCAGCCGGGGCGGCCCGACCAGCGCCACAAACATCGTCTCGGCCTGCGTCGACTGCAACAGCGCCAAGGGCTCGCGGACGGACATGAAGCCGATCCGCCCGCCGCGGGAGCTGCAGATGCGGGACCTGGCGAAGGCCAACCTGCGCCGGCAGGATCTCCATCGCAGCTGGATGGACTACCTCTACTGGTCCGGGGCACTGGAGAGAGAGTGACGCGGCCCACGGCCGGCCCCAGAGCGCCCGTCGCCTCGCGACGCGCCGCCGGCCGTGGATCACGAGAGAATGCCCGCCTGGCGGAAAAGGTAGGCGCACCGTCTTGAGGGGGCGGCGCCGCAAGGCGTGCCGGTTCAACTCCGGCGGCGGACACCAGGATTGAACGTGATCCGTCCGGCCCGCCGCCGGGCGGACGCGCCCTTCATAAAAGATACACCAAAATCGAGCAGGAACTGCCTCACCATGAGTTTGAAAATCACATCAATAACCCCGCACTCCGGTATCGGAGAATGCGACGGACTTCCCTTCGCCGCGGAAATCCGTGGCGATAGGTTCACGGCCCGGATCGGTCAGGGCCGCCAGGCCTGGACCGATGAGGCGCACGATGCCGCGCTGACAGCGGCGGCTACAGAGATCTCGGCTATTCGCGGCCTGATCTACCGCGCGATCGCGCGATACCGCGATGACCAAAAGGCGCTGCCAGCGGCAGCCTAAAACGCAGATGCTCCGCCGAAGCGGGGCGCTGCACCCATACACATCCACCAGCGATGCGAAGCGATCTGGTAATCTTCTGATCGAAGAAAAAATGCCCCGCTCGCGCGGGGCATTCCAGGTATTCGCAGTTAGGATCTGAGCCGATCAGTCGGCCTCGACCTGCGCCTCGATGCCTAGGATCAACTGGCGCGCCTCGTCCCGGCCCATGCCGCCAAGCATCAAGTGCGGCACCCCCTCCGCCCTGCGAAAGCCGGTAACTGGAAGATGGCGAATCTCGGTCCCGACGAAGTGATCGTAATCCATCTCGATCGACGCCTGCAGGTCCTCGTTCGCAGGTGACGGCTCGACGGCGACATCTGCGGCGTCGAAACCCCCATCGACTACGGCAGACAGGCGATCCCAGGCGGTCTCCGGCTCGGAGAGCAGCCCAAGGGCAAGTTGGAAAGTCGAATCCTCGATGAGCGGCAGGATCGTGACGCGCAGGTCGATTTCGCCGTCTTCAGAGAGCGAGCGCAGGCCCGTGAAAGCTTCGAGGCACGGCTCGCAAGCCAGGTCCATGTAGAGATGAACGGGCATCGCATCATTGCCGCTCGAGATCCAGGTTGAACGCTCCGCGACCCGCATCAACTCCTCCGTGTCGATCTCGGCAGACTCCGCATCGACAGCCGCGGACCATTCGGCAGCCATGGAACGCCACATGCCGACGACAGAGAGGAACTCATCCGGCTCGGTGACTGCCGTGAAGCCGAGCAGCAACTCGGCAATAGCCGCCCCCAGGCTCTCGCTCGGTAAGCCCGAAAGATCCTCGAGAGCGGCCATGATCGCCTCTGCGCGCGGATCGGCCTCTGCCATATCGTCCATTTCGGATCCGGCATCATCGGCGGGCGCCGCGGCAACCTGGGGCGCGGCCGATGGCACAAAGCCCGCGGGATCCGCCAGGGCGGGGCGCTGCGGGCCCTGCCGGGGTCCCGCCTCGGCAATGGCCAGTCCGGGCATCGCCATCAAGACGCTTGAGCATAGCAATGGGGTGATCAGGTAGCGCATGCGAGCCTCGCAGGTTTCATAACTCACCGCAAATAATGCACCGTTTTTCACACATGAACAATCGATCCTGCCTGGTGAAAAGCGAAACGGGAGCGCTTTCGCGCTCCCGCTTCCGTCCCACCACGGAC
>CAZKSE010000391.1:0-2463 GCA_964555305.1 uncultured Rhodobacter sp. | reverse complement strand
ATCGCAGCTCAAATCGCAACCGCCTGACTGTCCGGTGAAACGGGGGCAAGATCACACCCCCCAGTCCTTCAGCCCCTCAAGAAGTTTCTCCCGATCTTCGGCGGTGACGGCATCATCGAGCGCGCCCTGGTGCAACGACTTCGCCAGCAGTTCGGAGACATGGCCGCGCATGTCCTTTTCCACATCTCCGATGCGTTGCGGTTGGCCACCGAAGGCCCGTGGGGAATGCAGATAGGCCCTGTTGTTCTTGATGATGAACGGATGCAGCCTGACGCCCAACTTGCGACAATAGTCGAAGACCGCTCGATGATGCACTGGCAGCCGCCACGGACCCGGATTGAGATAACCATCGCCTTCGAAGTCGCAGGTGATTTCATGTCCGCCCATCTCGGTGTAGCGATCGCCGCCGCGGATGGTCATGCAGCGCCCGCCATGGCGATCCTGATACTCAAGGATCTTCACCTCATAGCCCGCGCGCCGCATCTCGTAGGCGGCGGCCATTCCGGCGATGCCGGCGCCAAGGATCAGAACGCGACGACCCTGGCGCGGGCCTTGCAAGTCAGGTGCCCCCGTGTAGCTGGATTCAGCCGCGAAACCGAGGCTTGTCATCGCTTGGTACATCGCCGCTGCCCCGGCGACCTGCCCGATCATTGCCAGCAATTGGCGGCGACTTGGGTTGAATGGTGCCATGGCCATGATCTCAGGTCTCCTGCCGTTCGTATCCGCGCCGCCGCGCCAATCGCCAGAAGACGGCGCCCCCGATCACGAGCAGCCCGATTAAACTCACCAGTCCGACCCAAGCGATAATCTGCAAGAGGCGAAGCGGGGCTGGCATCGCTTCATCCGGATTCAGGGCGCGAGCGACATCGGCGGCAGTCAGATTGCTGTCTTCTCGGCCACCGAAGCTGGTGCGGGTGTAGTTCGCCAGCGTGGCGATCTGGTCGTAGGTCAACTCGTCCGCAAAACCGGGCATCGCTGGGGCACGATAGAGCTTGCCTGCGGGAACGCCATGCGCAAGCACCAGAAGCAAATTGCCAGCGTCGTCGCGGCGCAGCGCGGCATTCTGGACCAGCGGCGGATAATAGGCTTGCGGTTGCCCCTGACCGGTGACGCCATGGCAGGCAGCGCAATGTTCAAGATACAGCCGCTCCGGTTCCGCCAAGTTGGTACGATTATAGGCTGCCGACATTTCCTCACGTATCTGGCCATAGCGGTGCTGAGGAGTCTCCCGTTCATCCGGTGCCGGAATGACGGGAATGTCCTGATCACGGGTATCGATTGTGGGGATGATCTTAAGATACGCCGCGATTGCCGCCAGATCATCCGCATCAAGATGGCTGGTGCTGTGCTCGACGAACTGCGCCATTGGCCCCGCAGCCTGCACGACATTAGCGGCCGTGCCTGTGCGCAAGTAGTCGATGATCTCCTCTTCGCTCCACGCCCCGATCCCGGTGAGCGGATCGGGCGTGAGGTTCGGTGCCAGCCAGCCGTCCATAACCTCGCCGGCAAGATACCGTTCGTTCTGCATGCCGAAGAGATCGTTGCGCGGCGTGTGGCATTCGCCGCAATGCCCCAGATGTTCGACGAGATAGGCGCCGCGGTTAAGCCTCGGGTCATCGAAGTCCGGCGGTTCGCGGCCGTTCAGGTAGAGCCAGTTCCACGCCAATACCCCCGTGCGGATATTGAAAGGAAAGGGTAGCTCGGTCTCATGATCGGGGGGTTTTTCGACGGGATCCTGGTTTTGCAACCAGACATAGAGGTCGTCGATATCAGCGTCGGTCATCCCCCTGTAAGAGGTATAGGGCATTGCCGGATAAAGGCGGCGATCCGGACTGACGCCTCGGCGCAGGACTGCGGCTAGGTCGTCTCGGTCATATTCGCCGATGCCAAACTCGCGCGAGGGGCTGATGTTGCTTGCGACGATCGTACCCATTGGGGTCTCGACCTGATAGCCACCTGACAGGTCCTCGCGATGGCAGGACATGCACCCCGCGGCTCGCGCCACATATTCACCGCGCGCGATTATCTGGGCGTTGGCGTCGTCCGGCTCGGCGAAACTCCCACTCGCCAGCATCCCGACCGCAATTGGCGCGGAAAGACAGCGCAGGAACACGGTTCTGCAGGGGGCTGCCGTTACCATCAGACAACTTCCTTTCACGACGCAATCGAAAGCCGAGCGAGCACGGCCATCTGTCCAACGCGGAGGCAGCCCCGATGTCGTCTGGTGAATTGCACGGAAAGTTCGCTGCAGCCGCCAATCATTTCTGCGACAACTGCACGTCTCGAGGACAGTATGATCGTCGCGTTTCTCGATCCGTGCATAAAGTCCATGCGCTTCGGTCCAGTCGAGGCAGTCGATCCCAAGTTAAGAGAAACGCTGTTCGTTCTGAATTGTTCCCAGCGATGGCGGGTGGTGTCTCGAAAGCGGTGGAAATTCCCTGGCGGCTTGCTCCGGGCATGTGA
>CAZKSE010000390.1:0-2502 GCA_964555305.1 uncultured Rhodobacter sp. | reverse complement strand
GGTAGCTCGCGGCCTTGTGGCGCAGCACGGTCTGGGGGCCCTGTCAGTCGGCGCCGGGGTCCGGGCGCACGCCGGGGGCGTTCCACGGGGCGGGTTCGCCCGTGCGGCGGTCTAGAACCAGCGGCGTGCCGGTGCCGTCGCGCAGAAAGAGGCCCTTCTCCGGCCCGTCGGTGGCGTTCACCAGGAAGGGCGCGTTGGTGTAGCGGATGAGGTAGTCGAGATCGATCTTGCCCAGGCGCATGAGTTCGTGGATCAGCGCGAGGATCAAGAGCCCGTCGGTGCCCGGCGTGATCGCCAGCCAGTCGTCGGCGATGGCGTTGTAGCCCGTGCGCACCGGGTTCACGGCGATCACCCGTGCGCCGCGGCCCTTCAGCCTGCCCAGCCCCATCTTGATCGGGTTCGAATCGTGATCCTCGGCCACGCCGAAGATCATCAGGAGCTTCGTGCGCTCCCAATCCGGCTGGCCGAATTCCCAGAAGGCGCCGCCCATCGTGTAGATGCCGGCCGCCGCCATGTTGACCGAGCAGAAGCCCCCATGCGCGGCCCAGTTGGGCGTGCCGTAGGCCTGCGCCCACCAGCCGGTGAAGCTTTGCGACTGGTCACGGCCGGTGAAGAAGGCCAGCTTCTCGGGCGCGGTGGCGCGCAGCGGACCGAGCCAGTCGGTCGCGGTCTGCAGCGCCTCCTCCCAGGTGATCTCCTGAAATTCGCCCGAGCCGCGCGGGCCAACGCGCTTGAGGGGCGCGCGCAAACGCGCCGGCGAGAGATGCTGCATGATCCCCGCCGAACCCTTGGCGCAAAGGACGCCGCGATTGACCGGGTGGTCGCGGTTGCCGTCGATATAGGCGACCTTGCCGGCCTTCATGTGCACGTCGATCCCGCAGCGGCAGGCGCACATGTAGCAGGTCGTCTTGCGCAGCTCGTCCGAGACGGGTGGCGACAGGTCAAGCGCAGGCTGGTTCGGCATCTCTTCTCCCAAGGGCGCCGAGGGCGACCTTTGCCTTTTCGACCATGTCTTTGCAGGATTGTCCACGCGCTTCTAGGGCCAGTCCGACGCACGCCTTGAGTCCAGCGCGGCGTTGCGGCCGGGGCCCGCGCAGCGGACGGAGCTGCCCTTGCAGGGGGGGACGCGGCGGGCTAAGTCTGGCGCAAGGTTCGCCACCCCGAGCGCGGACCACCCCACTCACGAGGCCCGAGCGATGCGCGATCCCATAGAGACCTACATGAACCTGGTGCCGATGGTGGTGGAACAGACCAGCCGCGGCGAGCGAGCCTATGACATCTTCTCGCGCCTGCTCAAGGAACGCATCATCTTCGTCAACGGGCCGATCCACGACGGCATGTCGAGCCTGATCGTCGCGCAGCTGCTGCATCTGGAGGCGGAGAACCCGTCGAAGGAGATCAGCATGTATGTCAATTCGCCCGGGGGCGTGGTGACGGCGGGCATGTCGATCTACGACACGATGCAGTACATCAAGCCCGCGGTCTCGACGCTGGTCTGCGGGATGGCGGCCTCGATGGGGTCGGTGATCGCGCTGGGGGGCGAAAAGGGCATGCGCTTTTCGCTGCCGCATTCGCAGTTTCTGGTCCACCAGCCGTCGGGCGGCGCGCAGGGCACGGCATCGGATATCCTGATCAGCGCCCGCTCGATCGAGGCCACGCGCGAGCGGATCTACCAGCTTTATGTGCGCCACACCGGGCAGGACTATGACACCGTCCAGCGCGCGCTGGACCGCGACACCTGGATGACGGCGGAAGACGCCAAGGCCTGGGGCCATATCGATGAGATCGTGGTCAGCCGCAGCAAGCCGGAGAGCGGCAAGGCATGATGCGCTACCGCTCATGCAGTTTTGCGTTGTCGCCGCGCGCAACCTCGCCTAACCTTGTCGAAAGGCCCGAAAGAAGGTCCGCACTCCCGAATTTCACGAGGTGCCCGAATGGCTAATTCGTCCGGCAGCGACAGCAAGAACACGCTCTACTGTTCTTTCTGTGGCAAAAGCCAGCACGAGGTGCGCAAGCTCATTGCGGGCCCGACCGTGTTCATCTGCGATGAATGCGTCGAATTGTGCATGGACATCATCCGCGAGGAGACGAAGGGATCGGGACTGAAGACCACCGACGGCGTCCCCACCCCGCGCGAGATCTGCAAGGTCCTCGATGACTATGTGATCGGCCAGGAACACGCCAAGCGTGTCCTGTCGGTGGCCGTGCACAACCACTACAAACGCCTCAACCATTCCGGCCGCGCCGGCAAGTCGGGCGAGGTGGAGCTGTCGAAGTCGAACATCCTGCTGATCGGCCCGACCGGCTGCGGCAAGACGCTTCTCGCCCAGACGCTGGCGCGGATCCTCGATGTGCCCTTCACCATGGCGGATGCGACCACGCTGACCGAAGCCGGCTATGTCGGCGAGGATGTCGAGAACATCATCCTGAAGCTGCTGCAGGCCAGCGAATACAATGTCGAGCGCGCGCAGCGCGGCATCGTCTATATCGACGAGGTCGACA
>CAZKSE010000389.1:0-2539 GCA_964555305.1 uncultured Rhodobacter sp. | reverse complement strand
CGGGGCCGAAGAACTAACCCGTTGCGCGGGAGGGTGTGCGCGGCGAGGTAACGGCATGGCACCGGTCGTCACGGCTTGATTGAGGATCGCCTGGTTCAGGCGTTCCCTTTTGGCTCCTTCAACCCAGGAGCCGAACGATGACAACGCCCCTTCCCAATAGCCCTGTCAGCCCGCTGCGCCAGAAGCTGATCGACGACATGAACATGCGGCACTTTTCGATGGCGACCCAGCGCAACTACATCCGCGATGTAGGGCGCTTCGCTACCTTCCTGCGACGATCGCCGGACACGGCGACCACCGAAGATGTGCGCCAGTTCCAACTCGCCCAGAGCGAGGCCGATGTTCCCGTGCCAACCATGAACAGCGTGGTCTCGGCGCTGCGGTTCTTCTTCACCAATACCCTCGATCGGCCCGATCTGGCGCGCAAGCTGGTGCGGGTGAGCCGTCCCCGCAATTTGCCAGTGGTGCTGAGCCGCGACGAGGTGGCGCGCCTGCTCAACGCCACCACCAGCCTCAAGCACCAGGCGGCGCTGTCGGTTGCCTATGGCGCCGGGCTGCGCGTTGGCGAAGTGGCCATGCTCAAGGTGCGCGATATCGACAGCGAACGCATGCTGATCCGGGTCGAGCGCGGCAAAGGCGGGCAATATCGCAATGCCATGCTCTCACCAGACCTGCTCAACTTGCTGCGCCAGTGGTGGCAGGTCGGCCATCGCCAGGGCGTGCTACACCGCGACGGCTGGCTGTTTCCGGGCCAGCACGCGCTCAAGCCAATCAGCACCAGGCAGCTCTATCGTGTGGTCGTCGAGGCGGCTCATGCGGCCGAGATTACCAGGCGCGTCGGCCCGCACACCTTGCGGCACAGCTTTGCCACCCATCTTCTGGAAGACGGCGTCGATATCCGCATCATCCAGGCGCTGCTCGGTCACGCCAAGCTTGAGAACACCGCCCTCTACACCAAGGTGGCAACGCGCACGGTGCGGGCCGTGACCAGTCCGCTTGACCGTCTGGGCATCTTCGTTCCGACAGAGGAACCGCCCGACCCCTGAGCGGTGCGCGCCACCATCGAGGTCGCCGATATCTTCCGTTCTGCCGGTCCAGCCTATCGCGCGACCCATGCCGGGCATCTGAGCCTCACCCAGCTCAAGGTCATGTCGGCGATCGAGACCTGTCGCACCGCAGCTCTCGGTGGCCACGTCGAAGCCTGCTCCGACTGCGGGCATCAGCGGATCGCCTACAACTCCTGTCGCAACCGGCACTGTCCGCGGTGCCAGGGCGCTGCGGCACGCACATGGTTGGAGGCCCAGCAGGCCAATCTCCTCCCGGTCGGGTACTTCCACGTCGTCTTCACGCTGCCCGCCCAGGTCGCCGACATCGCCTTCCACAACAAGGCGCTGATTTACGACCTGCAGTTCAAGGCGGCGTCCGAGGCCATGCTGACGATTGCCGCCGACCCAAAACACCTGGGCGCCCGCATCGGCATCACCGCCGTGCTTCACAGCTGGGGCTCGGCCATGACCCACCATCCGCACATCCACATGATCGTGCCCGGCGGCGGCCTCACACCGGATGGACGATGGATCTCATCGCGCCCGGACTTCCTGCTGCCGGTGCGGGTGCTCGGGGCGCTGTTCCGAAGAGTGTTCATGACCCGGCTGCTCGACCTGCATGGAGCCGGAAAGCTCGTCTTCTTCGGCAAGCTGGCAGGACTCAGAGACCGGCGGACCTTCGTCCGATACCTCGCGCCGGTCCGCAGAAAACGCTGGGTGGTCTATGCCAAAGCGCCCTTTGCCGGGCCAGAGGCGGTGCTCGCCTATCTCTCGCGCTACACCCACCGGGTCGCGATCTCGAACAGTCGCCTCATCGCCTTCGACGGCAATGAGGTCACCTTCCGCTACAAGGATTATCGCCGCCGCGGCGCCGAAAGGCAGCGCGTCATGACCCTGGCCGCCGACGAGTTCATCCGCCGCTTCCTGATCCACGTCCTGCCGCACGGCTTCCACCGCATCCGGCACTACGGACTGCTCGCCGGTTCCGCCCGCAAGGACTGTCTCGCCCAGGCCCGGGACTTGTTGGGGGTGGCACCGACGCCGGAAGAACCGCCGGCAGAGGAGGCTGCCCCAGTTCCTCACCCGACCTGCCCCTGCTGCGGCGGCGCCATGGTCATCATCGAGACCTTCGCGCCCTGGTGCCCGCCGCGGGGCCCGCCGGCACGCACGCCAAACCGGGAGACCGTCCATGACCCGGCTTGATCGATTGCCTACTCAGACCGCGATATCGACATCGCAGCCTGCGGGAGACTGCGTGCGCCTCCATCCTGGGAGCGTCATCACCCGCTCGCTCGGTTCTATCTGTCGCGGCAGACTCCAACTCAACGGCCGCAACATTAACCTGTCCAACCCTGGCGCTGCAGCCCGCCCACACCATCTGGGCGGCCCCCAGACTGGCCAAATCGGGAAAAACCCATAGCCCCCATCCCGTGGCTCGCGGGTTCGTTCTTCGGGGACTTTCGGACGCCTGCCGGCAGCCGAAACTCTTCACG
>CAZKSE010000388.1:0-2555 GCA_964555305.1 uncultured Rhodobacter sp. | reverse complement strand
ATGTGCTGGAGGAGGTGCCGCCCTTCGTGGCCGCCGCGGTCGGGAAGGACCAGCTGGCCGCTCGGCGCAACACCCTGCGCAAACAGCTTGAGGCCCTGACAGCGGCCGCGGGAAAGGTCAATATCGACATCGACTTGCGGTCGGGCAAACCATCAAAGCAGATCCTGGACTGCGCGAAGGACAATGGTGCCGATCTGATCATGATCGCCTCGCACAAGCCGGGGCTGAGCGACTACTTCATCGGCTCCACCGCGGCGCGCGTCGTGCGGCACGCACCCTGTTCGGTCCTGGTCTCGCGTCGCTTCGTCTGACCACCGAGAGGGATCAGTCCCCGCTCAGCAGTCCGCGTGCCTGCGCACGCCGTGTCCGAATATCTTCCGGCACCGCCTGGCCGGTTTCAACCTGACGCACCACCATCCAGTCGGTCTGCGCCAGAAAAGCCGCCGCCTCGGCACGGGCAAGCTGCCGCGCCTCGGCCCGCGCCTGGGCCCCCTTCTTGTCGCGGGTGACGGCGGCGCTGAAATCAATCTTCGGCATAGGGCGTCTCCGGCTCAGGGGTCGAATGGGGGGGCAGATCGACCGCACCGTCTGCGATGAGCGTCATCGGGTCGGGAAAGAGGGTCTGCATCGGAGCCTCGGCACCGTGGGGCAGGATCAGCGGGATGTGCAACATGCCTTCGATCCGCTCGACCGGGCCGGCAATCCAGTCGCAATCAATGGCGGTGCGCGGCAGGGTCGCGCCATCCGGGAGCGGCCCGAAGTCGAACGGCTCGCCGTTGATGGTCAGAACATCGCCGTCGCGGTGCAGGACAAGGCGGTCATCGCGGCGCATGGGGGAGAATGTGATCTTCATCGAAACCTCTCAATACCAGCGGCCGATCCAGAGCTTTTCGCCATCGATCTTCGTAACCGTGCCGGCGAATGCAGCGGGTGGGATCACGATCGGCGCATCGGCATTCCAGCAAAGCTGGGTGCCGTCGGCGAGCCGAAGGTAGAAGCCGTTCGCATTGCTCCCACGCTCCATCAGGGCGCCACCGGGTGTGCCGCCGGACTGGCTGACCGTGCCGACCGCATTGTGCGAGTTGAAGAAGCTCAGAAGGGGTCCCCAACCCCCGGCCTCAGTCCACTTCTGCATGTAGAACTCGGTTGCGGATTGGAACTGCCGCCATCCGAAACGCGCCAGCGAACCGCCGGTGTTGCGGACGGTCAGCCCCGCCCCCCATCCGGACCCGAAGAGCGCGGCGGGCTTGTTGGCTGTCTGCGCATCGTTGCCCAAGTGGTGAAAGCCGGTCGGCGCAGAGGTGCTGCGCCAGTCGCCCAATGTCAGGCCAGTGCCCGCCAGGTTCTGCGACCCGAGCCCGAAATCGCCGACCTTCACGAGCCGCCCGGCCGTGCTGTCACTGGCGGATTGGGTCACGGCGGTCCCGCCGACGGCGCCGTTGACGGTCAAACCCGCAGGAAGCGTGACCCGGCCATCCGTCGCCGCGATCCGCATCCCGGTGAACCACGAACTGCCACTGGCGCTGACCTTGATCGAAAAATCGTCGTCTCCGGCCAGACCCATTTCCGCGCGGCCCGACCAATCGGACTGAAAGAGCAGCGTGCCCGTGGCATCGGGCCCGGCCTTGTTGATCTTCAGCCGGTGGTCGGCCCCATCGTGGTTGAAAAGCGTTGCCTCCGACGAGACCGCCAGCCGGTTCTGTGCATCGTAGGCGGCGTTGATGCCCAGCCCCGCCAGATCGGTGAGATCCGGCAAGCGCGGCGCGACCCAGGCGCTGCCGGTCCAGACCCGCAGCGTGTGGCCGCAGGCTGCGCGCCATCCCCTGGCCGGCGGCACGAACAACCAGCCGCCGTTCGACCATGCCGCCAGCGCCGAGGGATACTCCGCCCAGGCCCCCTCGGGCTCGGGACCAAGCGCCCAGACCTGGCCGTCTTCCGGTGCGGCCGGGGGCGTTTGCGCCTCGAAGGCCTCGACCGTCAGCTGGACCAGAAGATCCAGCATCTCCAGTGCCTCGTTATGGGTCACATGCTTCTGGGCCTGTCCCTGCTGCAGGTAGGGCATCCCCAGGCGGGAGGAAGTTTCCAGCACGTCCGGCTCCGATCCTTGGTGAACCGTTGCCAATTAGCGGGTTCCTGATGCCGGGCCGGTAAACCCACCGCGCGCAGGCAGCCCTCAGGGCGCAACAACGCCAGCTTGCCGACGCGCCGGTGGGACGGCCCCGGCACCGCGCGCGCCAATGCAAGGGGCCGCCCGAAGGCGGCCCCGAACGCTCAACCGGCAAGCGCCTTGTTGAGGTATTCGTCGACCTTTTCCAGGTAGCCCATGGTGGTCAGCCATTTCTGGTCCGGCCCCACCAGAAGCGCCAGATCCTTGGTCATGTAGCCATCCTCCACCGCCTGGACGGTGACCTTCTCCAGCGTTTCGGCGAAGCGCTTCAGCTCCGCGTTGTCGTCCAGCTTGGCGCGGTGCTTCAGGCCGCCCGTCCAGGCAAAGATCGACGCGATGGAGTTGGTCGAGGTTTCCTTGCCCGCCTGATGCTGGCGGTAATGGCGCG
>CAZKSE010000387.1:0-2582 GCA_964555305.1 uncultured Rhodobacter sp. | reverse complement strand
TCGACAGCTACCAGCAGCGCAACGCGCTGGTCGTGGGCTTCATCATGGCCTTCGCCGTGATCCCCAACATCTACACGCTGGCCGAGGATGCGCTGAACGCGGTGCCCGGGCATCTGCGCGCCGCCTCGCTGGCCTGCGGGGCCACGCCCTGGCAGACCTCGCTCTGGGTGGTGGTGCCGACGGCGGCGTCGGGGGTCTTTTCGGCGATCATGATGGGCATGGGGCGCGCGGTGGGTGAGACGATGATCGTGGTGATGGCCGCGGGCAACACGCCGATCATGGAATGGAACATCTTCTCGGGGTTGCGCACGCTTTCGGCCAACATCGCGATCGAGCTGCCGGAGGCGGTAAAGGACGGCACCAACTACCGCGTGCTGTTCCTGGCCGCATTGACGCTCTTCATCATGACCTTCGTCATCAATACCGCGGCGGAACTCGTCCGCCAGCGCTTCCGCAAGCGCGCCTTCCAGCTCTGAACCGATATCGGGACCGGACACGCACATGAGCACATCAAGCGAGCACGACATCCCCGCCTCGGGTGGGGCCGGACTGGCTGGGGTCGCCGCGCGCGAAAGCGTCGCCGGGGGCCGCCGGGTGCGCCGGTTCAGCGCCGACATCTCGGCGGTGGGCGAGCCGGGCCTTTGGGGGCTGGGCGGTGCGCTGGCGCTCGGGATCATCCTGATTGCGGGCTTTCTCGCGGTCGTCGCGTGGAACGGCATCACCACCTTCTGGCCCAAACCCATCGAACAGGTCGAGTTGCGCAACGGGGACGTGCTGGCGGGCGTGGCGCGCCGGGGTGGACCCTATCGCGTGGGCGAGGATGTGCTGGTCCGACTCGATGCCACGCAACGCGCCGAGATCGAGGACAATCTGGGCTTTGCCGGCCGCACGCTCTACCAGACGGCCAATTTCGACCTCTATGGCGACGACTTCCGCTGGGTGTCGGATTTCGAGGTGGCGGCGGTGACGCAGCCTGCGGATTTCTACTATTTCGAACGTCAGACCTGGGGCGTCTTCATCGGTCGCATCGCCGGCATGACCATCGATGGCGAGGCGCAGGCCTACGACCCGGCGATCATGGCCCGCGAACAGGCCGCCGCGCGCGAGCGCTTCAACCAGATCCGCCGCATCGAACGCCGCGACATCGGCCGGATCAACCATCAGATCGAGCGGGAGCGACTGGCCCAGCGGCGTGCCCTCCTGCGCCAAGGCGGGGAAGCGGCCGCGCCGGTTGTGGCGGAGAGCCAAGCGCGCATTGCCGAGTTGCAGGCCGAATTCGAGATCCTGCAGGCCCGCGTCAACGAGATCCGCGAGCGCGACAGGCGGTATCGCGTGATGCTGGAAGAAGTCGGCGGCCGCACGGTCGACGCCGAGATGAGCCAGATCGTGCGCTATTTCGCCGCGAACCAGCTCTCGGTTCTGGACAAGATCGGTATCTATTTCTCGCGCTGGTGGGAGTTCGTCTCATCGGAGCCGCGCGAGGCGAACACGCAGGGTGGCGTGCTGCCGGCGATCTTCGGCACCGTGGCGATGACCATGTTGATGGTGATCTTCGTGGCCCCCTTCGGCGTCATCACCGCGCTTTACCTGCGCGAATATGCCAAGCAGGGGCGGCTGACCTCGATCGTGCGGATCTCGGTCAACAACCTCGCGGGGGTGCCGTCGATCGTCTACGGGGTCTTCGGTCTTGGCTTTTTCGCCTACACGATGGGCGGGACCATCGACCAGCTCTTCTACCCCGAGAACCTGCCCAATCCGACCTTCGGCAAGGGCGGCATCCTCTGGGCTTCGCTGACGCTGGCGCTGCTGACCGTGCCGGTGGTCATTGTCGCTTCCGAAGAGGCGCTTGCCGCCGTGCCACGATCGATGCGGGAGGGGTCGCTGGCTTGCGGGGCGTCGAAATGGCAGACGATCCGCTACGTCGTCCTGCCCAAGGCGCTGCCGGGGATCATGACCGGGATGATCCTGGCCATGGCGCGCGGCGCGGGCGAGGTGGCGCCGCTGATGCTGGTCGGGGTCGTGAAGCTTGCCCCGGCGCTGCCCATCGACGGCTTCTTTCCCTTCGTTCACCTGGACCGCAGTTTCATGCACCTGGGCTTCCACATCTTCGACGTGGGCTTCCAGTCGCGCAATTCCGAGGCCGGCAAGCCAGTGGTCTTTGTCACCACGCTTCTGCTGCTGGCGCTGATCGTCGCGATGAACGCCACCGCCATCATCATCCGCAACCGGCTGAAGCGGCGCTACGCCAGCGGCCAGTTCTGAGACGGGATACATCATGACCACGACGTTCGACTTCGAACCGACGGAATACCATATCACCCGCAGCCCCGAGGGGCCGGCGCTGGAGATCAAGGACTTCAACCTCTGGTATGGACAGAAGCAGGCGCTTTTCGATTGCGACCTGGAGATCCAGAAGGGCATGGTGACGGCGCTCATCGGCCCCTCTGGCTGCGGAAAATCGACGCTCTTGCGCTGCCTCAACCGAATGAACGACCTCGTCGATGACCTGCGCATCGACGGCAGGATCATGGTCGACGGATTCGACATCTACGGCCCCGGCGTCGATGTTATCGCGCTCAGGA
>CAZKSE010000386.1:0-2617 GCA_964555305.1 uncultured Rhodobacter sp. | reverse complement strand
AGCGTCTACGGCGATGCGCAGGGCGGCTGGGTCGACGAGGCGACGCCCCCCGCCCCGGGCAGCGCGCGCGGCCAGGGTCGGCTGGACGCCGAGCGCACATGGCGGGCGCTGGGGGCGGGCGCCAGCATACCTGTGGCGGTGCTGCGGATTGCCGGGATATACGGGCCCGGCCGATCTGCCCTGGATCAGTTGCGGCGCGGCACGGCCCATCGCATCGACAAGCCCGGTCAGGTGTTCAGCCGGATCCATGTCGAGGATCTGGGTCGGATCGCTGCTGCCGCCGCCGTACAGCGGGCAGGGGGCGTGTTCAACCTCTGCGATGGAGAGCCCGCCCCGCCCCAGGATGTCGTCGCCCATGCCGCCGAACTGTCGGGCCTGCCCTGTCCGCCGCTGGTCCCGTTCGATCAGGCGGAGCTCAGTCCGATGGCGCGCAGCTTCTACAGCGAAAACAAGCGAACACGCTCGGTGCGTGTGGCCAGTGAACTGGGCATTGAGTTGCTCTACCCGGACTACCGGGCCGGTCTGCGCGCGATCCTGGCCCGCGGCGGTTGAGCGATCAGAACGCCTCGGGCCGCGCCTCGCGGGCCATGTGATCAAGGACGGCGTTGACGAACTTCGATTCCCGACCCTCGGGGAAGAAGGCCTGGGCGATCTGCACGAATTCGGTGATCACCACGCGCGCCGGCGTTTCGGTTTCGATCAGTTCCGCCCCGGCCGCGCGGAAAAGCGCGCGCAAGGTCGGGTCGATGCGCGCGATGGGCCATTTCGCCACCAGCGCACGGTCGGTCATCTGGTCGATCTTCGCCTGCTGATCGACGGCCGCATCGACCAGCTTGCGGAAATGCGGCAGATCCGCCTCCACCCAGGCGGTGCCTTCGGCTTCGATGCCGATTCGATGGGTTTCGAATTCGCGCCGGATGGCTTCGACCGTCTGGCCGGACTTCTCCATCTGGAAAAGCGCCTGAACGGCATAGAAGCGCGCCGCGCCGCGCAGCGCCCGGGTATCTGAAGCGGTGGTCATGCCCGGCTCCCGCCTTCGGCCAGAAGGATCGTCTCGTCATCGCCGGGCCGGAAGCCCACCGACCGGCGTGCGCCGCCCCAGCGGCGCGCCAGCGCGATCAGGTGAAGCGCCGCCGCCGCCGCGCCGCCGCCCTTGTCCTGCTGCTCCGGATCGGCACGAACGACGGCCTGCTCACGGTTCTCGACCGTCAGGATCCCGTTACCGATGCAGGCCCCCTGCAGCCCCAGCAGCGTGATGGCGCGCGAGCTGTCATTGCACACCGTCTCGTAATGCGTGGTTTCGCCGCGGATGACGCAACCCAGCGCCACGAAGCCGTCGAAATTCGCCATCCGATAGGCCTGCCCGATCGCGGTGGGCACCTCCAGCGCGCCGGGAACCTCGATCGTCTCGTGCGTGGCGCCGGCTGCCTCTAGCGTGGCGCGCGCGCCGGCCAGAAGCTGATCGGCGATGTCGCGGTAGAACGGCGCCATCACGATCAGCAGCTTCACCGGCTGCTCGAAACTGGGCAGCGGCAGGGAATAGTGGCTCGGTCCGGCCATGGTCTCACTCCTTCGGGATCGGGCGGGTGCCGGCGATCTTCAGTCCATAGGCGTCGAGCCCGACCACCTTGGGCTGCGGCGAGTTGCTCAGAAGCGTCAATTCCTGCAACCCCAGCGCGGCCAGCATCTGCGCGCCAAGGCCGTACTGACGCAGGATCTGCGGCGCATGGCCGTCGCTTCCGGCAACCTTCATGCCGGTGTCGCGCAGCAGCACGACAACGCCGCGCCCCTCTTCGGCGATGGTGCGCATCGCCCCGCGCAGGTCGCCCGCATGTTCGACGCCGATGCCCAGCACGTCCTCCAGCGGGTTCAGCGCATGCATCCGCACCAGGACCGGCGCCGGGGTCGTGATATCGCCCTTGGTCAGCACGACATGTTCGGCGCCCTGCGTCTGGTCGGTGAAGATCCGCATCCGCCAGCTGCCGCCGAAGACCGATTCCACGGTCCGCTCGGCGGTCTCGCGCACCAGGTTGTCGTGCCGCCGCCGATAGGCAATCAGGTCCGAGATCGTGCCGATCTTCAATCCGTGCTTCTGCGCAAAGGCGACCAGATCAGGCAGCCGCGCCATGTCGCCGTCGTCCTTCATGATCTCGCAGATCACGCCCGAGGCATTGAGCCCCGCCAGCCGCGCGACATCGACCGCCGCTTCGGTATGCCCGGCGCGGACCAGCACGCCGCCATCACGGGCGCGCAGCGGAAAGATGTGCCCCGGCGTGGCGATATCGGGCGCCCCTTTGCTGGGATCGATCGCCACTGCGACCGTGCGTGCGCGATCATAGGCCGAGATGCCGGTCGTCACCCCTTCGCGCGCCTCGATCGAGACGGTGAAGGCCGTCTCGTGGCGCGAGGCGTTCTTGGTCGACATCAGCGGCAGTCCCAGCGCGTCGATCCGCGGCCCCGGCAGGGCCAGACAGATCAGGCCGCGGCCGTGGGTTGCCATGAAGTTGATCGCTTCGGGCGTGCACATCTGGGCGGGGATCACCAGATCGCCCTCATTCTCGCGGTCCTCGTGATCGACCAGAATGAACATCCGCCCGTTGCGCGCGTCGTCGATGAT
>CAZKSE010000385.1:0-2635 GCA_964555305.1 uncultured Rhodobacter sp. | reverse complement strand
GGGCGGCTTCCATGATCGCCTCCACCTCGTGGTCGGTCAGACCGGGGATCACCGGAGCCAGCATCAGGCGCACGGGAATGCCCGCCTGAAAGAGTGCGGTGATGGTACGCAGCCGCCGCGCCGGTGTGGGTGCGCGCGGCTCCATCGCGCGGGCGAGGACCGGATCAAGCGTGGTGATCGAGATGCCCACCTGCGCCACGCCATCGGTGGCCATTTCGGCGAGGATGTCGATGTCGCGTTCGATTAGCGTGCCGCGGGTCGTGATGGTGACCGGATGGCGCCAGTCGCGCAGCACTTCGAGCACGGCGCGGGTGATGCGGCGTTCGGCCTCGATCGGTTGCCAGGGGTCGGTATTCGATCCGAGGCAGAGCGGCGCAACTCGGTAGCCCTTCCGCCCCAGTTCGCGCGCAAGGACCGCGGACGCGTCAGGGCGGGCGATCAGGCGGGTTTCGAAATCGAGCCCTGGCGACAGGCCCAGATAGGCATGCGTCGGCCGCGCGTAGCAGTAGATGCAGCCGTGTTCGCACCCGCGGTAGGGATTGAGCGCCCGGTCGAAGCCCAGGTCGGGCGATTTGTTCCAGGCGATGACGCTGCGCGGGCGCTCGACCGCGACCTCACGCAGGATGCTCCGCTCTTCCTCAGGCAGGTCCCAGCCGTCGTCTTGCCACTCTCGCCGCTCGCGATCGAAACGCGGCGCGGGCTGGGCCTGGGTACCGCGCGCGGGTGCGCGCAGATGCGGGTCCGTGGGTCTCAGATCGGACGCGGGAGCGATGACTGGGGGCGGGGCAGGGCGGCTGGACATGAGTCGAAGCTTGAACACTTCATGAACATTTTTCAAGCGCGCAACGCCGGCAAAGCCTTGCCGTCGCCTTTCATTCGGCGCATGTCGCAAAAGGAACAGTGCGCTGCCGCCCGATGGCGCATGCACGCTGGAAACCCAGAGATCAGGGAATCGTGCGATGGCCGAAGAAGACGAGATCATCCTGTCCGAACTCGATGACGACGAACTCGTCCAGCAGATGATGGACGACCTGTACGACGGTCTGAAGGAAGAGATCGAGGAGGGTGTGAACATCCTGCTGGAGCGGGGATGGACGCCCTACGACATCCTGACCAAGGCGCTGGTCTCGGGGATGACGATCGTCGGACACGACTTCCGCGACGGGATCCTGTTTGTCCCCGAGGTGCTGCTGGCCGCGAACGCGATGAAGGCCGGGATGCACATCCTCAAGCCGCTCCTGGTGGAAACCGGCGCGCCGCGGATGGGCAAGATGGTGATCGGCACCGTCAAGGGCGATATCCACGACATCGGCAAGAACTTGGTCGCCATGATGATGGAAGGCGCGGGCTTCGAGGTGGTCGATCTGGGCATCAACAACGCCGTCGAGAAATACCTGGACGCTTTGGAAAGCGAGCAGCCCGATATCCTGGGCATGTCTGCGCTTCTGACGACGACCATGCCCTACATGAAGGTGGTGATCGACACGATGATCGCGCAGGGCATTCGAGACGACTATATCGTCCTGGTCGGCGGCGCCCCCTTGAACGAGGAATTTGGCCGCGCCATCGGCGCCGATGCCTATTGTCGCGATGCGGCCGTCGCGGTCGAGACAGCCAAGCAGTTCATCGCGCGCAAACACAACCTGCTCAACGCCTGATCGGCCCTGCGGGGCTTGTCAGGACGGCGCGCAACCCCTATAGACGCGCGCATCGAGCGGCATGAGCGAGGCGGGCAGGGCCGAGAAGACGGCCTGTCCCGCTTTTTGCCATCGTACCGGAAAAAGACCGGCGGATCCAACCGTCAGGCCTGTGAAACCCTCTGAAGGACCATATCTGCATGTGCGCTAAAGCCACCATGGAAGAATTCGAGGCGCTGCTGAGCGAAAGCCTCGACATCGACACCCCCGCCGAGGGCAGTGTCGTTACCGGCAAGGTCATCGCCATCGAGGCGGGCCAAGCCATCATCGACGTCGGCTACAAGATGGAAGGCCGCGTCGATCTGAAGGAATTCGCCAATCCCGGCGAGGCCCCGGAAATCGCCGTCGGCGACGAGGTCGAGGTCTATCTGGAACGCGTCGAGAATGCCCGCGGCGAAGCCGTGGTCAGCCGCGAGAAGGCCCGCCGCGAGGCCGCCTGGGACCGCCTTGAAAAGGCTTATGCCGACGAGAACCGCGTCGAAGGCGCGATCTTCGGCCGCGTCAAGGGCGGCTTCACCGTCGATCTGGGCGGCGCCGTGGCGTTCCTGCCCGGCAGCCAGGTCGATGTTCGCCCGGTGCGCGACGCCGGCCCGCTGATGGGCCTCAAGCAGCCCTTCCAGATCCTCAAGATGGATCGTCGCCGCGGCAATATCGTCGTCTCGCGTCGCGCCATCCTGGAAGAATCCCGCGCCGAGCAGCGCGCCGAGATCATCGCCAAGCTGTCCGAAGGGATGGTCTGCGACGGCGTGGTCAAGAACATCACCGAATACGGCGCCTTCGTCGATCTGGGTGGTGTCGATGGCCTGCTGCACGTCACCGACATGGCTTGGCGCCGGGTCAACCACCCGTCCGAGATCCTGTCGATCGGCGAAACGATCAAGGTGCAGGTCATCAAGATCAACAAGGAAACCCACCGCATCAGCCTTGGCATCAAGCAG
>CAZKSE010000384.1:0-2639 GCA_964555305.1 uncultured Rhodobacter sp. | reverse complement strand
TGGCTCATCCGGTTGTGTCTTGCGCTGTCGCAGGCATGCGCCTGTGCGGCCTGCGTGAGTTGCGGTGACATGCGCAGGGCGGGCAGGCCGGCCCGGCCGCGTTCCTGGTTGATCTCGAGCATCAGCACATGCGCAAGCTGAGCGGCATTTGCTGGCGCGTCGCACGCGGCGGCCGGCAGGGCCGCAGCGAGAGAGATGAGGGCGGACAGGGCAAAACGGCGCATTTCAGATCTCCACATCATGCTTGAGGCCATTTTTTCGGACAACCGTTAACGAAGTGTAGGGAGCCGCGGATTGATCGACTTGCCCGCATTTTGGATATCTTTTTTTCGCAACCGCTATTCTGATTGCAATAATGATGAGGTATTCTTGTTTTCCAGTTTCATGAGGACCGATGAGATGAGCGCTGTGCGGACATTCTTTGCAGACAAGCAGATCGCGATGATCGAGGAAATCGTCGCCGAGGCGGTGTCGGGCGATACCGCGCCGCGCGACCGCGCCGAGCTCGTGCATCTCTGGGAAGACCTGCAGGGCTTCATCGCCGCAACCGCGTCGCGCATCGCCGAGGGCGGCCCCGTTGGGCGCGTCGACGGCGCGCGCGAGGCCTTCACCCAGGCGCTCACCGAGGTGGGCACGCATGTGCGCGCGGCGCTTGCCGGCCAGCTCGACATCGCGGATACGGCGCGGCTCGAGGCGCTGAGCGCGGCGCTGAACGGTCTGCGGGTTCAGCTCGAAGCCTGACTGCTTCGCTTTTTCACAGGATTCGGGGATACTGGGCGGAGGAAAACCGGAGACCCGAAATGACCGTCCAGGCCCTCGATGCCACGCGCAGCTCGCCCGTGCAGCGGCAGATCCGCTTTCGCAGCCTGGCGCGCGATGTGACTGAGACTGCCATCCAGGCACGCCGCGCTGGCGTCCAGGCATCGCTTTCCGCGCAGATCGCATCGGGTCTGCGCGAAGCCTTCCGCGAGGGATATACCGGGCCCGACCGGCGCAAGCGGCCGGCCGGCGATCATCCGGCATTGAAGGATCTGCACGACTGGATCCACGGCACCACCGCCGAGATCCTGCTCGCAACCGGCGCCGGGCGCGATGCCGGCGACTACACGGGTCTCGTGCGCCAGGTCAGCGCCTCGCTCGAAGACGCCTGGGCCGCCGGCGATCGCGCCGGCCGCGGCCTCGGTTTCGCGCCCCGCCCCACCACTTTCGCCGGCGGCGCCTCGCGCCCTGCCGCGCCTGATCTCACGCGCAGCCAGGCCTTCCGCACGCTCATGTCGCGCGCCAAGATGGTCGAAACCACCGCGAGCGGCCGCCTTGCGCTCATCGCGATCGAGAAAGGCGGCCAGCGCGTCTGGCGCGAGGCCCAGCTCGATGCGGAGCCCGGCAAGCCTGCAAGAATGGCGCCGCTCGATTACCCGGATTCGACGGTGCGCGCGCTCCTTGGCGCGGGGCTCCTGGCCGCGCGGCCCGAGACCGGCTGCCTGCTGCCGACCGATGCGGCGGCGAAGGCCTGGGAGCGACAGCGGCCGAAGGCCTCGTCGCTCGCCGAACGCCTGGCGCGCCGCCCGGAGAAAGAGGCGGCGGCCGACTTCCGGATGTAGCGGGATCACGCTCCTCGACGGAGCGCCGGCTTCACCGGGCATTTACAATCCCGCGCGATATCGCCACGAGATCCCGCCAGCCCTCCGAGCCCGACATGCACACGATCGCACAGACCCTTTTCAAGCCGAAGATTACCATTTTCGGCCGCCTCTTCAGCAAGCCGCGCTTCTCCTGGGAGATCCGGGAGGGCGTTCATTCCGGTGCGGCCGCGCAGGCCACGGCGCGTGTCTGGCCCAATCCGGAAGTTGAGCAGGGGCGCGGAAAGCGGGCGCTTGTCGTCGAGATCGTCTCGCATGACACGCGCCTGCAGCGGACTTACTTTGCGCCCGACATCGAGGTGGCTCGGGATGCGGCCGAGCGCGCCTATCGCGAGGCCTTCGGCTGACCCGGAGGCGGTGCGGGGCTCAGCCCCGCCCCACCGCCGCCTGGAACTCCGCCCATTCCCGCTTGCTCATCCCGGAGGTCTCCTGCGAGACCTCCTCGCCCTTCAGCATGCGCTGAAGGCAGTCGAGCGCCGGCGCCGAGAAGCTCGCCCCGCCCATCCGGTAGTCGCGGAAGGCGGCCGTCGCGAGCGGCACCCAATCGGCCACGATGTCGAGCATGATCTCGGCATAGGCGCGGATCTCGTATTGGGCATGCGGATCGGCGCGCAGGCGCAGGAAGTGGAAGAGGTTGTGCAGGTCCGTCTTCCAATACCACTGCGTGTAGATGTTCGCGGGCAGGTTCATGCGGGCGAGTTCGCGCGCCAGGCCCTGCTGGCCGTCCTGCGACAGCATCGCCTCGTAATTGTCGTAGGCGCGGTCGGCATCGGCTTTCAGGAGCTCGAGGACGCGGGCCGCCTCCTCGCCTTCCAGAACCGCGCCGCGGCCCTGGTTGTTCACCGTCGACTGCGCCGCCAGGTGCTCGGGCGCCGGGATGTAGAACTCGCGATCAAGGATCGAGTAGCGGGCCGAGTATTCGTTCACATTGGCCGTGCGGTGGCGGATCCACTGGCGGGCGACGAAAACGGGCAGCTTGACGTGGAACTTGACCTCGCA
>CAZKSE010000383.1:0-2659 GCA_964555305.1 uncultured Rhodobacter sp. | reverse complement strand
ATTATTTTTTGCTTCAGCATCAAAACCCGCATCAAGCTTCCTTTCGTGTCTGTTTTTCTTTGCATCGGCTTTTCATGCCTCAAGGCGTGATGGAGCCGGTCGCCGCATCCTCTAGCAATAAAACAAACTGAAATACCACCGTATTTTGCTCTTGAAGCTCTAGCTACTGTAGGGGCTATGTCATGGTAAAGCACCCGAATCCAGAGGTCCATTCATGCCGCCCGACACCCATCGTCACGACCACGATCACGCCGAAGATGCCCAGACAAGCGGCGGCAGCTGCTGCGGGAGCGCCGGAACGTGCGGCGACATCGTTCCGGCGACCCCCGCGCCAGCGGGCGGGCGCAGTTTTCAGGTGTCCGGCCTCGATTGCGCCGAGGAGGTAGCAATCCTGAACAAGGTGGTCGGCCCGAAGATCGGCGGGGCCGAGCATCTCGCGTTCGACGTGATCAATGGGCGGATGACTATTCTCGACAGCGCCAAGAGTTTATCGGACGGCGAAATTGCAGAACTGGTCGCAAGCACCGGCATGACCGCCAAGCCTTGGGATGCCGAGAACGCGTCGGTCGACCAGGCGGCCCATCTTGCAAGACAGCGGCTGTTTACGGCGCTCAGTGGAGGCTTCTGGGCCGCGGGATTTCTGTGGCACATCATCGAGACCGGCATGGGCGGGGCGCTCGGCCTCTTCGCGGGGCACGGCGAAGCGCCGATGCCACTGGTCGAGGCAGGGCTGTTCGCGGTTGCGATCCTGTTCGGTGTCTGGCTCGTGGCACCCAAGGCATGGTCGTCCGCTCGGCGGCTGTCGCCCGACATGAACCTGCTCATGGTGGTCGCCGTGGCCGGTGCCATCGGGCTTGGCGAATTTTTCGAGGCGGCGACAGTCGCGTTCTTCTTTTCGCTCTCGCTCTACCTCGAAAGCTGGAGCGTCGGGCGTGCGAGGAATGCGGTTTCAGCTCTGCTCGACCTCGCGCCGCCGACGGCAAGAGTTCTTCATGATGACGGCTCGGAAGCGGACGTTCCGGCTTCTGCGGTTGCTATCAACGCACGTTTCATCGTGCGCGGCGGAGACCGCATCCCATTGGATGGTGAGGTTGTCGATGGGGCAGGGGCCGTCGATCAGGCGCCGATCACCGGAGAGAGTGCGCTGGTCCCAAAGGAACGGGGCGACGAAGTCTATGCCGGTACGATCAACGGCGAAGGCACACTGACGGTGCGCGCCACGAAGGCCGCCTCGGACACCGTGTTGGCCAAGATTATCCGCATGGTCGGCGACGCTCATGCCCGCCGCGCGCCGGTGGAGCAGTGGGTGGCGAAATTCGCCCGCATCTATACGCCTATCGTCATGGCTCTCGCCATTGCAATTGCCCTGCTGCCGCCGCTCATTTTCGGGGGGGCCTGGGATTATTGGTTCTACAATGCACTCGTGCTGCTGGTGATCGCTTGCCCATGCGCTCTGGTCATCTCGACACCGGTCTCCATCGTCGCTGCACTCACCGCCTCAGCGCGGGCCGGGGTGCTGATCAAGGGCGGTGCATATGTTGAGGCACCGGGCAAGACCACTGCACTGGCCATGGACAAGACCGGCACGATCACCATGGGCGAGCCCGAGGTGGCGGCGGTGCATCCGCTGGGCAAAGCATCGGCGCAAGATCTGATGACCCTCGCCGCTGGGCTGGAGGCACGTTCCTCGCATCCCTTGGCGCGCGCCATTCTTGCGCGGGCAGAAGCCGACGGCATCAAGGTATCCGCCGCGGAAGATACCCGAACCGTTCCGGGCAGGGGACTTGAAGGACGCACAGACGGCCGGTCGATCTGGCTGGGGTCGGACCGGTTTGCCGAGGAGAAGGGTTTCGGCGACGCCATTCCGAAGGATTTGCGCGACCGCATCGAAGGGGCTGGCAGCACCCTTGTTGCCGTGGGCGACGACACCGGTGTCACCGGCATCTTGGAATTGCGCGACCGTATCCGCCCGGATGCCAAAGGCATCGTGGCGCAGCTTCACGCGCAGGGTGTGAAGACCATCGTCATGCTGACCGGTGATAACGAGCGGACAGCGCGCGCTGTTGCAGCCGAGGTCGGCATCGACGAGGTCCGTGCCGAGCTTCTGCCCGAAGACAAGGTGACTGCCATCGAAGAACTGGTCGAAACGCATGACATGGTGGCCATGATCGGCGACGGGGTCAACGACGCCCCGGCCATGGCGCGCGCGCATTACGCCATCGCAATGGGTGCCGTTGGTTCGGACGCGGCAATCGAGACGGCGGATATAGCCCTGATGACCGACGATCTCGGCAAGGTGCCTTGGCTGATCGGTCATTCGCGCCGGACAATGTCGATCATTCATCAGAACATCGGTATTTCCTTGGCGACCAAGGGCGTTTTCGTTGTCGCTACCGCGTTCGGACTGGCATCGATGTGGGGCGCGATTGCAGCCGACGTAGGAGTGTCATTGCTGGTGGTGGCCAATGCCCTGCGCCTGCTGAACAGCCAAGAGGCCAAGGCGCCGCCGTCCGGCGGTGAGCAGGTTGGCCCACAGATGGCAAAGGCCGCGCTTGCCCACGGACATTGATCACGCAGCATTTGCAAGGTAACGTAATGTCCATAACAGACCTCACGAAAGAGGCATCGAGCAGTGAAAACCATCCGATTTCCCCGCCGC
>CAZKSE010000382.1:0-2663 GCA_964555305.1 uncultured Rhodobacter sp. | reverse complement strand
CCCGGCGGCCGCGCGGCTCAGATCCAGCCGCTTGCGATCCGCCATCGCGCGAAGCGAGCCGGCGAAGCGCCCCGCCGCCAGGTCGAAGCGCTGGGTAGCGGTGGCCAGCAGCGCCTCGGGCCGCGGCAGCGCGCGCGACAGATCCCGCAGCCGCTGGTCGCGGCTCTGGACGGCGTATTTCCCCGCCCGGTCCAGCCGCGCCGCCAGTGTCGCCACCTGTGCCTGCAATTCGGCGCGCACTGGCACCGCCATCTCGGCCGCGGCGGTGGGCGTGGGCGCGCGGCGGTCGGCGGCGAAGTCGATCAGCGTCGTGTCCGTCTCATGCCCCACGGCCGAGATCAGCGGGATCCCGCTTTCCGCCGCGGCGCGCACCACGGCTTCGTCATTGAACCCCCACAGATCCTCGATCGAGCCGCCGCCGCGCGCGACGATCAGCACGTCCGGGCGCGGCACCGGACCGCCCGGTGCCAAGGCGTTGAAGCCGCGGATCGCGCGCACCACGTCCGACGGGCAGCGTTCGCCCTGCACCGCCACGGGCCAGAGGATGACATGACGCGGAAAGCGGTCGGCCAGCCGGTGCAGGATGTCGCGGATCACCGCCCCGGTGGGCGAGGAGATGACGCCGATGACCTGCGGCAGATAGGGGATCGGCCGCTTGCGCGCGGCGTCGAAGAGCCCCTCGGCGGCCAGCGCCTTCCTGCGTGCCTCCAGCATCGCCATGAGCGCGCCCGCGCCCGCGGGTTCGACGTTATCCACCTGCAACTGGTATTTCGACTGCGGCGCATAGGTGGTGACGCGGCCGGTCGCGATGACCTCCATCCCCTCCTCGGGGCGGACGGTCATGCGGGCGACCTGGCCCTTCCAGCTGACCGCGGCGATGACCGATCGGTCGTCCTTCAGGTCGAAATACATGTGCCCGGTGCGCGCGATCACCACGCGCCCGACCTCGCCGCGGACGCGCACGCGGCCGAATTCCCCCTCGATCACGCGTTTGACCGCGCCCGACAGTTCGGAGACGGTGAAATCATGCGCATTCGACGGCGCGGGATCTTCCAGAAGGTCCATGCAGGCTCGCTTGTGTTGCCGGGCGAGCGACCTTAGAACGCGGGGCCACAGGGGCCAAGGGGGCACATATGAACATTCTGGTTCTCGGCGGCGGTGGACGCGAGCACAGCATCGCCTGGGCGATCAAGCAGAACCCCAAATGCGACCGGCTGATCGTCGCGCCCGGCAATGCCGGCATCGCCGAGATCGCCGAATGCGCCACGCTGAACGCCGAGAAACCCGCGCTGGTGGTCCGGTTCTGCGAGGAGAATGCCATCGATTTCGTGGTGATCGGCCCCGAGGCGCCGCTGGCCGCGGGCGTCGCCGATGCACTGGAGGCGGCAGGCATCGCCTGTTTCGGCCCCAGCGCCGCCGCCGCCCGGCTGGAGGCGTCGAAGACCTTCACCAAGGAGGTCTGCGATGCTTGCGGCGCGCCCACCGCCGCCTGGGCCCGCTTCACCGAGGCCGCTGCCGCCAAGGCCCATGTCCGCGCCCAGGGCGCCCCCATCGTGGTCAAGGCCGATGGCCTGGCCGCCGGCAAGGGCGTGATCGTGGCCGAGACGGTGGATCAGGCGCTCGACGCGATCGACGCGATGTTCGACGGTGCCTTTGGCAGCGCCGGCGCCGCGGTGGTGATCGAGGAATTCATGGCCGGCGAGGAAGCCTCGTTCTTCGTGCTGGTCGACGGGCAGGATGTGCTGCCCATCGGCACGGCGCAGGACCACAAGCGCGTGGGCGAGGGCGACACCGGCCCCAATACCGGCGGAATGGGCGCCTATTCGCCCGCCCCGATCCTGACCGCCGCGCTGCAGGAGCAGGTGCTGGCGCAGATCGTCAAGCCCACCGTGGCCGAGATGGCGCGCCGCGGCACGCCCTTTCGCGGCGTGCTCTATGCCGGGCTGATGATCCGGGACGGGCAGGCCCGACTGGTGGAATACAATGTCCGCTTCGGCGATCCGGAATGCCAGGTGCTGATGATGCGGCTGGGGGCGCAGGCGCTCGATCTGATGCTGGCCTGCGCGCAGGGGCGGCTGGCGGAATGCGCGGTCAACTGGGCGGACGATCACGCGATCACCGTGGTCCTGGCCGCGCGCGGCTATCCCGGCGATTACGCGCGGGGAACACGCATTCGCGGGCTCGATGCCCTGCCCGCCGATTCGCGGCACATGGTCTTTCACGCCGGCACCGCGCGTCAGGAGGGCCAACTGGTCGCCAGCGGCGGCCGGGTCCTGAACGTCACCACACGGGCCGAGAGCCTGAGCGCGGCGCGCGAGGCCGCCTATGCGATGGTCGACCGGATCGACTGGCCCGAGGGATTCTGCCGCCGCGACATCGGCTGGCGGGCGCTCTGAGCCGCGCTGGCAGGCGTATGGCAGACGTATGGCAAGCGTATGGCAAGCGTATGGCAGAAGCGGCCGTTGCGGTTGGGGTGCGTTAACCGACGGGTGACGGACCGGGACGGGGACCAGGACCAGGACCGGGACCGGAGACCAACCATGCCGAGACGGGGCATTTGCGCATTTTCGGCAAGATGACGCACCGGGACGCGCAGGCCGGTGGGGTCGCGCGCACCGGCGGCGGGGTTTCCCCGCGCCGCGCCCCGCAGGGGCGCGGCGCCC
>CAZKSE010000381.1:0-2667 GCA_964555305.1 uncultured Rhodobacter sp. | reverse complement strand
CGCCACGCGCCAGTGGCTCGCGCGGGGCCGCCGGGGGGCGGACGCCGAGGCGGCGGTCGCGCGCTTCACGGCGGCGGTCAAGCCCTTCTCGGTGCTCGGCCTGCTGGCGACGGTCGTGCTTCTATTCGGGTTTCAGGGGCAGATCATCCTGGAGCAGCCGCTGCTGATCGCGCTGATCGCGGTGCCGCTCCTGATCCAGTCCTACGGCATCTTTGCGCTGGCCTATGCTGCGGCCTGGGCGTGGCGCGTGCCCTTCAACGTCGCCGCGCCCTGCGCGCTGATCGGTACGTCCAACTTCTTCGAGCTCGCGGTGGCCGTCGCGATCAGCCTCTTCGGACTGCAATCCGGCGCTGCGCTCGCGACCGTGGTCGGTGTTCTCGTCGAGGTTCCGGTCATGCTGTCACTTGTCGCCTTCGCCAATCGGACTTGTCACCATTTTCCCGCGGATGACGGAGGCGCGCGGCATGGCTGACCATCCCGTCCCGATCGAAGACCTGCCGAACATCGACCCAGCATCGCTCCGGCCGATCGACGTGGCTGCGCTCGCCGGGCCCGGCGCGCCGGCGCACCCGCCCCGCATCCTGATGCTCTATGGATCGCTCCGGACGCGCTCCTACTCGCGCTTTGCCTCGGAGGAGGCGGCGCGCCTGCTGCGCTGGTTCGGCGCCGAGACCCGCGCCTTCAACCCGTCCGGCTTGCCGCTGCCGGACGCGGAAGACCCCGACCACCCGAAGGTCAGGGAGCTGCGTGAGCTCGCCACTTGGTCGGAGGGCATGGTCTGGTGCTCGCCCGAGCGGCACGGCGCGATAACCGGCGTCATGAAGGCGCAGATCGACTGGCTGCCGCTGTCGCTCGGCGGCGTGCGGCCGACGCAAGGCAAGACGCTCGCGGTCATGCAGGTCTCCGGCGGCTCGCAGAGCTTCAACGCCGTCAACCAGATGCGCATCCTCGGCCGCTGGATGCGCATGGTGACGATCCCAAACCAGTCCTCGGTGGCGAAGGCGTGGGGCGAATTTGATGAGGGCGGCCGCATGCGGCCGTCGCCGTACTACAATCGCATCGTCGACGTCATGGAGGAACTCGTGAAGTTCACCCATCTCACGCGCGGCCGTTCGGCCTATCTAACCGACCGCTACTCGGAGCGGGTGGAAAGCGCTGAGCAGCTGTCCAAGCGCGTCAACCAACGCTCGATCTAGCATTTTCCTCTGCCGCTGAGGTGCTTGCGCGGAGCGGGGCCATTAATATCGCAGCATCGCACTCACTGAGACGAGGCGCTTGTCGACATCATCGCAAGAGGCGCAGCGGGTCGCTCCCGACCAACAACTACGAAGAAGCGCTACATTGCGTTGATCGACGCAGCGCGCGTGGTCAGTCGAGGAACTCGGGCTACCCCCGGACGCGTACGCCATCACCGACCGCGCCCCGTCACGCCAGAGCGCCATGAGGACCAGTACTTTCTCGATGGAGAAACCGTGCCCCTGAACGGGGCGGATAAAGCGCAACGTGTGACGCGCCGCAGGTCTCCTCTGGGCCGGGGGCCAAGCATCACCCTTGAAACGCCCGCTCATGAGGGAAATCGCCTTCCTTCAGATATGCAACTTCCGCCCGCGACGAGCGGCGGCCAAGAACCTGATTGCGATGGGGATGACGGCCGAACGCCGCGATCACTTGCTTCACGTCCAGGGCCTGCTTCACGAGCGAACGGTAACTCGGCTGCAGGTGCGTGGGGGCTTCTGCGGCGATCTCCTCGCGAAGTCCGATGAGAAGGTCCAGGCGCTGGAGATGGTCTGGCCCTTCGCAGTGGCCGAGTGGCAGACCATGAATGATCTTGGCCCACGGTGTGGGCAGCGCAGCGTAGTGGCCATTCGACAATCCGTTCATCGCCAGCGCCAGCGCCGCCGAGTCCTGCGCGAAAGCACGGGCATTGCCTCGCCAGACCGATCGCGAGAACTGATCGAGCACGATGATGAGCGCGAGCCTGCCTTCGGGATCGCAGGCCCAATGGTCGAGATTTCCTGCGACTCCTTCAGCAGTGAGTTCCGAAAAGCGGGCGTCAATTTCGCCGTCCGCGCCGCCGCGCATTCTCCAAAACCAGTGATCACGATGGGTCTCCGCGTCTATCTGAAATGAGCGACCCTCCGGAAACCAGAATTCGAGCACCTCTCGCCATACCTGATCGTCAAGTCTCTGGTTCATCCCCGCACCTCCAAGAAACAACATTCATATTTGTTCCGGACATTATATAGCGGCCTGCCGTCGCGCGGATGCGCAAAGCCCCCGCGCGTCGGCGCGGGGGCTCCTGGCGATGAACAGGCGCTCACGTCTTAGTGACGGCTGCGGGCCCGACGGCGGTCCGCCCCCGGCCTCCGCGAGCGGCAGCGGCAGGCTTGGGCGCTCCGGGCACCCGCAAAAGCCGCATGCCGTTCGCGATGACAATCAGCACTGAAAGCTGGTGAACCAGCATGCCGCCTGCCATGTGGACGTGGCCGCTGAACACGCCGGCGAGCAGCCCCGCCACCGTCAGAAGCGCGATCACCAGGTTCTGCCGCATGTTGCCCAGCGTCGCGCGCGAGATCGCCATCGCCTCGGGGATCTTGCCGAGATCATCCTCGAGCAGGGCGATGTCTGCGGTCTCGATGGCGACGTCACTGCCTGCCGCGCCCATGG
>CAZKSE010000380.1:0-2746 GCA_964555305.1 uncultured Rhodobacter sp. | reverse complement strand
CCACCTGGGCGATGTTCTCGATCTCGCACCTGACGACGACCCTGTACGGGTACGTGGTGATGCAGGACACAGTCTTCACCACGGTCTCCACCGCGAACCTGCTCTGCACGACGGCAGTGCTGGTGTTGATCATCCGGAGACAGGCAGGCGCAGCCCCCCTCCCCTTGATGCACTCAACCGTGCCCAGTCCCGCCAGCCGCTGACCGACTGTTGCCGACGAGGTGCTCGCGATGCACTCCAGATCCTTCCACCTGCGGGCGACGGGTCGCTGGCTACTGCTCACAGCTGCTCTGGTGCTTCTTTCACCTGTAGTCGGGTGCAGGACCGAGGAGCAGACCGAACCCCCGACGGCCGCCAGCTTCGGAGGCAGCCGAGGATTCGGTTCATCCCCCGACCTGCGCCGACTGGGCTATCGCCCGTTGCGCTCTGAAGCCGACCTCATGCTGATCGCGCACGGCCTGCACGACAAGGCGGTGCCCTGGGAAGCGCTGGCGGAGAGTACGGAACCAGGATTTGCGGCAACGGAAGACCGCTTCCTGCGCAAGGAGATGCTTGCCTATCTGCAGCCCGGGCTCGAGCAGGCCATGCAGAGAGCCCGCCAGCAACAACGCTGGGCCGTGACCACCTCGATCCAGCTCGAAGCCTATGACTTCACCCGTAGGGGGTTTCCGGTGCGGAGTTTCGGGCCAGGACATCAGCTGCGTTTCGGTTCGCGCGACTACGCCATCGCATTCATCAATGGCCATAACTACAGCCTCGTCCGCATGAAGGACGAGGGTATTGCCCGGGAGATCGAAGCCATGCGTGCGCAAGACCCTTCACGGCGGCATACCGCGCACATCCATCTCCATGTCCGCGACGTCATCGACGAAGCAGGGCGACTCACGCTGCGCGCCCGAATAGAGCGGATCCGCGTGGAGCGGCCGGATGGTTCCCACTGGTTCGACCTGTAATCACTTTCACAACGAAGGAGTTGATCAATGAAGAAAGCCGTTTTGCTCACCAGTTGCATGCTGCTGTCGTCACTGAGCCTTGCTGCCGATATCGGCGGCATCCGTCTTGGCGACGAACTGGCCGCAGCCCAGGCGCGAATCGCCGAGCTCCTGCCCGAGGCCACCGCAACGCCGGTGAAGGTCCGCTTCACCATACCCTTGGGCGAACACGGCGTGCGTTCCACCGGCGAGTTCGAAACCTGGGTCTACACCCACCGTGTGTCCTCCGCGCGGACGGTTTCCTGGGCGATTTCGGTCTCTCCGGATACCGGCAAGGTCTGGATGATCAGCCACGGCAACCATGGTCATGCCGAGGGGAGGATTCCCCTTGCGCAGTTCAGCGAGTCACTCGCCAAGTTCGGCAATGTCAGTGACTCGATCCAGCGTCTGAATGCCGGCACGCACAGCCTGTACTCCCAGACTTGGGCCAAGAACGCCCGTGGAGGCGATCTGCTGCCGCCCAACGACCAGTGCGCAAAGCACTTCGACAAGATGAATCTTGCCGGCATGGCCGGTCGCTTCTACGTACCTACGGACATCAACCCGCGCTGCGTCGCCGCCTATGGGACCTCCGCCGGCGGCAGCGAGGGCACCGTACTCAGCTACGACGTATGGGCGAGTGATCCCATTGCGTTCCAGCAGTGGTACGACCGGCTCGCCCTGGAGAAGAAGGCCGAGCTCGAAGCCGAAGCCGCCCGCGCCGCCAAACCTGCATTCTGACGACCACTGGAGAACCCTGAAATGAAGACAAGTGCAAACTTCACCCGTCTTGCCGCAGTCGCTGCAACCGCCTCCCTGACCGCGGTAAGCGCATACGGCATGGGCATCGCCGGGGTCGAAACCGGCATGGATGTCGACGAGGCCATCGAACGTCTGCGCGAAGCCAATCCCCAGTTCCACGTCTCGGAAATCCTGCGCGAGGGAGAGCTATGGGGACTGAAGGGCGAGCACGCCTTCAAGGAAGACCGTTCGTACGGATCCGACATCCTCGTGGTGGGCCTCACACCCGAAGGCAAAGTCTGGTTCATCGGCCGTGACCGGCGCGACCAGGAGGGCGCCCGCCCGAGCATAGACGACATGCGCAGCGCGTTTACACGCATCGCCGGCCAGTCGGTGCGCTTGGAGAACAATGCGCTGAACCACACAAGTCATATCGACCGCAAGGGCAAGAAGCTCGAGGCAAGCAACTGCGTCATCGAAACTGAAACACTGAGCTACATGTTCTACACGCGTGCGCCATTCTCCAGCGACGTCGTTCGCCTAGGTGGAGACTTCAATCCCCCCCGCCGGGTTTCGGCCGAATGCGCCCAATCGAAGGAGATGCTGGCGTATGCCGACCGGGAGGGCAATGCCTTGGGCTATGTGGTGAAGCTGGCTGATATCGCGATGCTGTATGACGCGCTCAAGGCCACGGGCCGCGACCAGAAGCAGGAGCAAGCGCGCCCGAAACCGGCCCTCTGATCAAGTCAGCTTAACGATGCGATCCGGTGCCACTCACGCGCACCGGATGGCACGGCGAAGGATCTCGACCGTGTGTCGTCCCGTCGAGCAGGCGCAAATACCCGAATAGCGTACAACACCAAGCCTTGATGAGGAGCCCATCATGATCGACATACCGGTACTCGGAAAACTTGCGGCCAACACCCGTCTATACGTGCCGCTCGATGAACTGCCCGATGGAACGTTCCCGACTACGCCCTTCGTCGATGCCCGGCAATGCCTGAACCCTGCGCACCTGTGCTCCCCTGCGGATC
>CAZKSE010000379.1:0-2771 GCA_964555305.1 uncultured Rhodobacter sp. | reverse complement strand
GCCCGCGCCCGCGCCCTCGGCCCCCGTCCCAACCTGCCCGGCCGCGACCCCTACGCCCTGCGGCTGGTCGCGCTGACCGGCGCGGCGCTGGCGCTGATCTTCGGCCAGCCCACCCGCATGGCCGAAGTGGGCTCGCTGACCGCCCCCGCGGGCGCCGCCATCGCCCCCGCCTGGGAAGGCTGGATCACGCCCCCCGCCTATACCGGCCGCCCCGCGCTCTATCTCAACGAGATCGCGCGCGAGACGTTCGAGGTGCCCTCGGGCTCGCGCGTGGTCATGCGCCTCTATGGCGCCGACGGCACGCTTGCCGTGTCGCAGGCGCTGGGCGGCGACACCAATGCCGACGATACCGGGCAGGTGATGGAATTTGCCGCGCTCGCCACCGGACGGCTTGCCGTCGAAGGGCCGGGCGGGCGGTCGTGGTTCGTCATCGTCACCCCCGACGAGGCGCCCGAGGTCACCGCGACCGAAGCCATGCGCCGCGGCCGCGGCGGCGTGCTGGAGCAGCCCTACGCCGCCGAGGATGACTACGGCATCGTCGGCGGCGAGGCCGAGATCGTCCTCGACCTCGATGCGGTCGAGCGCGCGCATGGCCTGACACTGCCGCCCGAGGAACGCGAGCCGCTGCGCCTCGACCTGCCCCTGCCGATGACCGCCAACCGCGCCGAGTTCGAGGACGTGCTGCGCGAGGATCTGTCGCAGCATGTCTGGGCGCATCTGCCGGTCCAGATGGTGCTGCGCGTGGCCGATGCCGCGGGCCAGTCCGGCGAAAGCCAGCAGATCGAGGGCACGCTGCCCGGCCGCCGCTTCTTCGAGCCTGCCGCGCTGGCCGTGGCCGAACTGCGCCGCGACCTGCTGTGGAACCGCCAGAACGCGCCCCGCGCCGCGCAGCTCATGCGCGCGATGCTCTACCGCGCCGACGGGGCCTTCCGCGCCGAGGCCGCGCCCGGCGAGCTGCGCTCGGCGGTCGATTACATCGAGGCGCGGCTGGAGACCGGCCTGAGCACCGAGGCGCGCGATGAACTGGCCGGGATGCTCTGGGAACTGGCCCTCCTGATCGAGGAGGGCGAGCTGGCCAACGCCCGCGAACGGCTGCGCCGCGCGCAGGAGATGCTCGACCAGGCGATGCGCGACGGCGCCTCCTCGGACGAGATCGCCGCGCTGATGGAAGAGCTGCGCGAGGCGATGCGCGACTATATCCGCATGTTGGCCGAACAGCCCCGCGAACGCGGCGAGGCCGATCCGGGCGAGCGGATGCAGGTCACCGGCGACCAGATCCAGGAGCTGATGAACCGCATTCAGGAGCTGATGGAAGAAGGCCGCATGGACGAAGCCGCCGAGCTGATGGCCCAGCTCAACGCGCTTCTGGAAAACCTGCAAGTGACCGAAGGGCAGGGCGAAGGCGGCGAGCCGATGCCGGGCGCCGAGGCGATGGAAGGTCTGGGCGACACGCTCTCCGACCAGCAGGACCTTGCCGACGACACGTTCCGCGACCTTCAGAACCAGTTCGGCCGCGGCGAGCAGGAGGGCGAAGGCGAAGACGGGCAGGGCGCGGGCCAGGGCGAGGGGCTGGCCCAGCGCCAGCAGGAACTCCGCGACCGCCTGCGCGATCAGCAGCTTCAGACCCTGCCCGGCGAAGGCACGCCCGAAGGCGACGCCGCCCTCGACGCCCTCGAAGACGCCGAACGCGCCATGCGCGAGGCCGAACGCGCCCTGCGCGAAGGCGCCACGCGCGAGGCGCTGGAACGCCAGGCCGAGGCGTTGGAAGCGATGCGCGAGGGGCTGCGCCAGCTGAGCGACGCGATGCGCCAGGACAGCCGCGAACGCGCCGACAACGCGCCCGAAGGCGAAGGGCAGGGGCTGGGCCGCGACCCGCTGGGCCGCGAACGCGAGGGCGATGCCACCGCCGGCGGCGAGGGCGGCACCGTCGTCCCCGGCGAGGACCCGCGCCAGCGCGCCCGCGACCTGATGGACGAGATCCGCCGCCGCTCCGCCGAGCTTGAACGGCCCGAGACCGAGCGCGACTACCTCAACCGCCTGATCGACCGGTTCTGACCCCGGCCGTGGCCGGAACCGCCGTGGCTGTCACCGCCGTGGCCCGAACCGCCGTGGCCCAAACCGCCGTGGCCGTCACCGCCGTGGCCGTCACATGCCCGCGAAGCCTCGCGCGGGTGGCGATCAAAATAATATCCGGAATATTATTTTACCCGCGCCGGCCACCGGACACCGCCCGATGCCCCCGACCGGGCACGATGCCGCGCCACCCCCGCCCGCCGGAACGCCCCCCAAAAGCACCGAAAACGCCCGAACAGGCCTGCGCGTGCCATACGTCTGCCATACGTTTGCCATACGCTTGCCATACGTTTGCCATACGCCTGCCCAAGCCGAAATCGCAGCAAAACAAGGCGCAAACGCCCGCACCCGGCGACTCCGCCCCCGCCGGGCGCACGCCCCGTCAAGCTTTCGTTAGCGAAAGAAACCCGCCCGGAATGCCGGGCGGCTGCGGCAGCGTTGCGCGCGCCCTCAGGCCTGCGCCAGCTTCGCCGCCCGCGCCGCGCGCAGCCGCGCGAAATCGTCGCCCGCGTGATAGGACGACCGCGTCAGCGGCGTCGCCGATACCATCAGGAATCCCTTGCCCCAGGCCGCCTTCGCATAGCCCGCGAATTCCTCGGGCGTCACGAAACGGTCGATCCGGTGATGCTTCGGGCTGGGCTGAAGATACTGGCCGATGGTCAGGAAATCGACATCCGCCGCGCGCATGTCATCCATCA
>CAZKSE010000378.1:0-2771 GCA_964555305.1 uncultured Rhodobacter sp. | reverse complement strand
TTCTCAATGACAATTTCTGCTGTTGCCGGGTCAGTTCTCAGTGACAATCAACAGGGCAACGTCCTGCCGCCGCGCGAGGCACGTCTGCGCCGCATTCGGCGCATTGGGCGGGGATGAACCGACGCAATATCTCTTTCTGCTTCGGAGCTGCGGGTTTCGGTGTCGGCTTTCGTTGCTCGAGCTCAGACCCCTGCCACCGTTGCGCCTTCCGGTGCGACTTCCAGGACGGTGAGTGCCCGGTCTTCGCCGGCGCGTGACGTCCACCGTATACCTTGCCCGGGAGAAAGGCCCAGGAGCGCCACACCGATGGGCGTCAGGACCGAGACACTGCCGCGGTTGATATCGGCATGTTCGGGCCAGACAAGTCTGACCCGTAACGCGCGTCCGGTTAGTTCGTCGCGATAGGCTACCTCGCTGCCGATGGTGACGACATCCGCCGGTTGTCGAGCGGATTTGGTCAGCCTGGCGGAGCTGAGCTTGTTCACCAGCGCGTCGGCCGTTTCGGGAAAACGCGCGGCCGCGGCGCTTGCCAGCGACTCCAGGCGCTCGACAAGGGTTGCATCAATAACCGCGCGGACGCGGCGGGGGGGCTTGGACATGGTTGTCTCCAGGTAGAGTAATAGTGGGAAGAGGCTGTGCGCCCGTTCAGTCGTGCGCAGTATCGCAGGCAGCGCCTTGTGCATGCACCGCGAGCACCTGCAGGTCGCCTGCAACGCCGGTGCCATCGAGCAGGCGCATGTGCTGCCCGGCTGACATGCCGATCAGCGTGACGCCCAGGAAGGTGCCGACCGGCAGCCGGTTGCGTTCTCGGTCGGGATAGCCCCAGTGATAGAGCGTGCGCGTCTCCGGCCGGCGCCGATCAACGGTGAAACTGACGCGCGCCCTTCCCGTTACGACGTCGGACGCAAGTTCATCAGAGCTCACGACCTCGGCATCCGCCAGCTTGGCCCGGATAAGGCGCGAAAGCCGCATGAAGAGCGGTCCGCCCAGATCCTCGCACCGCCGTCGATGCTCGGTCAGTTGCCAGTAATCCTGTGTGCTGAGGCTCGCGCGGATCGGACGTAGCGCGGCCATATCGCAGGTCGGTGCCACCGATGTCGTGGCATGATGCTTGAGAAATTCTCTTGCCCCAATGGGATGAAGGAATTCGAGATAACGACGCATGATAACCCCTCGGTGGGCAACGCCCGCCTAGCTGACATTCGGATCTGAGAGGATTTACCCCGGGGAGAGGCGTCAGCAGGCGACGGCCTCTGCCCGGGGCAGAGACCGCGTCAGCAGTGAACCGGAATAATTCCGGAACCTGACAAAATGAGAGAACGTCGCCATGGACATGAAGCTAGGCATTCGTTCCCACAAACGCAAGTCAAGCATCTGAAGAAAGGGAATTGCCCGCCTTCGTCGCCATTTTGGAACAAACAGCTTGCTCTCCCGGCGCCCAAGACAGGAATGGGTCGCTACCGATCAACTGGGTCATCATGGTAAATGGCCTGATCAAATGATAGCGCCCGCGGAGGGGCGACAGAAGGAAAATCGCGGGCTTCAGCATCTCTGCAATAGCGCTTTCCGCGCCAAGCCGTTCTAAAAAGCTAGAGAGGGGCTGGCGGTGTCCACTGAGAAGAACGAAACTCATTTCGCCAGGAAGGGGTGACACCATGAACAGATCCGAATCCGTCGGAATGCGCCAACACCGATTGCCGCCCATTCTACGCGGGCTGCGTATTCCGGTGGTGGCGTCTCCAATGTTCATCATCTCGACCCCGGATCTGGTTATTGCCCAGTGCAAGGCAGGGATCGTGGGTAGTTTCCCGGCGCTAAATGCACGAGACGAGGCGGGCGGGTCGGTGGTGCTGGAGCAATGGCTCGAGCGCATCACCGATGAACTGGATCGCTACAACCAGGCGAACCCCGATCGACCGGCGGCGCCGTTCGCGGTGAACCAGATCGTGCACCGCTCCAACGTTCGGCTGGAACGCGATGTCGAGATCTGCGCCCGCTGGAAGGTGCCGATCTGGATTACCTCGCTCGGTGCACGGCCGGAGGTGAACGAGGCCGCGCATTCCTGCGGCGGCATTACCTTGCATGATGTGATCAACGACCGATTTGCGCGCAAGGCGATCGACAAGGGCGCCGACGGGCTGATAGCGGTCGCCGCAGGGGCCGGGGGGCATGCCGGCCTGATCAACCCAATGGCGCTGGTTGGTGAAATCCGGCAGTGGTTCGATGGGCCTTTGTTGTTGTCCGGCGCCGTATCGACCGGACGGGCGATCCTGGCAGCACGGGCGATGGGGGCCGATCTGGCCTATGTCGGCTCGCCATTCATCGCCACGGAAGAGGCCGACGCCTCGGATGATTACAAGAGAATGATCGTGGACAGCGGCGCCGATGACATCGTCACTACAGCAATTTTCAGCGGTGTTTCCGGCAACTACCTGAAGCCCTCGATCGCGCGCGTCGGACTTGACCCCGAGAACCTCCCCGCCGCCGCCACCGAAATGAGCTTCGCCGCTGGTAGATCCGCGCGACCGAAAGCCTGGAAAGAGGTCTGGGGATCGGGCCAGGGGATCGGCGCGGTGAAATCGGTCGTTCCGGCTGCGTCACTCGTGGATCGGCTGGCGCGGGAATACGCGGCTGCCAAGGCCGACCTATTTGCGGAACTTGCTGCGGAAAACATAGGCGCGTGACGCTCGCAAGTTCCCCGACGATGCACGATCAAAGTGATCTTGCCCCCGTTTCACCGGACAGTCAGGCGGTTGCGATTTGAGCTGCGA
>CAZKSE010000377.1:0-2782 GCA_964555305.1 uncultured Rhodobacter sp. | reverse complement strand
TGGCGTGATGCGGGCCGATGCCGGCGCCCTGCCGGTCGATGCGGCGGCGCTCTGGGCCGCGCTTCTGGCCGAGGCGCCGCTCCTCGAGGCGATCCGGCGCCGCGAGGGCTTTGCCGGCGACAGGCTGGATGCGCAACTGCCCGCCGTGGTGGCGCAGGCGCGGATATCGGATCTGCAACAGGATCTACCAGGGGATCTGCCGGGGGATCTGCCGAGGGGCGGGCCGCATGTGCTGCTGACGGCGGCCGATACGCCGCTGATCCGGGTGGCGGGGTTGCTGATCGCCGGGGCGCGGCGGGGGCTCATCTGGAAGCCCGCGCCGGCGGCGGCGGCCTCGGCGCATCTGCTGATGGGCGTGCTGGGGCCGCGTGCGTCGGGGCGGTTGGCGATGCTGCAGGGCGATCACGCCTCGGGGCGGCTTCTGGCCGGGCAGGGGGGGCTGATCTGGGCCGGCGCCGGGTCGCTGCCCGAGGGGTTGCCCGACCCGTTGCTTACCCTTGCGGCCACAGATCCGGCCCGCCCATGATCCGCGGATCGGGCGCGCCCACGGCATCGGCATCCTTGCGGTCGTAGTCGAAGGCCAGAAGCAACCTTTGGATCGCCGCGATCCGGGCGCGATACTTATCGTCCGACCGGATCACCGTCCAGGGGGCGAAATCGAAATGGCTGCGCGCGAACATCGCGCCGATCGCCTGGGTATAGGCGTCCCATTTGCCCAGCCCCTCGACATCGATGGCCGAGAGCTTCCATTGCTTCAGCGGATGGCTTTCGCGCGCCAGCATCCGGCGCAGCTGTTCGGCGCGGCTGACATTGAACCACAGCTTGATCAGATGGATGCCGTCATCGGTGATCGTGCGCTCGACATCGGGCAGTTGCGCGAAGAAGCGGTCGCGCTGGGTCGGCGTGGCAAAGCCGAAAACCGGCTCGATCACCGCGCGGTTGTACCAGCTTCGGTCCATCAGCAGCATTTCGCCCGCCGCGGGCAGATGATCGATATATCGCTGAAAGAACCATTGGCTGCGTTCGCGTTCGTCAGGCTTGCCCAGCGCCATGATGCGGGCGGTGCGCGGGTTCAGGTTCTCGGTCACGCGGCGGATGGCGCCGGATTTGCCGGCGGTATCGCGGCCTTCGAAAATGACGACGATGCGCGTGCCGCTGCGTTCGATCCAGGCCTTCAGCTTCACCAGCTCGATCTGCAGCGCGCGCATCCGGTCGTCGTAGTCGCTGCGCTTCATCCAGCGGTCATAGGGAAAGTCGGGGGTGATGATGTCGCGTTTGCGGCCCTCCTCGATGGCGGTGCGGATCTCCGCCGGCGCCTCTTCGGCGAGAAAGCGGCTGATCGCGCCGTCGAAGGGCAGGGGGGCATCGTCGGACATGGTGCACCTCGCGTTTCGGGCAAGGCTAGGCGGCGCGTGGCCCCTTGCCAAGCGTCAAGCGGCGCGGCATGGGGGCGGGCATGGCCACGCCCATCTCCTCGATCCGCAATCTGGGCCCCGCGATGGAGGCTGCCTTCGCCCGCGCCGGGATCGCCAGCGCCGAGGAATTGCACGCGCTGGGGCCCGATGCGGCCTATGGGCGGCTTCTGGAAACCGGGCACCGGCCGCATTTCATTTCCTATTACGTTCTGGTCATGGGGTTGCAGGGTCGGCCCTGGAACGATTGCCGCGGCGCCGAGAAGGATGCGCTGCGCGTGCGGTTCGATGCGCTGAAATCCGCTCATGCTCCACACGGGGGGCTTGCCGGATTGGAGGCAGTGCTGGATGAAATCGGGGTGGTGCCGCGAAAGCCCGGATAACGGGGGGGGCGGCCGACCTTCGAGGGACAAAGACGATGCGCCTGAAGACCCTGGTCCTGCCGCTGACCCTGGCCGTCCTGGCCGCCTGTGGCAGCCCGCAGGAAACCGCCAGCCGCGCCGTGACACAACTGGACAGCTTCCCGCACGCCTCGCCCGAACTGGTGGCGAAGATCGACCGGGCCGCCGACCGTCATGGCGTGCCGCGCGCGCTGATGCACCGGGTGGTGCAGCGTGAAAGCAGCTACCGCCCCGAGGCGCGCAACGGCCCCTACTGGGGGTTGATGCAGGTCCTGCCGCAAACCGCCCGCACGATGGGCTTTCAGGGCGAGCCGGCCGACCTGCTCGATCCCGAGGTGAACCTGCGCTACGCGGGACGCTACCTGCGGGGGGCCTGGATGGTGGCCGATGGCGACATCGACCGGGCGGTGCAATGGTACGCCCGCGGCTACTATTACGAAGCGCGCGACCGCTGCATGCTGGTCGCCACGGGACTGGCCGCGCGCGAGGTCAATCGCCGCTGCGGCTGACGGATCTGGCCGTGGGGTGGAGGACCCCAGGGACCCAGGGAGGTGGAGGAAACCGAAAGGGGCCGGTCATGACCGGCCCCTTTTTCCGTGCCGCCCGCAGGTCGGCCCGGGCGCGTGATCTGTGGGCGCGTGATCTGTGGGGGCGTGTTCTGCGGGGGCGAGAGCCGCACGCAAAGCTTTCATTGCGGTTAACGCCGCCGGATCACTGTTTTATATCAGTTGGTTGCACGGGCGTGCAAATTTGCACGCCCGCCACCGATTTCGCTCGGCAGGGGGTCAGCCGACGATTTCAAGCTCGGCGAAGAAGAAGGCGATTTCCTGCGCGGCGGTGTCCGGCGCGTCCGAGCCGTGGACCGAGTTCTCGCCCTTCGACAGCGCGAAATCCTTGCGGATCGTGCCCTCGGCGGCTTCGGCCGGGTCGGTGGCGCCCATCACTTCGCGGTTCTTGGTGATGGCGCCG
>CAZKSE010000376.1:0-2782 GCA_964555305.1 uncultured Rhodobacter sp. | reverse complement strand
AGGTCACCCGGAAATTACGCCGCCATCGAATTTCCACCAACTCCGCGACACGACCCGATGGCGCAAATCAATCCGAAAACGAAGCAGACATAGGACGCTTCAGGAATGTCCTGGAGTTGGAGGTTTGGTGTAAACCACTGGGGGTGTGAACGATCCGGCGAGCGATCACCCCGCATTCACCGGGATTGCGCGATGGTTCAATGGAACAAAACTGTCCTGCACTCGTTGAGAATTGCGATGAGTTAGATTTTTTCAGCTGCTGTCCCTGAGATTTGCCGCGCTGACGGTGTGATCGGCTATTGGAAGCGCCCGAGAACGCGCCGAGCATCCGCCAGTGATGCCCGCGCAGATTCATCTCTGGGGGCTGCTGCGCGCAGCCCGTAACGTAAAGGCCCCTGCTGATGGACTTTGGCCAGCGACCAGTGAACTTGCAGGTGCATCTGCCGCAACTGGCCGAAGCTCTGGAATGGGCGGTCGCTCTTATCGAGGCATTCGCCATCCTCATCCTGATTGCCGGCACACTTCGCTTTCTCTATCATTTCGTTCTCACAGAATGGCGGCTGACGTCAGGAATAGACGACATGGCTGACCTGGCCAGTGCGCGCATCGTCATGGCGCAGTACATTCTGACTGGGCTTGAGGTCTTCATCGTGGCTGACCTGATCATGCTGGTTTTGACGTTGTCGCTGACCAATCTTTTCTTCCTCTCCCTTCTTGTGATCGTGCGTACCGGCATCAGCTATTTCCTTGAGCACGAAATCCGCGCGCTCGAGTCGCGGGGCGAGAAATGAACCACGCCGCTTTGCACTTCTTGAGGCTGAGGTGTCTGCCGCTTTTCTTATCTGCTGGCGTCGCAAACACCTACTTGTGCTTGGTGATTGCCATCTCGCGGAGCTTCGAACCACCATCGGCCCGAAATGTCAGCATTACAGCTTCCTCGGATTGCGGGTAGATCATGACGCCGAATACCTGGTCGTTAATCGTCCCGCTGATCGCGGCGCGGTCAATGATCAACACCACCTCAGCCTTGTCGCGCGCCGGTATTTCCCGTGTGATCCGGTCGTCTCTCGCCCAAGGCGCGCTGGACCCCGCAGTGTTGTCGAGCGAGACCTCGCCTTCAGCCGGGCGCAGGAGAAGGCGAGTAACTTCGGAGCCATCGGGTGTCGCACGCAGGCCGATTTCGACCTCGCCACCCTCGGGGATGAAAAAGCGCGCGTGGACATGGGTAGGGCTGTGCCCCAGGTCGAACTCGATACTGCTTTCCGTGAGATCGGCTGATGCAGAGCCCTCGAGTGAGTGCGGGAAGGCGGCAGCCAGTTCCGGCGCCAACGCCTGGCACAGCCGGCCCGGTGCCTCGGGGCAAAGCGACAGTTCGACCGGCAGGCTGAGCGCGTGCACCCAGCCCGCCCGTCTGCGCAAGTCCTCGGGGCGCTGGCCGTCGTCGGGGATGACTCCGATGGCGATCATCCGCCCCGAATCGTCGGTGGCGAGTGTCGGCGCGAGCAGGGTTCCGAACAGGTCGTACTGCCTTGGCTTGGGATCATCGGGGACAAAGCGTGCCCCGTCAAAATCGCCAATCCAGTAAAACGTGCGAGCAGGCTCATCAGCGATGACAGGTGTGCCCATGAGCATCCAGCGCCCCTCGATGGACGTGAGAACCGGAAGCTCCCAGAACTGGCCAGGCATCTCGGTTCCGCCGGTGTCGAACTCGCCGACGAAGTCCCATTCGACCGAATTTGACGAGGTCCAGGCAAGGACCAAGGGCGCGTCATGCTCGGGCGTGCCCGATCCTATGAGCGCGAGCCAGCCGTTGTCGGTCGCGACAACCCAGGGGTCGCGCATGTCCTGGTAGCCGGGCGGCGTGTCATAGGCGATGGCACCCGGGTCACGTTCGAAGCTTCCGTCGGCCCGCCACATGGCGCGGCCCAAGCCGGAGCGGGTGCCATCGACGCCCGTGTAAAGGATTGCCGGAGGTTCTATGTCCGGTATGCGGTTGCCAACCCAGACCCCGCGCCGGTCGAAGCCTGTGCCGGGGACGAGCGCAGGCAGCCGCGCCTCCCATGTCACCAGATCCCGGGAGACGAGATGCCCCCAAACGATTTGTTCCCAGAACGCTCCGTTAGGATTGGCCTGATGATACAGATGCCAGATCCCGTTTTCATGGGTCAGGGCGTGCGGCTCGTTGGTCCAACCGGCGGGCGGCAGAGGGTGGAAGGCGGGACGATCGGGCTCATGTGCGAACCATTCCAGGGGCACGTTGATAGGCGCCTCCGATGGAGGCGTAGCAGGGGTGGGCGCCGTCGCCTCGCCGGTGCGCAGAGCCAGATCGCCGATAGCCCCGTTCCAGACGCCGAGTTGGTGCGCCTCGTAGCGCATCCCGCCATCGAGGCTGCGCCCTATCGCGAGAGTACCAGTCACCCGTTCCGGTGCCGTGCCAGCGCTTATGCCGGCAAGCTCGCCATCGACGTAAAGCCGCGCCGTATCACCGTCGAACGTGCCGGCCAGATGCGTCCATCGACCTAATTCGAGCGTCTCAAAGGTCGCCGCGCGCAAATCGCCCACCCGGAACTCCGGCTCGCGCCATGGACCAACGGCAAGGCGCATCTCGCCTTCGGGTCCCTCCAGATGGATCACCGATGCGACCTCCACGGGCGGCGAGGCGAGCGCAACCCAGGCAGAGACCGTCAGGCCGTCTTCGAGCGAGAGTTCAATCACATCGTCGCTCTCGGCCCAGGTCGAGTTGCCGTCGAAGCGCCAGGCAGGTCCATTCACTCCTGGCACC
>CAZKSE010000375.1:0-2783 GCA_964555305.1 uncultured Rhodobacter sp. | reverse complement strand
TTCTCAATGACAATTTCTGCTGTTGCCGGGTCAGTTCTCAGTGACAATCAACACATCTGGTCTCGATTGTCCCATATGCGGACCTTCCAGACGCAAAAGTTGAGGGCGGGGAGAGTCGCTGGTGTATCCGTGCCTACGTCCCTCCTGATCTTCAGTCATTCCCCTCAAGCATTCATTCTACGGGCATTGGTCTGGCAAGTGAGGGGGCTTTCCTTGATCGGTTTGCCTTGTCAGGCCGACCCGGTCGGATTACCTCACATTGGTGACCGTTGGGGTGCCCTGAAAGGGGCTGAGAGGCGCGAGCCAACCCATCGAACCTGATCCGGATCATGCCGGCGGAGGGAACGGTGAATATGCGCAGAGCCTTGCGCGATGTTCGTCCTCTTGCGTCGGTGACAGCGACAAGGAGTGGACGATGGTTCCGATAGTGTTGACCATAGCAGGGTCCGACTCGGGCGGGGGCGCCGAAATTCAGGCCGACCTCAAGACATTCTCGGCGCTGGGCGCGTATGGTGCCAGTGTCATCAACGCGCTGACCGCTCAGAACACGCGCAACGTCAGCATGGTGGAGCCTGCGAGCCCCGCCATGATCGCCGCACAGATCGATGCCGTCTTCGACGATCTGGACGTGCGCGCGGTCAAACTGGGCATGCTGGGCGGGCCAGAGTCGATTGCCACGGTGGCCGAGGGGCTTGCGGGGCGCGATTTGCCCGTGGTTCTCGACCCCGTGATGGTGGCGAAATCCGGCGACAGGCTTTTGCCTCAGGCGGCGCTGACCTGGCGCATGGGCGGTTTCCGATTCGATCGCGCGCCAGAGCCCGAGCAGATCCTGCCCTTCATCGCGCGCAGTCAGATCCGCGCGGGCGACATGCTGATCGACCTGCGTGCCGAGGCGGTGCCCTTCTGCCCTGACGCCCGCCATGTCGCGCCCGAGGCCATCGCAACTCTCGCCCCGCGCGGCAACCAACGCGTCGTGCTGGCCTGCGCCACGGGCCTGCGCGCGCAGAACGCCGGCGCAACCCTGCAAGCCTGCTGGCTGGGCGAGATCGCCCTGCTCGCCCTGAACGACTGAAAGGACAACCATGAAACACCGCGCAGCCATGCTGAAACTTCCTGCCGCCGCACAGGGCGGACGATGGCCGATGCAAGGATCGCCTTTGAGCGTCACCCCATCCGGTCCGAAGAACCCGCCGCGCTTGCCTGCCGTCGGGCGCGTCCATCGTCGGCCCATCGACGCCCTTTCGTGCGGCGATCCGGGCAGGGAAATCGAACTGGAGGCCGCGCAATGACCGCACCCGTTTATGGCCAGGCCTTCGCCCTCTGGCGCGATCAGGCGCGTGACTGGCAGGCCTACACCCATCACACCTTCGTCGAGGGGTTGCGCACCGGCAATCTGCCGCGCGCGAACTTCCTCCATTATCTGCGCCAGGATTACCTCTTTCTGATCCATTTCGCGCGAGCCTGGGCGCTGGCGGCGGCCAAGGCCGAGACCTTGGCCGAAATCCGCGCGGCGTCGTCCACGGTGCAGGCGCTGGCAAATGTCGAGATGCCCCTGCATGTGCAGACCTGCGCGGGCGAAGGGAGCGACGCGGCAACGCTGGAGGCGACCGAGGAAGCCCCGGCGAACCTCGCCTATACGCGCTACGTGCTGGAGGCAGGCTATTCGGGCGATTTTCTGGACCTGATGGCCGCGCTGGCACCCTGCGTGCTGGGCTACGGCGAAATCGGCGCGCGCCTGGCCGGGAGTCGCGGACCCTATGAGACCTGGATCGAGACCTATGCGGGGGCGGATTATCAAGGCCTGTGCCATGATGTGGGCGCGCTGATCGACGGCGCTCTCGTGCACCGCCTGGGTCCTGATTGGGCCAGCCTTCCACGGGCAGCCCAGCTTTCACACCGCTTCGCCACGGCGACCCGGCTGGAAGTGGGCTTCTGGCAGATGGGCATCGATGGCGTATGCCCGGAGCGTCCGCCCACGAGATAGCCGGTAGTGAACGAGCGGACGAACCTGCGGCACCGCGGCGTGGTATCGGTCTGTTACCGGCATCAGGTCGGCGATGAGGTGGAGTGGGGCGGAGCGGAGGAACCGTCAAGCCTTTTGCAAACCTGCCCGCCATTCGTGCGCGTCGACCAGTGTGGAACAAGGGCCGCATCGTGGGTCAGAAGCGCCCGCTCATGCCAAAACATGTCTGGGCAATCCGAGTCCGGCTCGAGATCGCGGGAAACACTCGAGGCCTTGCACTTTTCAATCTTGCGATCGACAGCAAGTTCCGCGGCTGTGATCTGGTGAGGCTCATGGTCGCCGTTGTCTATGCTGCCGGTCAGGTCAAGGAGCGAGCATCAATTATCCAGCGCAAGACCCGACAGCCGGTCCGGTTCGAAATCTCGGAGGGCACGCGCATATCTCTCATCGCCTGGCTTCAGGACCCCGTGATGATCGGCTCGAGGTACCTCTGGCCTGGCAGATTCCATGATCGGCCCCAGATCTCTACCCGACAATATGCGCGGCTCGTTAAGGGCTGGGTGTCATCGATTGGCCTCGAGCCGAGTTCATATGGCACGCATTCGATGCGCCGCACGAAGGTCGCCCAGATCTACCGCAAGACGGGCAACCTGCGTGCGGTCCAGCCTCTGCTGGGCCACACGAAGATGGACAGCACGGTGCGATAGTTGGGTGCCGAATTTGAGGACGCGCTGGCGATAGCCGAAGCGGTCGATATCTAAACGGCGGTGATCTTGCCCCCGTTTCACCGGACAGTCAGGCGGTTGCGATTTGAGCTGCG
>CAZKSE010000374.1:0-2796 GCA_964555305.1 uncultured Rhodobacter sp. | reverse complement strand
CCGCCTGCCAGAAGTCGGCCAGCAGCGTGGCCGCATCCTCGTAGGCGTAGGGCTTCACGGTCTGGAGGCGGTGTCGATGGTCCATCGGCTCGCCCCTCCTGCCTCGGCCGACCGGATGGGCATTATCGAAGCCGACCAGCCGTTCGCCCGAAGGCCCGTGAAGCGTGAGCGAGTAATCGAGGCCGTGCGGCTTGTCCGGCGAGACCGGAACGCGGGTGACGACGAACTTCACCCAATGGCCGCCCTCGGGATCGACAACGAGCACCTGTCCGTCGAGGTCCAGAAGCGTGTCGAGGCTCGGGTCACGTTCCTCGCTCATGACTTATCCTTATCACTTTCTGATAAGTATGGCAAGGATTTATTCTCGGCTTCAAGGTCGATTGGGCCGAAAAGGCGGTCGAGCACATGACCGAAATACCGCTCGAAGATTTGTAGTTCTTCCTCGGTGATCGGCACCTTTTCGGGCCAGTCGTCGAAGACCGGCAGCGTCTCAACATCGACGATGCGAAGCGGCGAGCTGCGGCGTTCCCGGCCGTCTGGCGTGGGTTCGTCGGCGTAGTCGAAAAGATCGTCGGGAAGTGCTTCGGGGACCGGGTGTCGCGGTCGCCCTTTGCGGGCGCGGCGGCGCTCTGCGCACATGGAATCCTCCTTGGTTCTGGTGGATTCCGGGGCGCAATAGGCCCCGGAATTAGGCGAACCATGGAGGGCAGTCGGCGGCCTGTAGCGTGCCGCATTTGCGTCTATGCGCTGGCGGCACCCCTGCCGGGATGGGACTTAGTTGGCGGCTCGCCGCGCTCTCGCAAACCCCCGATCCGTTGCGATGAACCGCTCCAGCATCGGCACGATGAGCCTGACGGGATCGGCGACAGGCTGGCCCGTCTCGCGCGCCAGCACTTCGGCATAAGCGACCAGATCGCGGTGGAGCGGCGCGGGCAACTCCACCGTCACCTTGACGGGCTTGTCGTCTGGCAGCGGGCCGAGTTTCAGCTTGGTCATGGTCAACCTCCTGCCGGCTCGAACACAAGATCGCGGGTGACGATAATCCTGACCGGAAAGCCGGGCCGGATCGTCAGCGTCGGCGCGACCTGCAACTGGCGTTGGACGATCTGCTGGCCGGCCTGATTGACGGTATCCTGCGCCCCGTCGCGGATGGCGCGGATCAGCCGGTCCTCGTCGCTGGTCGCCAGCTCGGTGCCGACTGCGAGCAGCGTGGACAGCCCTGCGGCCTTCATCAGATCCCACCAATGATAATCGACGCCATCCTCAAGGCCAGCATAGCCGCTGGCGTCCGCGCCCGGCAGGCGTTCCAGAACGATGGACCGGCCGCCCGGCAGGATCAGGCGATTCCAGACCAGCAACACGCGACGCTGGCCGAAGGTCACGCCGTCATTGTATTGGCCGATGATGCGGGTGCCTTGCGGGATCAGCAGCAGCGAGCCGGTCGGGCTGTCATAGACGTTCTCCGTCACCTGCGCGGTGATCTGGCCGGGCAGATCGGAACGGATGCCGGTTATCAGCGCAGCGGGGATCACGGCCCCGGCCTGAAGGATGTAGGGCGATGCCGGCGGCGCAACGCGATCCGGGGCGACGGTCTGCCGGTCCACGGGTCCATTGAGAAATGCCGCGTGGCGATCCTGTGTCGCGGGCTGCCCGCCGAGGCCAAGCCCGGCAAGGCCGGGCATGGCGGTGCCGGCTGGCGCTCCCCTGCGGGGGCCGGACTGGAAAAAGACGTTGCTCAAGCGCGCGGCTTCTTCCTCGGCCCTGCGGCGTTCTTCCTCTGGATCGACGGCGGGCGTCGTGATTGCCGGCGTTACAATGGGCTGCCCCCGGTTCTGCGCGTCGAGGATCGGGCGGCCGAGGTCGCCGGGTAGCGCCGGGCCGAGCGCCGGGCCGCTATAGTCGCGCGGCAGGCCAGACAATCCGTCCGCCGTGGGGCGGTTCTCGGTCGAATAGAGTTCGTCCCCTCCCGGTCCTGCATCGCGGGTCTGGAGCGCATAGATCAGCGCCCCGCCGATGCCGAGAAGCGCGACGGCTCCGACGCCTGCCAGCATCTTGCGCGATAGGCGCGTGACACGGGGCGTTTCGGCGCGCAGGCGCATGGGGGCGGCGGTATCGGTATCGCTCATGAGGACGATCCTCCCGTGGTCGTGCTGGCTGGCTCTGCTGCGGCCTGCGTCGGGTTGGTGCGGACGATCCTGACGACCTGCTGGCGGTTGCCGCTGCCAAGGCGCAACTCGGCCGCGCCGAACAGGCGGTCCACGATCAGGACGTTCTGGTGGATGCGGGAATTGACGATCTGCGGCTCGCCGTTCGCGCCAAGCACGAAGATCGGCGGCATTTCGCCCTGCACAATCCCGGCCGGGAAGACGACATAGACGCGGCGTCCATCGTCGAACACCGAAACCGGCCGCCATGGCGGGCTGTCGCCCTGCACCTGCAAGCCATAGCGATAGTTCCGCGCAGCCTCGGCCGGGATGATTGGCGCGGCCGGGACGGCGCGGCGCTGGCCGGGCGTTGCGGGATAGGACCATGCGACGGAAGGCATGTAGAGCGATTCCCGCGCGCGCAGTTCGATCATGTAGGTGCGTCGGTCGGTGGTGACGACAAGGTTGGTGGAAATGTCCGGCCGTGTCGGCTTCACGAGGATATGGACACGGCGGTTCGCACCGCTGCCGCTCTCGGTGTCGCCGATGATCCAGCGGGCGGTGTCGCCGGCTGCAATCGGCCCCGCGCCGGTCAGACTCTCGCCCGGCTCCAGCGCAATGGTCGTGATCTGCCCGACTGCGGCATAGACCT
>CAZKSE010000373.1:0-2810 GCA_964555305.1 uncultured Rhodobacter sp. | reverse complement strand
TGGCCGCCGGCTCGTCGGCCGCGGGTGCGGCCGGATCGGCGGGTGCGGTCGCGCCATCGGTATCGGCCGGGGCGCTGTCGATCGCGGGCGCGGTTCCCGGTGCGGTTTCAGGCGCGGCGCCAGGGGCGCTTTCAGGCGCGGTGGTCGCCGGAGCGCCCGCATCGGGCGCGGTGCCTTGCGGTGCGTCGGTGCCGGTGCCGCCGCCGAAGAACAGGAACAGGATAAGGACCGCCACGACCAGACCGCCGACGATGAACGCAAGCGAGCTGACGCCGCTGCGCCGCGGCTCGGGGTCCACATGCACATGCGAACGGGCGGAAGCCGCCGGCTCGGGCGGCACATAGGGGTCGGCAGGGCGGCCGTGCGGCGGGGGCGCGGCGGGGTGCACGTCGGTCGTGCGCGGCTCGCGCGGCGGGCGGGTGTCGTGTTCGTTGGCCATTTTCGATGCTCCGTATGGATTTCTCTCGTCATCGAAACATGGGAAACCGCCCGGTGGTTCCGTTGGGCGGTGTTCAACCGGCGGTTATCTGCCGAAATCGACATCAGCGCACCGCCCCGCCCGCGGCCGGGCGGCGCGCGGCGCGCCCGTCAGTCGTCGACGATGAAAAAGGCGGCAGGCGGCGCCGCGCGGCTGTCCGAGAGCCCGCCGTCGAAGGGCGCCAGCACCAGCCCGGCCAGAACAAGCGGCAACGCGATTCCGCAGGCAAACCCGGCAAGGGCCACCCGCCGGGCGTGCAGGCGGTGCCCCAGATGGACAAGGCGTCGAAGAAGGCGATGGGCGGGCATGACGTCTCCTCAAAAGCGGCTCGCGTCTCATCTAGGGCGCGCCCGCGGCAAGGAAATCCCCGCGCCCGCGGCGTCGCTTTCGTCGATGAACCGCCCCTACTAGCACGCTTGCGTAGAGCAACTGGGTGCCGGGGAAGCAAAGAATAGTAACTGGTCAGCTGCATGCCATACCCCCGGACGCTCGAAAGGCACAGTAAAGTAGATCGCCGAAACCGGTGAGGAGGGTGGCCAATGCGATTATCAATAAGTCCGCAGGGGCCACCGTATGCGCCACATGATTATCCAGTTCATCGATGAACTTCTGAGCGTCTACTCTCGTGTATTCGCTTCTTTCTCGGTGCAAGTATTGGGTGAGCATAGAACTCGCCCGGAGTTTTTCAGGACGCAGGTTCTTACCAATCTTTTCCTCGTATTCATCAACGAGCAACCCGCGCCCATGCGCTGCTTCCCGTATCTGGTTAGTGACCAATTTTGTTAGGCCGAACGAAAAAGCAACGAAAGCGATCCAAAACGCGCCCACCCGCTGAACCCCTGTCGGCGTACCCCAAACAAGCAAAGCAACGGCCGACAAGATGAAGCCAAGAAAGGTCAAATTGACAAAGATGTTCAAGTAGCGCTTCGCGCTGATGAATGGGTCCCCCGTCAATGCGCCACCCCCGCGGCGACGCTTTCGTCGATGAACCGCCCTTCGCGGAAGCGGTACATGCTGAACGCCTCGGCCAGCGGCCCCGGCTCTCCCCTGGCGATCAGTTCGGCCATCGCCCAGCCCGAACCGGGGATGGCCTTGAACCCGCCGGTGCCCCAGCCGCAGTTGATGAAGCAGCCCCCCAGTGGCGTTTTCGAGATGATCGGCGAGCGGTCACCGGTCATGTCGACGATCCCCCCCCATTGCCGCAGCATCTTCAACCGCGAGAGCATCGGGAAGGTCTCGATCAGCGCGCGCACCGTCTCCTCGATATGCTGCCAGGATCCGCGCTGGGTGTAGTTGTTGAAATGATCCGCGCCGCCGCCGATCACCATCTCGCCCTTGTCGGACTGCGACATGTAGCCGTGCACGGTATTGGCCATGACGACGACATCCATGCAGGGTTTGATCGGCTCGGAAACCAGCGCCTGCAAGGCCACCGATTCGATGGGCAGCCGGAACCCCGCCATGTCCGCCAGCGCGCCCGAATGGCCCGCGACCACGATGCCCAGCTTCTTGCAGCCGATGTCGCCCTGCGTCGTCTGCACCGCCGAGACCTTGCCATCCACTGCCTCGACGCCGGTGACCGCGCAGTTCTGGATGATGTGCATCCCCATGTCCGAGCACGCGCGCGCATAGCCCCAGGCCACCGCATCGTGGCGCGCCGTGCCCGCCCGCTCCTGCCAGAGCGCGCCGAGGACCGGGTAGCGCGGACCGTCCAGCCGGATGATCGGCACCCGCTTCTTCACCTCGGCCGGGCCGATGAACCGCGTCTCCACGCCCTGCAGCGCGTTCGCGCGTTCGGTGCGCAGATAGCCGCGGACCTCGTGTTCGGTCTGCGCCAGCATCATCACGCCGCGGGGCGAGAACATGATGTTGTAGTTCAGCTCCTGGCTCAGCGTCTCGTAGAGGCTGCGCGCCTTCTCGTAGATCGCCGCCGACGGGTCCTGCAGGTAATTCGAGCGGATGATCGTCGTGTTGCGCCCGGTATTGCCGCCGCCCAGCCAGCCCTTTTCCAGCACCGCGACATTGGTGATGCCGAAGACCTTGCCCAGGTAATAGGCCGTCGCCAGCCCGTGCCCGCCGGCGCCCACGATCACCACGTCGTAGGACTTGCGCGGCAGGGGCGAGGCCCAGGCGCGCTCCCAGCCCTTGTGCTGGCGCAACGCCTCGCGGGCGATGGCGAAGACCGAATAGCGTTTCATGGCGCATCCTTCGTCCCGGCCGCCCGGCGGGCAACCCTTTGCGGCTCTATTGGAGGGATGGGCGATTCTGCCCATGCCTGCAAGCGGCAGGTCGCGGCGAAAACCGACATCGCACCGTGGCTGCGCGCAAACGC
>CAZKSE010000372.1:0-2835 GCA_964555305.1 uncultured Rhodobacter sp. | reverse complement strand
TTTCTGAAGATCGGCGACAGGGCAGCCGGCGCCATCAAGTCCGGCGGCACCACGCGGCGTGCCGCCAAGATGGTGATCTGCGACATGGATCACCCCGATATCGAACAGTTCATCAACTGGAAGGTGATCGAAGAGCAGAAGGTCGCGAGCCTCGTCGCCGGTTCCAAGGCGCATGAACTGAAGCTGAACGAGATCTTCGCCGCCATCCGCCAGTGGGACGGATCGAGCGAGGATGCCGTCGATCCGGCCAAGAACCCCGGCCTGAAGACCGCGATCAAGTCTGCCAAGAAGGCGATGATCCCCGACACCTATACGAACCGCATCCTGCAATACGCGCGGCAGGGCTACACCTCGATCGAGTTTCCGACCTACGATACCGATTGGGATTCGGAAGCCTATGTCACCGTCTCGGGGCAGAATTCCAACAACTCCGTCCGCGTGACCGACGCCTTCCTCACCGCCGTGCGCGAAGACGGCGACTGGGCGCTTCTGCGCCGCACCGACGGCAAGATCGCCAAGACCGTCAAGGCCCGTGACCTGTGGGACCAAGTCGGTCATGCCGCCTGGGCCTGCGCCGACCCGGGCATCCAGTTCCACGACACGGTCAACGCCTGGCATACCTGCCCCGAGGACGGTCCGATCCGCGGCTCGAACCCCTGCTCGGAATACATGTTCCTCGATGACACGGCCTGCAACCTGGCCTCGATGAACCTGCTGAAGTTCTTCCAGAACGGCCGGTTCGACGCCGATGCCTATGTCCATGCCACGCGCCTGTGGACCGTGACGCTGGAGATCAGCGTGATGATGGCGCAGTTCCCCTCCAAGGAGATCGCGCAGCGCAGCTATGAATTCCGCACGCTGGGCCTGGGATACGCCAATATTGGCGGGCTGCTGATGAACATGGGTCTGGGCTATGACAGCGACGCCGGCCGCGCGCTCTGCGGGGCGCTGACGGCGATGAAGACCGGCGTCTCCTACGCCACCTCGGCCGAGATGGCACGCGAGCTGGGCGCATTCCCGGGATACGCGAAAAACCGCGAACACATGCTGCGCGTGATCCGCAACCATCGCCGCGCCGCGCATGGCCTCGGCGATTTCGAGGCGGTGAACGTCAACCCGGTGGCGCTGGACGGGGCCAACTGCCCCGATGCGCGTCTGGTCGACATGGCTCGCGCCGCCTGGGATGAGGCGCTGTCTCTGGGCGAGGTGCATGGCTTCCGCAATGCGCAGGCCACGGTGATCGCGCCGACCGGCACCATCGGTCTGGTAATGGATTGCGACACCACCGGGATCGAGCCGGACTTCGCGCTGGTGAAGTTCAAGAAGCTGGCTGGCGGCGGTTATTTCAAGATCATCAACCAGTCGGTCCCGGCGGCGCTGCGCAAGCTCGGCTATGCCGAAGCCCAGATCGCCGAGATCGTCGCCTATGCGGAGGGCCACGGCAGCATCGGCCAAGCGCCCGCGATCAACCACACCGCGCTCGTCGGCCACGGATTCGGCGAGGCCGAGATCAAGAAGATCGAGGCCGCCCTGCCCTCGGCCTTCGACATTCGGTTCGTCTTCAACCAGTGGACCCTGGGCGAGGCGTTCTGCCGCGAGACCCTGGGCATTCCCGCCGAGAAGCTGACCGACCCCGGCTTCGATCTGCTGCGTCACCTGGGCTTCACCAAGGCGCAGATCGAGGCCGCGAACGACCATGTCTGCGGGACCATGACCCTTGAGGGCGCGCCGCATCTGAAGCCGGAACACTATCCGGTCTTCGATTGCGCCAACCCCTGCGGCAAGAAGGGCACGCGCTACCTGTCGGTGGAATCGCACATCCGCATGATGGCCGCCGCGCAAAGCTTCATCTCGGGCGCGATCTCGAAGACGATCAACATGCCCAACTCGGCGACGATCGAAGAGACGCTGGCGGCCTATGAACTCAGCTGGTCGCTGGGCATCAAGGCCAACGCGCTCTACCGCGACGGCTCGAAACTGTCACAGCCGCTTGCTGCCGCGCTGGTCGAGGACGACGAGGAAGCCGAAGAAATCCTCGCCACCGGCTCGGCGCAGGAAAAGGCGCAGGTCCTGGCCGAGAAGATCGTCGAGAAGGTGATCGTCAAGGAAGTCGTGCGCCGCAACCGCGAGAAACTGCCCGAACGGCGCAAGGGCTACACCCAGAAGGCCATCGTCGGCGGTCACAAGGTCTATCTGCGGACCGGCGAGTACGGTAACGGGCGACTGGGCGAGATCTTCATCGACATGCACAAGGAAGGCGCGGGCTTCCGGGCGATGATGAACAACTTCGCCATCGCGGTCTCGGTCGGCCTGCAATACGGCGTCCCGCTGGAGGAGTTTGTCGATGCCTTCACTTTCACCAAGTTCGAACCAGCGGGCATGGTGCAGGGCAACGAGGCGATCAAGAACGCGACCTCTATCCTCGACTACATCTTCCGGGAACTGGCGGTCAGCTACCTCGACCGCACGGACCTGGCGCATGTGAAGCCGCAGGGCGCCGCCTTCGACGATCTGGGCGGCGGCGAGGACGAGGGCGTGGGCAACATCGCCGAGTTGAGCGACGATGCCGCCAGCCGCGGGCTGGAAGTGCTGCGCCAGATCAGCTCCACCGGGTATCTGCGCAAGCGGCTGCCGCAGGAACTGGTCGTGCTGCAGGGCGGCCACACCAGCCGCACGGTCGATGCCACGGGCTTTGCCGGGAGCGGTAATGTGGCGATCGCGCTGCACTCGGAAACCTCGACCGAGGCGCTGACCGTCGCCACCATCGACCCCCGGACCCGCGCCCGGATGCAGGGCTACGAGGGCGACCCCTGCGGCGAATGCGGCAACTACACG
>CAZKSE010000371.1:0-2844 GCA_964555305.1 uncultured Rhodobacter sp. | reverse complement strand
GTCGCCATCTGGCGCAAGGACCGGCGGATGGGGATCTGGGTGAATGTCGAATCGGTGCAGATGGCCTCGGTCCCCAGCTTCTACGCGGTGGCGACGACCGGGCCGTTGGCGCAGATCCTCGACCCCGCGCAGGACGCGCAGTTCCGCATCTCGCCGCGCTATGCGATCCGGGCGGAACAGGCGGCCGGCGACGTCGTCGATTCCGAGGCTTTCACCCAGGCGCTTCTGCGCCTGCGCGCCGAGGCCGAGCAGTTCCAGATGCTGGAGCGCTGGGTCTATCTGGACCGCGAGACGCTGTTTCGCGTCTCAGCCCGGCTGCCGGCCAACCTGACCGAGGGCGCCTATACGGTGCGGATGTATCTGGTGCGCTCGGGCGGGGTCGTCCACCAGTACCGAAACGCGATCTTCGTGCGCAAGGAAGGGCTGGAGCGCTGGCTTCATACGCTCGCCTATACCCGACCCCTCGGCTACGGGATCCTGGCGCTGGTGATCGCGCTGATCGCCGGCTGGGGGGCCTCGGCGCTCTTCCGGTTCGGCCGGGGCTAGCCCCCGCGCTAGAGATCGAAGCGCGCGAAGACCGGCGCGTGGTCCGAGGGCTGCTCCCAGCCGCGCACGTCGCGCAGGATACGGCTGGAATGGGCCGCGGCGGCGATGTCCCTGCTGGCCCAGATATGGTCCAGCCGGCGTCCCTTGTCGGCCGCGTCCCAGTTGGGGCTGCGATAGGACCACCAGCTGTAGAGCCGGCCCTCGGGGATGTCCTGGCGGGTGATGTCGACCCAGGCGCCTTCCTCGCGCGCGGTTTCCAGCCCCTCGGTCTCCACGGGCGTGTGGCTGACGATCTTCAGAAGCTGGCGGTGGTTCCAGACATCGTCCTCGCGCGGGGCGATGTTCAGATCGCCCACCAGGATCGACCGCTCGGGCCGGTCGGTGCGGAAACGGTCGCGCAGTTCCGCCACGAAATCGAGCTTGTGGCCGAACTTCACGTTCACCTCGCGGTCGGGCACATCGCCGCCCGCGGGCACATAGAGGTTGTGGATCACCACGCCGTTCTCCAGCCGCGCGGCGACATGGCGGGCGTCGCCCTTGGCGCACCAGTCGATATGGCCCGCATCCTCCAGCGGCAGGCGCGACAGGATGGCGACGCCGTTGTAGCCCTTCTGCCCGCGCGCCACCATGTAGGGATAACCCGCTTCGGCAAAGACCTCGGCCGGGATCAGATCCACCGGGCTCTTGCATTCCTGAAGGCACAGGATGTCGGGCGCCTCGTCGCGCAGCAGTCGCGCCACCAGCCCCGCGCGCAGGCGGACCGAGTTGATGTTCCAGGTGGCGATGGTGAAGGGCATGCGGTCTCCTGCGTCTGCCGGATCGGGGGTGATCGGATCGGGGGCAGATAAGCGAAAACCGGGGCAAAAGAAAACCCGGCGGGTGTTGCCACGGGCCGGGTCAGTCCAACAGGGAGGTGTCCTTCTGTGCACGCGCGCGCGGCCAATGTCCTTGACATGAATCAAATGCAGCCCCCGGATGCATCTTTTCGCGCGGGGGATGAAAAATGTCCGGGCCAAACGGCCCGGACAGTCCAACAGGGAGGAAGCGGCGTGCCCTTGCCCCGACACGCCAAGGGGAGGAGGTTAACAAGTTCAGCGTGCCGGGAAATCCTTGCGGCATGGTTAACGCAGGGTGCGCTGCCCCGCCCGCGGCCCTAAGCTCGACGCCCGAGGCCTCCGCCCATCCCTGTGGCCAAAAAAAGGCCCGGGCGCGAAGCCCGGGCCAGTCCAACAGGGAGGATGCGGCCCATGACCCGGGGCCGCGCGGGATCTCTCGTGTTCAGGGAACGAGTCTGTAGCCGCCTGGTTCCGTCACCAGCAGACGGGCGTTCGACGGGTCGGGCTCGATCTTCTGGCGCAGGCGGTAGATATGGGTCTCCAGCGTGTGGGTGGTCACGCCGGCATTGTAGCCCCAGACCTCGTGCAGCAGCACATCGCGCGCGGCGACGCCTTCGGGCGCGCGGTAAAGGAACTTCAGGATGTTGGTTTCCTTCTCCGTCAGGCGGATCTTGCGCTCGCGGTCATCGACCAGCATCTTCTGCGCCGGCTTGAACTGATAGGGTCCCAGCTGGAAGACGGCATTTTCGGACTGCTCGTGCTGGCGCAGCTGCGCGCGCAGGCGGGCCAGCAGAACCGGAAACTTGAAGGGCTTGGTGACATAGTCGTTGGCCCCGGCATCGAGGCCCAGGATCGTGTCGGCATCGCTGTCCTGGCCGGTCAGCATGACGATCGGGCATTTGACGCCGGCCTTGCGCATCCGCTTGCACAGCTCGCGTCCGTCGGTATCGGGCAGGCCCACGTCCAGGATCACCAGATCGTAGGTCCCGGCCTTGATCTTGTCCATCGCCTCGCCGCCGTCGCCGGCCTCGAAGACGTCGAAATCCTCGGTCATGACCAGCTGCTCGGCCAACGCCTCGCGAAGGTCCGCATCATCGTCCACCAGAAGGATCTTGTTCAACTTTGCCATGCCGTTCTCCCGTGTTGTGACAGACCTGTTCGGCACCCCCCCCTCATTCAAGTTTTGCAACATTCCGCTCACGCGGACGTGTGCGCCCGTGTGCAATCGCATGGTAAATGTTTCAATCCGCCGACATGCGCGCTACATCCCTGTGGCCCCCAGCAGCGCCCGGTCCCGGATGAGCCTCTTTCCCAGCCCCCTCGAACGCCTGAACCGGGCCCGCGCGGATCTGCGCATGGGCCTGCCCGTCGCGCTGACCGACGGGCCCGGCGCCGCGCTGGTGATCGCCGCCGAGGGGCTGACCGCCGCGCGGCTGGCCGATCTGCGCGCGCTCGGTCCCAC
>CAZKSE010000370.1:0-2849 GCA_964555305.1 uncultured Rhodobacter sp. | reverse complement strand
GCGTATGGCAAGCGTATGGCAAACGTATGGCAAACGTATGGCAAACGTATGGCAGGGGCGGCGCGGGAAGTGGGGCAGGCGTCGGGCGCGCGCAGGACGAACGCAGGGCGAACCCAGGACGAACCGAGGCCTCCGGCGACCGATCGTGGCGGTCATCTGCTGCCGGATTTTCCGGTCCGGGGACTGTTTCGGGTGTCGGGCCGGTCGGAGAGGAAGCGGCGGGTAAGCGCGGCTTCGCGGGTGCGCATCAGGTCCTGCGCGGTCGCCATATGCGCCGCAATCACCGAACGCGCCGCTTCGGCATTGCCGCTGCGCAGGGCGTCGAGGAGGCGGGTCTGGTAGGCAAGGCCGGTCTTCCAGAGTTCGGGGTCGGTCTCGGCGTGCAGGCCGCGGGCCACGGTCACGTCGCTCAGAAGCTCGGCGAGAAAGCGGATGACGAAGCGCAGGAGCGGGTTGCCGGAGAGCGCGGCAAGTTCGGAATGGAAGCGGAGCGAGGCGGCGTGGCGCGCGGCCTCGTCGGTATCGGCGGCGGCGCTTTCGGCGATCACCGCCTCCAGCCGGTCGAGTTCTGCCGCACTCAGCCGACCGGCGAGGCTGGCGGCGAGTTCCGGCTCCAGTGCGGCGCGCAGCTGGTAGATGTCGTCGATCGTGGGATGGGCGAAATAGACATAATTGCCCAGAAGGGCCGCCGCGCGTTGCTCGGACACCTGATGGACGAAGACGCCGCCGCCGGGGCCGGTGCGGGACTTGACGAGCCCCTGCGCTTCCAGAAGCCGGATCGCCTCGCGGATGGTGCTCTTGGCCATGCGGAAGCGCGCCATCAGGTCGGCTTCCGAGGGCAGGCGCTGGCCGGGTTGCCACCCTTCGTCCATGACCCATTGCTTGATCGCCTCCGCCACCTGTTGCGGGCGCGAACGCCGTTGCGCGGGGCCGGCCTCAGAGCGGGTGGTGGCAGGCGGCAAGCTGGTCTCCGTCGATGGGCCTGAGTTCAGGCCGTTCCGCCCGGCAGCGGTCGGTCGCGCGCGGACAACGGCTGGCGAAGGCGCAGCCGGGGGGCGGGTTCAGCGGGTCGGGCAACTCGCCTTGTGCGCCGCCGCCGATGGCGCGGCCGACCTGCGGGGCGCTGTCGGCCAGAAGCTGCGTGTAGGGATGGCGGGGGCGGGCGAAGACCCGTTCGGCCGGTCCGCTTTCGACCACGGCGCCGAAGTAAAGCACCATGATCCGGTCGCTCACCGCCTCGACCACGGCGAGGTCGTGGCTGATGAAAAGGTAGGTCAGCCCGAATTCCGCCTTCAGATCCGCCAACAGATTCAGGACCTGCGCCTGCACCGAGACATCGAGCGCCGAGACGGGCTCATCGAGGATCAGGATACGGGCGTTGGCGGCCAGCGCGCGGGCGATGCCGATCCGCTGCGCCTGCCCGCCGGAAAATTCGTGCGGATAGCGCTCAAGGAATTCAGGCCGCAGGTTCACCGCATCGAAGATCTCGGCGATGCGCTTGCGGCGCGCGGCGCGGTCCATGCCGTGCAGATGAACGAGCGGCACTTCAAGGATCTGGCGGATCGTCTTGCGCGGGTTGAGGCTGCTCACCGGGTCCTGGAAGACATACTGGATGAGCCGCCCGAAGGCCGCGGGGTCGGCGCGGTCGAGCGCCTTCCCCTCGATCTCGATCGCGCCTTCGGTCGGCGGTTGCAGGCCGACGAGCATCCGCGCGAGCGTGGACTTGCCGCAGCCCGATTCGCCCACGATCCCCAGCGTCTCGCCCGTCTGCACCGCGAAGCTCATCGGGTGGACGGCGTGCAGGATCGCCTTGGGCGGGCCGATCAGCCGTTTGCCGATCTCGAACCGGCAGGCAAGGTTTTCGGTTTTCAGCGCGATGCTCATTGCGCGGCCTCGAGTGTCACTTCGGGGTAGAGGCAGCGCACGCGGCGCGTTCCGCCCGCGAGCGGGATTTCGCCCTGCCGGCAGTCCGCCTGCGCCTTGGCACAGCGCGGCGCGAAGGCGCAGCCGGGGGGCAGGTCATCGACATTGGGCGGCAGGCCGGGGATCGCCTCCAGCCGCCGGCGGCCGGTGCCCAGTTCGGGCACGCAGGCGATCAGCCGGGCGGTGTAGGGATGCGCGGGGGCTTTCAGGACCTCGGGCGTCGGCCCCTCCTCGACGATGCGGCCGGCATACATGACGGCGACACGGTCGCAAAGCTGGGCGACGACGCCGAAATCATGCGTGATGAAGAGGATCGCCAGCCCCCGGTCGCGGCGCAGGTCATCGAGCAGCTTCAGGATCTGCGCCTGCACGGTGACGTCGAGCGCGGTGGTGGGTTCGTCCGCGATCAGCACGTCGGGGTCGTTGGCCAGCGCCATGGCGATGCCGACGCGTTGCCGCATCCCGCCCGAGAGTTCATGCGGATAGGCGGTGATGCGCCCCTTCGGGTTGGGGATTTGCACGTCGGCGAGCAGTTTCTCGGCCCGCGTCCACGCCTCGGCCCGGCTGACGGGGTGGTGGACGCGGATCGCCTCGGCCAGCTGGTCGCCGATGCGGTAAAGCGGGTGCAGCGTCGCAAGCGGGTCCTGGAAGATATAGGCGACACGGTCGCCGCGCAGCGCGCGCAGGCGGCGGTAGGGGGCGCCGATCAGGTCTTCGTCGCCCAGCCGCACCGCGCCGCCGGTGATGACGCCGGGGGGCGAGGCGACGAGGCCCATGACGGAAAGTGCTGTGACGGATTTCCCCGAGCCGGATTCGCCGATGAGGCCAAGGCATTCGCCGGGGCGGATGGCCAGCGTGACGCCGCCCACCGCCCGGGCCGTGCGCTTGCCGAGGCGGAAATCGGTGCGCAGATCGTCGATGCGCAG
>CAZKSE010000369.1:0-2853 GCA_964555305.1 uncultured Rhodobacter sp. | reverse complement strand
TGGCACGCGTATGGCAGGCGTATGGCAAGCGTATGGCAAGCGTATGGCAGAAGCGTGCGGTGCGGAAGTGGTTCGCGCAACGGTCGGGGTGCCGAGCGGGCAGCCCCGGCCGGGTCGGCCGCGGAGAACGGCATGGCTTGCCGCGTCGACTGAAGCGCGCGTCGGGCCCCGGCCTTGAGGGTCGCCGGCCTGTCGATGGCGGCAAGGGGGGATGGACCGCTGTTCCCCCCCCCGCAACCCGCGCCGACCGGCCCCGTCGCGCCCGTCGCGGCCCTTGCCCTTGTCGGCCAGACTGGTAGCGTATGACATCGACGCCACCCAGCGCGAAAAGGAGCAGTCATGGGCCAGCAGGCGGGTTTCATCGACCATCTGCGCACCGAGCTTTCGACGCTGCGCGACGGCGGGCTTTACAAGGCCGAACGCCCCATCGCCTCGCCGCAGGCCGGGCGGGTGCGGCTGGAGGACGGGCGCGAGGTGATGAACCTCTGCGCCAACAACTACCTCGGCCTTGCCGACCACCCCGATCTCGTTGCCGCCGCGCACGAAGCCCTCGACCGGCTGGGCTTCGGCATGGCCTCGGTCCGGTTCATCTGCGGCACGCAGGTCGAGCACAAGAAGCTTGAGGCGCGTCTGGCGGCCTTCCTGAAGACCGAGGACGTGATCCTGTTCCCGTCCTGCTTCGACGCGAACACCGGCCTCTTCGAGGCGTTGCTGGGCCCCGAGGATGCGATCATCTCGGACGCGCTGAACCACGCCTCGATCATCGACGGGGTGCGGCTGTGCAAGGCCGCGCGCTACCGCTACGCCAATAACGACATGACCGAGCTGGAGGCGCGCCTGAAGGAAGCCCAGGGCGCGCGCTTCAAGCTGATCGTCACCGACGGCGTCTTCTCGATGGACGGGATCATCGCCAAGCTGCCGCGGATCTGCGATCTGGCGGAGGAATACGGCGCGATGGTCATGGTGGACGACAGCCACGCGGTCGGCTTCGTTGGCGCGCATGGCCGCGGCACGCCCGAGCTCTGCGGCGTCGAGGGGCGGGTCGATATCCTGACCGGCACGTTGGGCAAGGCGCTCGGCGGGGCCTCGGGCGGGTATGTCGCCGCGCGGGCCGAGGTGGTGGACATGCTGCGCCAGCGCGCGCGGCCCTACCTTTTCTCGAACACGCTTGCCCCGGTCATCACCGCGACCACGCAGCGCGCGCTGGATCTGGTCGAGGGCTCGGGGGATCTGCGCGCGCGACTGGAAGCGAATGCGGCGCATTTCAGGGCGCGGATGGAGGCGGCCGGGTTCAAGCTTGCGGGCGCGGGCCATCCGATCATCCCGGTCATGCTGGGCGATGCGGCGCTGGCGGGCCGGATGGCCGAGGCGCTGCTTGCGCGCGGCGTCTATGTCACCGCCTTTTCCTATCCGGTGGTGCCGAAGGACAAGGCGCGCATCCGCACGCAGATGTCGGCCGCGCATACGACCGCGGATCTGGACCAGGCCATCGACGCCTTCATCGCGGTCGGGCGCGAACTGGGCGTCATCGGATAGGGGGCGGCGATGGGCAACATGATGAAGGCGATCGTCAAGGCGCGTCCCGAACCCGGCCTCTGGATGCAGGAGGTGCCGGTGCCCGAACCGGGGCCGACCGAGGTGCTGATCCGGGTGAAGAAGTCGGCGATCTGCGGCACCGATGTGCATATCTGGAACTGGGACGACTGGGCGCGCGCGACGGTGCCGGTGCCGCTGGTCGTCGGGCACGAATTCTGTGGCGAAGTCGCCGACACCGGCAGCGCCGTCACCCGCTTCCGCCCCGGCCAGCGGGTCTCGGGCGAGGGGCATATCGTCTGCGGCCAGTGCCGCAACTGCCGCGCCGGACGCGGGCAGCTTTGCCGCAACACCAGGGGCGTGGGTGTCCAGCGCGCCGGGGCCTTTGCCGAATACCTGTGCCTGCCGCAGGAAAATGTCGTGCCGATTCCCGACGACATTCCCGACGAGGTGGCGGCGATCTTCGATCCGCTGGGCAATGCCGTGCACACGGCGCTGTCGTTCGATCTGGTGGGCGAGGATGTGCTGGTCACCGGCGCCGGGCCCATCGGGATCATGGGGGCGCTGATCGCGCAGAAGGTCGGCGCGCGGAAGGTGCTGATCACCGATCTGAACGACGAGCGGCTGAAGCTGGCCGCCGAGATGGGCATCGCCCACACGATGAACCCCGGGCGCGAGACGCTGCGCGACCGGATGGAGGCGATGGGCATGACCGAGGGGTTCGACGTGGGGCTTGAGATGTCGGGCGCGGCCACCGCCTTCCGGCAGATGATCGACGCGATGAACAACGGCGGCAAGGTCGCGATCCTGGGCATCGCGCCCGCGGCCTTCGAGATCGACTGGAACAAGGTCATCTTCAAGATGCTGACGCTGAAGGGGATCTACGGCCGCGAGATGTACGAGACCTGGTACAAGATGATCGCGCTGGTGCAGTCGGGCCTCGACGTGGTGCCGCTGATCACGCACCGGCTGCCGATCGACAGGTTCGACGAGGGAATGGCCGACATGCGCGCGGGGCGGTCGGGCAAGGTGGTGCTGGACTGGACCTGACCGTTCCGGGCTGGCCGGACCGGCGGTGCTGGACAGCGCCGCGCAAAACCGACAGATAGACGCGGCCCGCACGGTCCGGGTCAGGGAGAGCCGCAGGTGTCCGGCACATTGATCTTTCTTGAGCTTGCGGGGGCGGTGGCGCTGCTGCTGTGGGCGACGCGCATGATCCAGACGGGCGTGCAACGGGCTTTCGGCCATCTGCTGAAGGACGCGTTGCGCCGTGCGCTGGGCACCGCGCCGGGGCGGCGGTGGCGGGGGGCGCGCTGGCGA
>CAZKSE010000368.1:0-2859 GCA_964555305.1 uncultured Rhodobacter sp. | reverse complement strand
CGAGGCCGTGGAATACGCGACCCTCGAATGGGTGGACTGGTTCAACAACCGCCGCCTGCTCGAGCCGATCGGGAACATCCCGCCCGCAGAAGCCGAGGCCAATTTCTACGCAGCTCTGGAAACTGAACCCATCGCCGCGTAACTAACCGAGATCAGCCTCCGGCAAACCCGGCGCGGTTCACTTTCGCGAAGATTGGTATGAGTTAGCGCCAACCTGAGCAGCCTGCGCGCTTCGCGCAGGAGGCGCTCATCCTTGCTCGCATGCCACTCTTGGCCCATCGATGCAATCCGCGGCTCGCCCCGGCCTCCGACTTGGTTGGTTCCGTCAAAAAGTAAAACGGCTTTCGGCGTTCATAGTTCCCGCCGCGCAACCTCTGCACAGCTTTTCTGCCAGCACCAAGTGTGCGATGAACATCGTAAAGGTACCAAGCGGCACACGGGTGAAGCCGGTCTGGCAGGACCCGCGCCAGTTCTAAAGGTTTAGTTTCGACGCGCGGACAGCCGAGCTGTCCAGAACCGGAACCGCCCCTGTCCAGTGATCTCGCGGATGATCCCCTGCCCGGCAAGGAAATCGAGCCCGCGATGCACGCTCGCCCGGCTGACGCCGGCCAATTCCTCGGCCATCGGCGCGGAAATGAGGGGCCATTCCACCAATGCCGCGACCAGCCGCGGCGGTGTCCGCCCCGAAAGCCCCGCGATCGCCCCGCGCGCGGTCCGCTCCCAATCAGCGAGCCCGTCGAGGTGGCGCAGTGCTGCGGTCGCGGCAGCTTCGGCGCCCGACAACCAGCGCGTCAATCGCTTCTTGGGCGAACCTGTCGCGCGCAGCCCCTCGCCTGCTCCGCCAAACCCAATCGGCACGAAATTCAAGCCAAGTGCCCCCGCGGGCCGCGCAAGCCTCGCCGCAACCACGGCTGCCTCGATGCGTCCCGCGGCTCCCCGATCAAGGCCTGCCAGGCTCCAGTTCGCATAACTGAGCGCCGCCCGGACAACCGGGTGGAGAACTGAAGCGGCGGCAACCAACTCGCGCCAAGCCTCCAAGCGATCGGTCAGTGCCTCGCCATCCTCTTGCGGGTCACTCTCGTGCCGGCCCAGGAATGCGGCCAGGTCCGCCTCCGGCCCCGGCCCCTCACTCAGACGGCGAAAAGCCCAGGCAGCGCGGCCCAGCGCCTGGGCGTCGTGCTGTATCGACGAGATCCGCTGCGCTACCCAGAGGGCGAGCCTGTCCGCGCCAAGACGGTCGCCCGCGAGCCAGCTCAGCTCGGCGGCCTCCATCAGCGCCAGTCTGTGGCGCCATCCGGCCGGACCGAGTGCCAGGCGCGCATCCAGCATGCCCAGCCGCCAGGTGACCTGGGCGAGTTCCCGCGCCGCCGTGGCCTGCGCCGCAAGCCATGGCCCGACCGCCGCCTCACCTCGCGGTTCAGCCGTCGGCCATGGTGCCGACATGTCCGGCTCCTCTTCGATCGGGCCAGGCAGAAACCAGAGATCGGCCTCCTCCTGCTCTGTGCCGCCCATCATCCCACCTCATAAAACGATTGCGTGCACCATAACCGCGACTGCCATACATTGCATTCGCTCAACATCGCTCATCTTCAATTACCTTTCGATTTTACAGTATCACCGTTTCAGGGCTAAAGGTTGGGGTGCCGTTGCACGCTTGAGAAGTTGAGGATCGGGACGCCGCTTCCCCCGTCTGGCCTAAACCAGCCAAAGGTGTTGATCGCTGAACCCACATGGCAAATATTGGTTACGCCCGTGTCTCCACCGAGGAGCAGAATTCCGGCCCCCAGCGCGAAGCGCTAATCGCGGCGGGCTGCGGGATCGTGCATGAGGAATACGCTTCGGGCGGCAATCGCACGCGGCCGGTGCTGTCAAGGCTGCTTGCAGGAATAGAACGCGGCGACACGCTGATCGTTGTGCGTATCGACCGCCTCGCGCGCTCCCTCGCCCATCTTCTCCAGATCATCGATATGCTGGAGGCGCGTGGCGCCTTCTTCCGCTCGCTGTCGGATCCGATTGATACTGCCTCACCGCAGGGAAAGTTCACGCTCCAGGTCCTCGGCGCCGCGGCTGAATTCGAACGCGCGCTCATTCGGGAGCGCACCAAGGCTGGACTTCAGAGTGCCCGCGCTAAGGGGCGGATCGGCGGCAACCCCGGGTTGCGCGCCGGTGACCCGGCAGCGATCCGCAAAGCCACCGCCGCGCGCGCAGAAGCACATCTTGATAAGTTGAACGCCGCTGCCCCGCACTGGGTCCCACTGGTGCGCCGCCACCGGCCGCAGATGCCTTGGGAAGATGTTCTTCGGCTAATCAATGCGCAACTTGCGTCGGAGGAAAAACCCTGGCGGGTTGAACGGCTGATGCGTGCGGTGCGCGCCTATGTCCGTGAGGGCTTTCTGCCCGCAACCGTGCTCCTGCGCGCCCCTCGTCAGAAGAGCGACGATCGCCTGCCGGTCATCGTCGCCGCGATCAAGGGGGCGGACCCGGCGATCACCCTGCAGGGCATCTGCGACCGGCTTGAGGTAATGCGCGAGCGCACGCCACGCGGCCGGGTTAAATGGCAACCATCTTCGGTAAAGATGCTTCTTGAGAGGGCCTCCCGGATGGGTCTACTCTGACGCGCCCCCGGGTACACCCGAAACGCTTTCAGATGTGTTACGTCGATCATCATCGTTTCGGTCTGGACACCCACGACGGCCAGTTCGTTGCTGGATATCCACACCAACAATTCTCTGGAGAGGATCTAGAGAAATAGCCCCGGGCGGACTCTGTTGCACAAATCAGCTGAAGGTCGAGTTTCCCCTTTCCCCGGACAGACTCATCCCACAGCTTCAGTGACGGGTATTCCGAGCGCTGTGAAGC
>CAZKSE010000367.1:0-2861 GCA_964555305.1 uncultured Rhodobacter sp. | reverse complement strand
CGGAGGAGCTCGACGTCGCCCCCTCCGGCGCGGTCGACGAGTTTCGGCGCAAGCGGGCCCGCAACGACTATCCGGTCATGGCGCTATGGGAACTGGGGCTGTGTCAACGGCGGAGCAAAAGTCGGCCATTGGGCGGCGCAAAAGTAGGCCACCTTGCGCTGCGAGTGGGGAACGTCGGGAGGGCGTAGCCCGACCAGAGTTTCCCGCTCGCAGCGTCGGCGCTCTTATGGGTGAGCTTTGGCGGTTTTTTGTGCCCGGCTTTGGGCGAGGCGATAGCTGTCGCCATTCATTTCGAGGATGCTGACGTGGTGGGTCAGGCGGTCGAGGAGCGCGCCTGTGAGGCGCTCGGAACCGAAGGTTTCAGTCCATTCGTCGAAGGGCAGATTGCTGGTGATCAGGGTGGAGCCGCGTTCGTAACGCTGGGAGACCAGTTCGAACAGCAGCTCCGCTCCGGTCTTTGACAGCGGCACGAAGCCCAACTCGTCGATAATGAGCAGCTTGTAGCCGGCCATCTGCTTCTGGAAGCGCAGAAGACGGCGTTCGTCGCGCGCCTCCATCATCTCGCTGACGAGCGCGGCGGCCGTGGTGAAGCCGACAGACAATCCCTTCTGGCAGGCTGCCAGGCCGAGACCGATCGCAACATGGGTCTTGCCCGTTCCGCTGGGGCCGAGCGCGATGACGTTCTCGCGGCGCTCGATCCATTCGCAGCGTGCCAGTTCCAGCACCAGCATCTTGTTGAGCTTCGGGATGGCAGCGAAGTCGAAGCTGTCGAGGCTTTTGGCGGCGGGGAACTTCGCAGCCTTGATGCGGCGCTCGACCATCCTGCGTTCCCGGTCGATCAGCTCCAGCTCGACCAGCCGGGCAAGGTAGCGAACATGATCCACGCCCTCGACCGCGCATTGCCGGGCAAGCTTCTGGTGCTCGCGCAGGAAGGTCGGCAGCTTCAAGGCCTTCAGGTGATGAGCGAGCAGGAGTTCGGGAGCATCGCTGCTCATGCCGGTTCCTCCTCACGGTCCAGCAGGCGCATATAGGCCTTGGCCGACGTCGTCTCGACGGTGGCTCTGGGCAGATAGGGATAGATGTCGAGGTCCAGCTTTGGCGGCCTGCGTTCGGCACGGCACAGCACGAGGTGCTTCACGGCATCGAAGCTGATGGCGCCCAGATGCAGCGCCTGCTTCACGGCTGCGTGCAGGTCGGCCAGATCGAAGCTTTCCAGCAGGCGCAGCACCTGCACATAGGCGCGCCGGCCCTGTTTGCCCATCCGCGCCTCCATGAGGCGGCGCAGTGTGGTGAACGCCTCCGGCAGCTCCCAGCCCTGCAGCGGTGCCGCCTGGTCGAGCGCGTTGATCTTCTGCTCGATCAGCGGCAGGTAATGCAGCGGATCGAAGACAACCTCTTCGCGCTCATAGCTGCGCGGATGGCGGGCAATGACCTCCCCGCCGCAGCCGATCACCACCTCGTCGACATAGCCCCGGATCCAGACGTCCTGGTGGCCGAAGGCGACCGGAACGGAGTAGTCGTTGGTCCTGTAGCGCACCAGCGCCTGCGAGGAGACCCGGCCGCTGGCCTGGTCGCAGGCCTCGAAGGGAGATGCCGGCAGCGGGCGCATCGCCGCCAGATCGCGCAGCAAGCGTTTGCCGATCGTCTCGCTCTCGCCGCGCAGCCGGTCACCCTGGCGCTTGCGGCACTGCTCTTCGAGCCACAGGTTGAACGCATCCCATGTCGCAAAGTGCGGGATCGGCACCATGAAGTTGCGCCGGGCATAGCCGACCAATCCTTCGACGCTGCCCTTGTCATTGCCCTTGCCGGGCCGGCCATAGCGATCCCGGATCAGGTAGTGGGACAGGAAGCCGCTGAACAGCGTTGCCCGCTTGCGCGTGCCGTCGGGCAGAATCTTCGCCACCAGGCAGCGGTCATTGTCGTAGACGATCGACTGCGGCACAGCCCCGAAGAAGGCGAAGGCATGGATATGGCCGTCCACCCAGGCTTCGGCCACAGCCGCAGGATAGGCGCGAACATAGCAGGCGTCGCTGTGCGGCAGATCGAGCACGAAGAAGTGCGCCTTCTGCTCCACGCCGCCGATGACAACGACGGCCTCCCCAAAGTCGGCCTGTCCATGCCCGGCAGGATGCGCCAGCGGCACGAACATCTCCTGGCCGTGCCGATCCCGAGCGCGCATGTAATCCTTGATGATCGTGTAGCCGCCGGTAAACCCATGCTCGTCCCGCAGCCGATCGAACACCCGTTTGGCCGTATGACGCTGCTTGCGCGGGACCACCCGGTCCGCCTCAAGCCACTGATCGATGATCGGGATGAACGCGTCCAGCTTCGGGCGTCGCACCGGCGCCTGCCGCCGATAGCCGGGCGGAACCGAATACGCCATCATCTTGCGAACTGTGTCGCGCGATATGCCAAAATGCCTTGATGCCTCGCGCTGGCTCATGCCCCCGTCGCAAGCCACGCGAACCTTCAGATATAATTCCACGGTGTAGATCCCTCATCCCTCCCTGCGCAACGCAGAAAAGGGAAAAAGTGGACGACTTTTACGCCGCCCGCAGCAGGACTATCCCGCCGCTACCGTGGTCTAGTTTTCCACCGCCGTTCTCACCTCGCCGGGCGCCGCTCGCCGGCCCGCCTCAGATCCGTCGCCCGCTGGCGGCGTCGAATATATGCGCCATGCCCGGCTGGATGGCGAGCGGCAGGACGTCGTCGTCGGCGACATGCACGCTTCCGGGCAGCCGCGCGATCAGCTCGCCCGAGCGCAGGTCGCCGGCGACGGGATGGCCGTGCGCGAGCGTATCCGCGCCCAGCGTCTCCACCGCCGTCACCTTGAGCTCGATGTCGGCGTTGTTGCGGTCGCT
>CAZKSE010000366.1:0-2957 GCA_964555305.1 uncultured Rhodobacter sp. | reverse complement strand
GGGAGGGCGTGGTTGCGGCGTCGTTTCACCGCAGGAGCCACATCACCGGCAAGGGACAGGTTCTGAAGCGCATGTGGCGCCCGGAGGATCTCGATGCGCTGGCGCAACGGCTGGACGGGCTCGCCTGGCGATCGGCCATGCAGAAGAAGGTGACGGGCGACTAGCGGCTGGTCGTATTTTTCCAGCCGCCAACTGCGCGTTCGCGGTCAGTCGATCAGGCCGGACCAGAAGGGCCGCCGTTGCCGTCGTCGAAGGTCGGCTCACCCCCTACATCAGCGTCAAGATGAGCTTGCAATTCCGCGAGTGTCGACAGAAGTCGAGGCCACGCATCCGTCTCGACCGAGTCGAACTTCCTCATCACATCATCAAAACGCAGGTCTATGCCGTAGGAATGTCGGAACAAGTGGCGGAACCGGCGCAGATCGTCGAATAGAGGGAAAGCGTCGTCAGGAATAATGGCGGGGCGCAATTTGGTCGGTTGCAGCATCTGGTTGAGAAGCTCCTGATGCGCTGCGTCGCCCACGGGACGAGACCCGTCAACTTCCTTCGCGATGTCCTCGAGGATCTGCTCTACGCCATTGTAGAAATTGTGCAGCGCGAAGCCGATGCTTCTTGCCAAGATGCGGTCGCGCCCAGGAGTATCCTGTGGAACAGCCGTCACCTCCTGTCGCGCAAGCGCTATCTCCTGGTCCAGCCGCGCCAATTTCGTGTTGATCCGAAGAAACAGAGGATCAGATGAGTCGATGCGCATCCTGGATCTCACGATAGAGTTCGGGTGCGTCGGACTGGAGAATGATGTCAATCGGCACACCCGTTTTTGCGGCAATGCGTTCAAACTTCTGAATTGCCGCTCTTCGTTTGCAGTCGTCCGGATTGCCAAGTAACATCACATCAAGGTCGGACTCGGCATCGGTCACGCCCTGCACGGATGAACCGAAGAAGAGGATATCGACGCCGAGCTCCCTCGCGGATGCAAGCAGCCTTTCCCTTGCCGCGCAAAGGAGTCGGCGCCGCTGCTCGGCGCGGTCTTTCCTGATGGCCTCCATCCTGGTCATTCTCGGCCTTCCCTTGACAGACGAACACTATACGCGAAAATGCCTGATTGTTGAAGCGGCGGCATTCATTTCACCCCCCCCGAACCATCACGCTCTCCATAGCTTCACGGGTCCGCGCGTCGCTCAGATCGCTGGAGTGTCACCGCCGTCCAGCCGCAGGTCGTGCTCGACCAGGTGATCGGTATCGAGCAGAACGAAGGACCGACCGCCCGTCCCTTCCGGGCACTCCTCCGGATAGCCGGTGCTGGCATTCGCCACACGCGTCCGCCCGAGCACGAAGTCCGTCGGGCGGTGCGTATGCCCGTGGATCCACCAGGCCGGCTGGTGCCGCTCGATGAGCCGGCTCAGGTCGGATGCGTAGGCGGCATCAATGGAGTTTCCCGCCCGGGAAAGAACCTTCGGATGCGGCGCGTGATGCGTGACGACGATGGTCTCTCCGTCGAAGGGCTTCGCGAGTTCCGCGTCCAGCCAGCCGCGATGATCGGCGTGGATCGCCGCGGACTCCCGCGGCTCCAGGCGCCCGTAGCCCTTCCTTTCGACGCGAATGTAGCGGTAGTCGTTCATCACCCGGCCGGCGTCATGCATCGCAGCCCATTGCTGAGGCTCTCCGAAGAGATTGAAGTTGGTCCAGAGCGTGCAGCAGAGAAACCGGTGCCCGTCGATCTCGATCGACCGTTTCTGCGCGAAATGCGCGCCCACGCTCTCGGCCGCGGCCTCAAGCTTGTCCTCGCGATCGATGCGTCCGTCGTAGTAGTCATGGTTGCCCGGGAAGACCCAGACCTGCGCATTCGGCAGCTTGCTTGCCACCCATTCCAGGCAGCTCGTCCAGCGCTTGTGGCCCTTGTTGCAGAGATCGCCCGCGACGATGCAATGCGCTACGTTGCTGCGGGTCGCCTGGTCGAGCTCGCAGAGCGGATCACGCTTTTCCATGAGCCAGTGATCGAGATGCAGATCGGCGAGAACGAGGAGCTTCATGTCTCCTCCCCCGGCTCGCGCGGAAAGAGGGCTGCGCGAAACGGTTCCGGAAACTGCCGGCGCCAGATCATCGCCTCCGGGCAAAGCGTCAGGCGCCAGACCGCATGGTCGACCGCGCCCGGCAGTCCGGTGACCATGCAGCGCCCGATCGTCGCGGCCTCCGCCCACAGGGCGATGTTCTGAACGCGCTCGACGAAGGCCTCGGGACCTTCCGCGGAGATATGGAAGCGCAGCTCGCCGAGTTTCTCCTTGATCTGGCGGATGCCCAAGCGGCCACCCTCATGTTCGGAAAGCGCCTCGGCAAAGCCTTCGGCGGCCCATTCGGCCACGCGCATCCAGCCTGCAGGCAGGCCGTCGAACTCGCTCAGTCCGCGGACATGGAGCGGCGCCAGGGATTCCTTGATCGCCTGGATGCGGTGCCAATGCAGGATGGGGTCGGCCATGCCGGCCGGGTTCTCGGGCAGCTTCCTGGGCACGAAAGGCTCCGGCTCGGGCCGCTCGAGGATGGCGTCGAAGCCCGGCGCGCAGGGCTGCACGACGAAATTCTCACCCAAGGCCTCGCGGAGCTGCGCGACGACCGCCTCGCCCTCGTCCGATGAAAGATCGATCGTCAGAAGCCGCTCCGAGCCGTGTGCTGACAGGATCTCGTAGCGCTTTCTGGTCCTGAACTTGTCCATCATCCCCTCCTAATTCGGGCGAACATCTATACACGACGGGCTTTCGGGCAAAGGCTCGAACATGCCGATCACCTTCAGGAGCCGGTCTTCCACGCCATCAGGTAGGAAAATCCGCAGCCGCCGCTGGCGCTCGAACCAACCGGCCCGCTCTTCCTCCGGCGTATCGAGTGCTGCCGAGGCGCGGGCCTCGACCACCTGGCGCCAGCTGCGCGCTTCGCCCGGCGCGTCCAGGAAGACCCGTGCCGTCGGT
>CAZKSE010000365.1:0-2964 GCA_964555305.1 uncultured Rhodobacter sp. | reverse complement strand
GCTGCCATGTGCAGCTACCTCGTCCAGCAGTATGTGCTCAAGCCGCTGGACCTCGAGTTTCTACGCACCATCAGTTTCATTCTGGTGATCGCGGTGACCGTTCAGTTCACCGAGATGGTGGTGAACAAGACCAGTCCGCTGCTCTACCGCGTACTCGGCATCTTTCTGCCACTGATCACCACCAACTGCATCGTGCTCGGCGTGGCGCTGCTCAATGCCAACAAGGCCGAATTCACCTTTCTCACCGCCACCGTCAACGGCTTCGCCGCGGGGCTGGGCTTTTCCCTGGTGCTCGTACTGTTCGCCGCCATGCGCGAGCGCATCGCCATTGCTGACGTGCCGAAGTCGTTCCAGGGCGCCGCGATCGGCATGGTCACCGCCGGCCTGATGTCGCTGGCATTCATGGGCTTCACCGGGCTGATCAAGCTATGAGCGCAGTCGTCATCGCGATCCTCGCCCTGCTCGCCCTGTGCTTGCTCGGCGGCGCCATCCTCGGTTTCGCCGCTGTGCGCTTTCGTGTCGAAGGCGATCCGATCGCCGAGCAGATCAATGCCCTGCTACCACAGACCCAATGTGGCCAGTGCGGCTATCCGGGCTGCAAACCCTACGCCGAAGCCATTGCCGGCGGCGACAAGATCAACAAGTGCCCACCGGGCGGCGAAGCGACCATCCAGGCCCTGGCCGATCTGCTCGATGTCGAGGCGGAGCCGCTGGATGCCGAGGGTGGCGAAAAGCCGCAGATGGTCGCCTACATCCGTGAAGCCGAGTGCATCGGCTGCACCAAGTGCATCCAGGCCTGCCCGGTTGACGCCATCGTCGGTGCCGCGCGGCAGATGCACACCGTGATCATTTCCGAGTGCACCGGCTGCGACCTGTGTGTCGAACCCTGCCCGGTGGACTGCATCGACATGATCGAAGTCGGCAGCAACCTGCAGAGCTGGAAATGGAACCGGCCGCTGGCGCCCGGCCAGCTGATCGCAACTGATCGGGAGCAGGCCGCATGACCGCACTGAAGATCTGGGACATCCACGGCGGCATTCATCCGCCGGAACACAAGGATCTGTCCAACCGCACCCCGATCCAGCCGGCCCCGCTGCCCAAGCGCCTGGTCCTGCCACTGACGCAGCACCTCGGAGCGCCGGCCGAGCCCTGCGTCACTCTTGGCGAACGGGTACTCAAAGGTCAGCAGATCGCTGTCGCCAGCGGGTTTGTCAGCGCGCCGCTGCATGCTCCTACCTCCGGACTGGTCAGCTTCATCGGCCCGCAGCCCTACCCGCATGTATCAGGCATGCTCGCCAACGCGATCGTCATCGACAGCGATGGCGAAGACAAATGGATCGACCTGCATCCGCAGCCGGATTACCGTGAACTCGAGCGCCCTGCCCTGCTCGAGCTGATTCGCCAGGCCGGCATCAGCGGCCTCGGCGGCGCCGGCTTCCCCACCGCCGTGAAGCTCAGCCCCCCGCCGACCCAGACGATCCGCACGCTGATCATCAATGGCACCGAGTGCGAGCCCTACATCACCGCCGATGACCTGCTGATGCGTGAAAAGGCGGCCGAGCTGGTCGCGGGGATCGAGATACTCGCGCACCTGATTCAGCCGCAAGAGGTACTGATCGGCATCGAGGACAACAAGCCCGAAGCGATCGCCGCAGTGCGGGCTGCCATCGGCGAGCGCCCCTTCACGTTGAAGGTCTTCCCAACCAAGTATCCGTCCGGCGGCGAAAAGCAGCTGATCCAGATTCTCACCGGAGAAGAGGTTCCCAGTGGCGGCTTGCCGGCGGATATCGGCATGCTCTGCCAGAACGTCGGAACCTGCGTCGCCATCCACGACGCCGTGCTCCTCGGCAAGCCGTTGATCTCGCGCATCACCACTCTGACCGGCGAGGCGCTGGCGCGGCCGATGAACGTCGAGGTGCTGATCGGCACCCCCGTGGATGAACTGCTGGCCTTCGCCGGTCTCGATCAGCACAGGCTCAACCGTCTGATTATGGGCGGCCCGATGATGGGCTTCAGCCTGCCATCCCTTGAGGTGCCGGTGGTCAAGACCACCAACTGCCTGCTGGCGAGCACGCTGGAAGAGCTGCCGCCACCGCCGCCCGCTCTGCCGTGCATCCGTTGCGGAGAGTGCGCCGAGGCCTGCCCGGTCAGCCTGCTACCGCAGCAGCTGCATTTCTTTGCCCTCGGCCAGGAGCATGAGCAGCTCAAGGCCCATAACCTGTTCGACTGCATCGAGTGCGGCGCCTGCGCCTACGTCTGCCCCTCCAACATCCCCCTGGTGCAGTATTACCGCGCTGCCAAGGGTGAGATCCGCGAGCTGGAGCAGAAGCAGCAGAAGGCCGAGCACTCCAAACAGCGCTTCGAGCTTCGCCAGGAACGTCTACGGCGCGCCGAAGAACAGAAGGAAGCCGAACGCAAGGCCCGTGCCGAACGTGCGGCACGCGCCAAGGCGGCGCAAAGCGAGAGCGGCCCGACCGCGACCACAGCCGAGACGGCGGCCCCGGCACAGAAGACCAGCCTTTCCGAAACGCAGAAGAAACTTAAGATCGAGGCCAGCATGGCCCAGGTCGCCCTGAAGAAAGCCGAGAAGCAGCTGGCCACCCATGCCACTGCCGAGCTGGAAGCCCAGGTTGCCGATCTGCGCAACGCCGCCGAGGCCGCGCAGCGTGCGTTGGATGCCGCCATGCAGGCGGACTCCGCTCCGCCCGCCACTGCGCCTGGGCCAGACGATGCCGTTGCGAAAAAAGCCAAGATCGAAGCCGCCATGCTCAAGGCACAGATTCGCAAGCTGGAGAAGATCGAAGCACCGGATGACGATCAGCAAGCCGAACTCGCCCGCCTGCGCCAGCAACTGCACGAAGCAGAGCAGGCCCTTAGTACCGCGCAGGGCGCAGCACCCGCTCCCGCCGCCAAGTCGGCCGATGACGAAGCACTGAAGAAGGCGAAGATCGAAGCCGCCATGCT
>CAZKSE010000364.1:0-2971 GCA_964555305.1 uncultured Rhodobacter sp. | reverse complement strand
GGGGGCGGATCGGACGGGGCGGCCATGCGCCGGCTCAGCGCGCGGGGCCGCGGGGCGTGACGCGCGGCACGGTCGCCCGGATCATGGAGCCCGCGCCGTGTTCGGTGAACAATTCCAGTAGGCAGGCATTTGCCACGCGCCCGTCCAGGATCACCACGGCGCGCACCCCTGCCTCGATCGCGGCCAGCGCGGTCTCGGTCTTGGGGATCATGCCGCCGGCGATCGTGCCGGCCTCGGTCATCGCGCGCACCTGGTCGGGGTGCAGCTCGGTCACGACGGCGCCGCTTTCGTCCTTCACGCCCGCGACATCCGTTAGCAGCAGAAGCCGGTCGGCCTTGAGCGCGCCGGCGATGGCGCCCGCGGCCGTGTCGCCGTTGACGTTGAAGGTCTCGTTGTCGGCCATGCCGGTGGCGACGGGGGCCACCACGGGGATGATCCCGGCGGCGAAAAGATCGCGCAGAACCTGGACGTTCATCTCGACCGGACGGCCGACGAAGCCCAGTTCGGGGTCGTCCGCCTCGCAGACCATCAGGTCGTCGTCCTTGCCAGACAGGCCCACCGCGCGCCCGCCCTGGTCGTTGATCGCCTGCACGATCCGCTTGTTCACCAGGCCCGAGAGCACCATCTCGACCACTTCGACCGTGGCCTTGTCGGTTACCCGCTTGCCACGCACGAAGCGCGATTCGATCCCCAGGCGGGCAAGCAGGTCGTTGATCATCGGTCCGCCGCCATGCACCACGACCGGGTTCACGCCGACCTGCCGCATCAGCACGATGTCACGGGCGAACTCGGCCATGGCGGCTTCATCGCCCATCGCGTTGCCACCGAACTTGATGACCACGACCGCGCCGGTATAGCGCTGCAGATAGGGAAGCGCTTCTGAGAGCGTGCGGGCGGTGGCGATCCAGTCACGGTTCATGTTCTGCCGTTTCATCTTCGGTCCATAGTGGCGATGATGGCGCGCAGGGCGGACACGCCGAGGCCCTTCTCCGACGAGGTGACGAGCAACTCGGGGAAGGCTGCGGGATGGCGGTTCAGCGCCTCGCGCACCTGTGCCAGCGTCTTTTCCTGTTCAGCCGCGCCGATCTTGTCAGCCTTGGTCAGCACCACTTGAAAGGTCACGGCCGCGCGGTCCAGTAGTTCCATGATCTCATGGTCGACGGACTTCACGCCATGGCGCATGTCGACAAGGACGAAGGCCCGGCGCAGGGTCGGACGGCCGGAAAGATAAGCCTTCAGCAACGCTTGCCAGCGTGCGACCACGGGTTTCGGCGCCTCGGCGAAGCCGTAGCCGGGCAGATCTACCAGATAGGCCTGCCCGCCAAGATCGAAGAAGTTGATCTCCTGCGTTCGCCCTGGCGTGTTCGAGGTCCGCGCCAGCGCCTTGCGGCCGGCGAGCGCGTTGATCAGGCTCGATTTGCCGACGTTCGAGCGGCCGGCAAAGCAAACCTCGATCCGGTCGGCGGGCGGTAGCCCGTCCATCGCCACGACACCCTTCACGAAGTCGACGGGGCCGGCGAAAAGCTTGCATCCGGCTTCTTCGGTGACAGGATCGGGCGGCTCCGCCAGGGGGAAGGGGAGGGTCCTCACGCCAGCACCCGCACCGTGTCGCCGGGGGCGATGATTCCCGGCCGGGTCACCAGCGCGTAGACGCCGAAGTCCTGATGATCATAATCCGCTTCCAGCGCGCCCAGCGTGTCGGCATCCAGGCGCCCGGTTTCGGGGTTGGCGCAGGTGGCGCGGCAGCGGGTGATTCGTTGCATGACCTTCAGTCGCGCCTCACCAATCGCCAGTTCGCGGTCGATGAGGTCGAATTCCTCCCACGGGGCAAGCCCATCGATCCAGAGGTTGCCGCGCCAGCGGTGGATGGACAGATCCTGCCCCAGACGCTGCCCGAGGATCCGGTTTGACGTCAGGCTGACGATAGAGATCCAGGGATCGGGCACATCGGTCAACGCCCCCCCATCGGCGCGCGCGACCAACCGCGATGGCGCCGGCCGCCGCTCGGGCCAGAGGGGGCGGAGCCAATCGACAACCGCGTCCCCCTCCTCGGGCAGCCGGACGGTCAGGGTCGGGCGTTGGGGATGGGTCAGGGTTATTGTTTGCGTGGCCTCGTCGAAGCGCGCGCGGATTGCCATCAGCGCGCCTTCTGCCCAGCCGCGCAGGAACTTCAGCTTCGGCTCCCAGCCTTCGGGCGCGCCGTTGAAGCCAGCGGCTTCATGGGCGACGGCCCAGGCGCGGTCGAAAGGCAGTGTCCGGCCCGGCGTCAGCGCGGCGCGCGCCAGTTCCTCGTAGCCGACCGACTTGATCGGATGGCGGCAGATATGGGCCAGGCGCAGATCGTTCACTTCGCTGCATCGCTTTTCTTGCGGCTGACGGTTTGCTTGATGTTTCCGAAGAGATCAGGCTTCGAGCCGTTCAATCGCATGATCATGTACTGTTGCGAGAAGGTGATGATGTTGTTCCCGATCCAGTAGAGCAGCAGGCCAGAGGCAAAGCCGCCCAGAATGAACATGAAGACCCAGGGCATCCAGTTGAAGATCATCGCCTGCATTGGGTCGGTGGGGGCCGGGTTGAGCCGCATCTGCAGCCACATGGTGAAGCCGAACATCAGCGGCATGATGCCGATCAGGATCAGCGCGGCGAAGCTGTTGGGATCGGGCGCGGCCCAAGGCAGCAGCCCGAAGAGGTTGACGATCGAGGTCGGATCGGGCGCCGAGAGGTCGTTGAAGACCCCGACCCAGGGCGCGTGCCTGAGCTCGATCGTGACGAAGATCACCTTGTAGAGCGAGAAGAAGATCGGGATCTGCAACAGGATCGGCAGGCAGCCGGCGGCCGGGTTCACCTTCTTTTCCTTGTAGAGCTTCATCATCTCCTGCTGGAGTTTCTGGCGGTCGTCGCCGGCGCGCTCCTTGATCGCCATCATCTCGGGCTGCAACTCCTTCATCTTGGCCATCGAGACGTAGGATTT
>CAZKSE010000363.1:0-2971 GCA_964555305.1 uncultured Rhodobacter sp. | reverse complement strand
CCTGCGACTTGCCCGCACCGCGCCCCTGATGTCCGACGGCGCGCGCAGCGGCACGCATTACGCCTTCGTCGGCACCAACCAGTGCCGGCTGAGCCTGTTCGAACTGCCGCCCGCGGCGGGGCTCGACAGCACGTTGACGCTTCTGGTGCAGGGCGATCTGCGCTCGGCCCGTTGGCAGGCGGACGGGCAGAGCTTCCTGGTGATCGCGCGCAACATGGACGGGGCGCGTTTCGCCACCATCGCCGCGGCGCTCAACGAGGCGACGATCAGCCGTGCCGTCCCGGCAGCCGACCAGATCGCCCTGCTGCGCGCCGCGCGCCAACGCTGCCTGAGCTGAGGTTTCGCCGACTGCGACATTTTTTCGCAGCATGAGGGAATATTCGGCATCCGCCCTGCGTCTTTTCTATCGGGGCCCGCGCGATGCCGGCCCCGCATACGGGAGGAAATTCGCATGGCGAAGAAAGAACGCGGGCTCGTCGAGCTCTATCATGAAAACCCCGAACGCGCCGATTGGCTGGTCTTCGGTCGCAAGGCCGGACCGGATCGGCGCGGTTTTCTGCGGGGCGCGGGCCTGGCCTCGATGGGGGCGGTGCTGGGCACGACGATTCCGTTCAATGCCAACATGCCGCTGGGTCTGATCCCGGCCGCGCTGGCCGACACGGTCGACGAGTTCACGCTGGAATCGAAGCATGGCGATCTGATCCTGCACAACGACCGCCCGGTGAACATGGAGACGCCGGCGCATCTGCTGGACGACGACGTGACCCCGGCGGATGTGCATTTCATCCGCAACAACGGCACCATGCCGATGCCGATGAGCAAGGCGGACTGGCGGCTGAAGATCGACGGCGAGGTCGAGGAGGAGCTGGAGCTTTCCTACGACCAGCTGATGAACGACTTCGAGCAGGTGACGCTGCGGCTGCAACTGGAATGCGGCGGCAACGGGCGCGCCGGGTTCAACCCGCTGCCGCGCGGCAACCCCTGGACGATCGGCGCCATCGGCAATGCCGAATGGACCGGCGTGCGGCTGCGCGATGTGCTGCGCCGCGCCGGGCTGAAGCAGTCGGCGGTCTATACCGGGCATTTCAGCTATGACGACCACCTGTCGGGCGATCCCGACCGCCAGGCGATTTCGCGCGGGGGTCCGATCGACAAGATGATGGACCCGCACACGATCATCGCGCTGAAGATGAACGGCGAGGACATTCCGCTGGCGCATGGCTACCCGGCGCGGATCGTTGCGCCGGGCTGGGCGGGGTCGGTCAGCCAGAAATGGGTGACGCGCATCTGGGTGCGCGACCGCGAACATGACGGCTCGGGCATGACCGGGCTCAGCTACCGGGTGCCGCGCTATCCGGTCGAACCCGGCGCCGAGGTCCCGCATGAGGACATGATGGTCATGGGGTCGATGATCGTGAAATCGGTCATCTCCCACCCCGAGGCGGGAACCGAGGTGCAGGCCGGGCGCCCGTTCGAAGTGCGCGGCCAGGCCTGGGCCGGGGATGACTGGGTGACGGGCATGGAAGTGTCGGTCGATTTCGGCGCGACCTGGCAGCGCGCGACGGTCGAGGATGCGCCGAACCGCTATTCCTGGCAGCGCTGGCGGGCGAATGTGACCGCGCCGCAGGCGGGCTATTACGAGGTCTGGGCCCGCGCCACCGACAACCGGGGCCGCAGCCAGCCGATGGTCGTGCCGGGCTGGAACCCGCGCGGCTATCTCAACAACGCCTGCCACCGCATCCACGTGACCGCGGTCTGAGGGAGAGAGCATGCGGAAACTGCTTTTCGGGGGGGCGGCGATTGCCGCCCTCGCCTTCGCCGCACCGGCCCTTGCCGATGACGATCACGAATTCGCGCCCCTGCCCCCCGGCGACGGCGCGGAAGAGACCTATTACGCCTGCATCGCCTGCCACAGCCTGCGCACGGTGACCAATGGCGGCTATTCGCGCGAGGTCTGGGACGAGCTGCTGGACTGGATGGTCGAGGATCAGGGGATGCCCGAACTCGACCCCGAGGAGCGCGAGATCATCCTGACCTATCTCGCCACCCATATCGGCGAGGATTGGGAGGGGAACTGAGCCTCTTACGGGACGGCGGCGCGGGCCGAGGGGCGCGCGCGGCCGTCACTCCCACCCGCCCACCCCGTTCCGGCCGCGCGCGGCGCTGACGCAGGCGATGCACCTTGATCGTCGAGGGGGGATGGATCGCGCGGAGGCAGCAAATCGATGGGCAGCGCCCATCGGCGCCGGGCGACCCCTCGATGGGGTCGGCCGGCGCGCCCCCGTTTCCGGTCAGCCCGCGGGCGGGATCGGGCCGCGCAGCCCCTCGCCGCATTGGCCGCGGTGCAGGAGCAGCTGGTCGAGCAGCACGCAGGCCATCATCGCCTCGCCCACCGGCACCGCGCGGATCCCCACGCAGGGATCGTGGCGGCCCTTGGTGACCACCTCGGTCGCCGTGCCCGCGCGGGTGATCGAGCCGCGCGGCGTCAGGATCGAGGAGGTGGGCTTGACCGCGAAGCGCACCACCACCTCTTGGCCCGTGGAAATCCCGCCGAGGATGCCGCCTGCGTGGTTCGATCCATAGACCGGCCCCTCGGCGCCCATCGCGATCTCGTCGGCATTCTCCACTCCGGTCAGCGCCGCCGCGGCAAAGCCCGTGCCGATCTCCACGCCCTTCACGGCGTTGATCGACATCATCGCCGCCGCCAGGTCGGTGTCGAGCTTGGCGTAGATCGGCGCGCCCAGCCCGGCCGGCACGCCGCGCGCCACCACCTCGATCACCGCGCCCACGGAATTGCCGTCCTTGCGCAGCGCGTCCAGATCCGCGGCCCACTTCTCCGCCGTCTCGGCATCCGGGCACCAGAAGGGGTTGCGGTCGACCTCGGCAGGATCGAGGCGCCTGCGGTCGATGGCGCGGGGACCCATCTGCACCATGTAGCCCTGGATGCGGAGCCCCGGCGTCAGCGTCGCCA
>CAZKSE010000362.1:0-2976 GCA_964555305.1 uncultured Rhodobacter sp. | reverse complement strand
GCAGCGGCTCCTTTTTGCCTCAGGAGCCGGGAATTCCATAAGACAAGCTCCGCCACGTGGTGCCCGCGGGGAGAAGAGATCAGATGATGCGTCATGGTCCTGTCCTGTCCTGAACGGAATAATCTGCGCCGCGCGCTGGCGCAGCGTCGCTTCGATGAAGGGGACCGGATCGGTCGCACCCTCGCGCTGAGCGGCCATCAGCGCTGCCAGGACCTCGCCGGGGTGCCGACCCTTTCGCCATCGGCCGATGAGCCGCCTGGCCTTTTTCTCAGAGAACCCGGCCTGACCGAGATACGCGACGCCGGTGTCGAACATCGCCTTCGCCAGATCGCCCGGGGCGGCCTCGACGGCGGCCCCGCCGCCTTCCTCGAGCGAAGCGAGAGGAAGTAATGGTTCCCTTTCCAGTTTGGGTGCACGTGGTGCAGGGGGGGGGTGCACCTCATGCAGGGGGGGTGCATCAGGTGCACCCCCTTGTGCAGCTTCCCCGGCCAGCTCTTCGGCCGGCCGTTCGGACTTCGCGGCGATCCGATAACGATTGACGCCGCCCGGTCCGCTGCCTTGGTCAACCGTGAGAAGTCCGGCCTCTCCAAGCTCGCGGATAGCGTACTGCACTGCACGGCTCGAGAGGCGCGTCTCTCGGCTCAGGGTGCGGACGCTCGGCCAGGAAAAGCCGGCGGCGGTGCGCTGATGCCGGGCCAGGCACAGAGCAACCACTTTCGCGTTCCCGGACAACGATTCGTCAGCCCATATGTGCCGCTGGATATCGAAAGTCCCACTCATGCCCCCGCCCCCCAGGCGAGGCCTGCGACCGTGTCGGCCATCGTGGCGGTCAATCCGTAGCGCTTGCAGAGGATTGCCGCGCGCCGGTCGCGATGGTAGGGTGCTGCTACTCGGCTAAAGTCCTGTCCTGACCAGCCATCTGCCCCGGTCGCGCCCGCCAGCGCGCCGGGGCTTCGATTTTCTGGCCCGGCGCGGACAAAGGTCGCCCTTGTGAGCGATTGAGCCCCAGGCACCACATATTGTGCCGCGAAACGGCTCTGCGCGCGCGCGATCGGGGCAATTTGCACCATAGTGCAAATACCCACCTCTGCGGCTATCCGGCCGCGCCTCGCAAGTGCCTGATTTAAATGGTCGGAGTGAGAGGATTCGAACCTCCGGCCCCTGCCTCCCGAAGACAGTGCTCTACCAGGCTGAGCTACACTCCGACTTGACCGCGCACCTAACCTGCGGGCAAATGATTTGCAAGTGCCATTGCGCGCCTTATACGGGCCGTGCGTGAGGCGGGCGGAATTTTTGCGTCAGTCGCGAAGACGTGCGGCGCTAATGGTGCTGAGCCCAAGCAGTGCCGCTGCCGTCGCGAGGCAGAGCGACAGGCCACCCCACTGGTAGCTCAGTCCGGAAAGCAGCGTTCCCAGAAGTCGGCCGGCAGCATTCGCCATGTAGTAGAAGCCGACGTCCATGCTCACCCGGACATCCTGCGCGAAGTCTAGGATCAACCAGGAATGAAGCGCAGAGTTGATCGCAAAGACCGCTCCGAAAAGCAGAAGGCCTGCTATCAGCGCGGCGGTCAGCCAGGGAGCGGGGTCGCCCGCGAGCCAGGCAAGTAGGGCCAATGCAGCGGGGATAAAGGTCAGGCGCAGTGCCCACCGGCGTGCTTCGGCAACCAGCGCACTTGCGGGGCGCCGACCGGCGCGCAACACCTGTGGAGCCGCTGCCTGCACCGCGCCGTAGAGGATGATCCACAAGGCCATGAAGCCGCCGATCAGGAAGAAGGCGGCACGGTTGCCTTCTGCGGTGCCGTCAGACAAGACGGCGTAGAAGTAGACCGGGATACCAACGACGAACCAGACATCGCGCGCGCCGAAAAGGAAAAGCCGTGCGAGCGCGAGGCGGTTGATGTCCGGATCGAGCGACCAGACCTCGCGCAAGCGTGGTCCCTTGCGGCCCGCGGGCAGGCCGTCGGGCATGCCGATCAGAACGCCGACAAGGATCGCGGCCAGCACTGCGGCCATCGCGAGGACGGCAGGCCCAAAGCCAAGTGTCGCCAGAAGTCCGGAACCCAGCAGAAAGCCGAGCCCCTTGACCGCGTTCTTTGATCCAGTCAGTGCCGCAACCCAGCGGAACAGTCCGTCCCCTTCGGCCGGGGCGAGCAGTTTGACCGCGCTTTTCGAGGCCATCTTGGCCAGATCCTTGGCCACGCCGGACACACCCTGGACCACCATCACGTAAACGAGTGATGCGCCGATCGCCCAGCCGGGATCCAGCATCGCCAGGGCTAGCAGCGCCGCGATCTGCAGTCCCAGCCCGGCATAGAGTGTACGGGTCAGGCCGAAGCGCGTGGCTATCCAGCCGGCGGAATAGTTGGTGATGATCCCGGCGAGTTCGTAAAGCAGGAAGAGATAGGCGAGCTGGACTGGCGAAAATCCCAGGATGTGGAAATGCAGAAGCACCAGCATCCTGAGCGCGCCATCCGACAGCATGAACGCCCAATAGGCCGCCGTCACTGCGCCATAAGCGGCCAGCGGCCGGTCGGTCATTCGCCGCCGACCATCAGCGCGACGTCGACGAGCCGATGGGCGTATCCCATTTCGTTGTCATACCATGCATAGATCTTCACCTGCGTGCCGTTGATGACCATGGTCGAAGGGCCATCGACGATGGACGAGCGCGGGTCGCTTCGAAAGTCGGTCGAAACCAGGGGCCGGTCCTCGAAGCCTAGAATGTCCTTCAGCGGGCCCTTGGCTGCAGCGGCGCGGAAGAGGTCGTTGACCTCTTCGGCCGTCGTTGCACGGTCCAGTTCGAAGACGCAATCGGTCAAGGAGGCGTTGAGTAGCGGCACCCGCACGGCGTGACCATTCAGCCGCCCCTCTAGCTCGGGGTATATCTGGATGATCGCAGTGGCCGATCCGGTGGTTGTGGGTATCAGGTTCAGCAGTGCGGAGCGCGCGCGGCGAAAGTCCTTGGCGGGGCGGTCGA
>CAZKSE010000361.1:0-2983 GCA_964555305.1 uncultured Rhodobacter sp. | reverse complement strand
CGGGGGTTCGGGGCCGTGAAATTCGTCATCGGCGGGATAACCCGGTCACGCAGCATGAGCGCGGTCTTGATCACCCCGGCAACACCCGCCGCCGCGTCCAGGTGCCCGACATTCGCCTTGACCGATCCCAGCCGCACCCGCCCGGCCGGAACGCCCGCGAAAGCCCGGCTCAACGCTTCGAATTCAATGGGATCGCCCAGCGGCGTGGCCGTGCCATGGCACTCGATATAGCCGATGCTTTCCGGCTCCACCCCCGCCACCCCCTGCGCATCAGCAATGGCAAGGGCCTGTCCCATGACGCTGGGAGCGGTGAAGGCGATCTTGTCGTTGCCGTCGTTGTTCAGGCCGACGCCCCGGATGAGCGCGTAGATGGAATTGCCGTCGGCGACCGCATCGGCGTACCGACGCAAGGCGACAACGCCCGCACCATGGCCGAAGATGGTGCCGCTGGCCTCGGCATCGAAGGGGCGGCAATGCCCATCGCGCGAGGCCATGCCGCCCTCAAGGTAGAAATAGCCGCGCTGCTGCGGAAAGGTGATGCAAACGCCCCCGGCAAGCGCCATGTCGCATTGATGGGCCAGCAGGCTTTGCACCGCCTGCGCGATGGCGACAAGCGAGGTGGAACAGGCACAGCCCACCGTCATCGCCGGGCCCGTCAACCCCAGCTTGAACGCAACGCGGGTTGAAAGGGTGTCGCCAAGCGCGCCCGTGAGCGCCGGAAACTCGCCAAGCTGGTAATTGGAGATCACGGTTTCGAGGGTGGCACGGTCCTTCAGCACGCTGCTGAGGAAATAGGTGGACATTGCCGCCCCGCCGAACACGCCCACCGGCCCCGGCGCGCGCGCCGGATCGTGCCCGGCGTCTTCCAGCGCTTCCCAGCAGGTTTCCAGAAAGACCCGGAACTGGGGGTCCGTCATCGCAGCCTCGCGCGGCAGCATCCCGAAGAATTCGGCGTCGAACATGCCCGCATCCTCCAGCGCCGGGCGCACCGGCACATAGTTGGGTTGCGCCCGTTCGGCATCGGTAAAGGCATCGGCAAGGGCCTCGGGCGGGTGCGGCGAGAACAGTTCGCGCCCTTCGAGGATGGCGGACCAGAACGCCTGAACCGAGCCTGCGCCAGGGAAGCGCCCGGACAGGCCGACAATCGCGATGGCATCACCAAGCTCATCATGAAATGTGAGGGGAGCGTTCATTACAAGGCCACCTTCCTGTTCCGGACCCGCGCCATGGCGGCACGGCGCTGCGCGATGGGATCTGGCGGAGGGGCTGCCCCCTCTGCCGGTTTGACGGTCGCCAGCTGCTGTTCGAGATCGCGCAGGCGCGTGAACTCGAACAGCAGCGCTATGTCAAACTCGCGGTTCAACTGTTCCTGCAGGATCGAATGAACAGCGATCAGCTGCAGCGAGGTGCCGCCGTGGTCAAAAAAGGTGCGGTCCTCGCTCAGGTCGGTCCTGCCCAGCACCTCTTGCCACGCCGCTCTCACCGCTGAGCAGCCGACCGGCGGCAAGGGCCTCTGTGCGCCCGGCTGCCCGGCGGCGGTAAGCTCGGCCAGAATGCGTTTGCGGTCCACCTTGCCCGAATGCGACAGCGGCAGCGCCGGTCGCACCACCACCAGCGACGGCACCATCGCGGCGGGAACCGAGCGCCGCATCCCCGAAAGCACCCGGTCAATCAGCGCCGCAGGGTTGCCGGTGGCAGAGGCGACCACGGCCACCACCTGCCGGGTGCCATCGGGGCGGCGATAAGGCACCGCAGCAGCGTCATCAACACCGGTCTGACGGCGCAAGGCATGTTCGACCTCATCAAGTTCCACGCGCTGGCCGTTGATCTTGATCTGACGGTCAGCCCGCCCATGGAACCAGGCCACCCCTTCGTCATCAATCCGCGCCAGATCGCCGGTAAGATAGACCCGCCCGCGGAAACCGGGAAAGTCCACATGCGGGAACTTTTCGGCGGTCAGGTCCGGTCGTCCCAGGTAACCAAGCGCAAGCCCCGCCCCGCCGACCGCGAGTTGACCGATCTCGCCCGCAGGCAGCGGCTGGTTGTCGTCGTCAAGGATGAACAGCCGGTCATGCGCAAGCCCGCTGCCGATCGGCACGGGGCCACCGGTCCAGCGGCTGCGGTCAATCGTGTGAAAGCAGGTTCCCACCGTATTCTCGGCGGGGCCGTAGCCGTTGATGATGCGCAGGCCATGATGCCGGGTCATCACCTTGTTGACGACGTATTCAGACAAGACATCACCGCAGGGGATGACCTGAGACAGCGGGGCGAGGGCGTCAACCTGATGTTCGGCTATGACGTGAAACAGGCCCGCCGTGATGAACGCGGTCGTAACCTGATTATCGGCCAGCACTTCCGCGATACGGTCAAGCGAGGGCGCGGCATCGGGAAGAATGGCAAGCGCGCCCCCGTTCAGCAAGGCGCTGTAGATTTCGATGATGCTGGCATCAAAGGCCACGGCAGCCATGTGCAACACCACCTGATCAGGGCCAAGATCCGCATAATCCTGTCCACGCACCAGGCGGCAGACCCCGCGATGGGGAACCATCACACCCTTTGGGCGGCCCGTCGAGCCCGAGGTGTAGATCACATAGGCAAGATCCTCAGGACAGGGCCCCTGCGCAGTGTTGCGGTGGCGGGACGCCAACACTGCCTCGGGGTCAGCGACCGCAGACATTGTCAGGCCGATTACCGGATAGTCGGTCCCAACAATCGCGCCGGCCAGGGCGGCCTGTTCGCCGTGGATCAGCACGACGACCGGCGCCGCTTCCCTGAGAATGCCGCGCAAATGGTCAACGGGGTGCCCGGGATCAAGCGCAACAAAAGCAGCGCCGACCGAAAGAATGGCCAGTTCCGCTGCTACCAGCTCGATACTGCGCCGCGACAGAATGGCGACGATATCGCCCTTGCGGACCTTGGCGCGCTCCAGTTCAAGCGCAACTGCTGCGACACGCTCTGCAAGCTGACGATAGCTCAGCGCACG
>CAZKSE010000360.1:0-2991 GCA_964555305.1 uncultured Rhodobacter sp. | reverse complement strand
CGAGGTCCGCGAAGGTTTCGAAAGCGTCGATCCGATGCCCTTCCTGCAATAGCGCGGGCTTGACGGCACGGCCGCACGGGGCCAAGACCGCGCCATGCTGCCCACCGAGAGACTGGATCAGATCCTGCGCCGCCACGGCTACCTGGAGGCGCGCCTTGCCGAGGGCGCGGATACCGGCGAGCTGGCCGAGCTTGGCCGCGAATACGCCGCGCTGAAACCCGTCGTCACCGCGATCGAGGCCTGGCGCGCGGCCCGCGCGCAACGCGCCGAGGCCGAGGCGCTGCTGGCTGACCCCGAAATGCGCGCGCTGGCCGAGGACGAGATCGCGCAACTGGACGCCGGCCTGCCCGAGCTGGAAGCGCAGCTGCGCATCGCGCTTCTGCCCCGCGATGCCGCCGACGACCGCCCCGCGATCGTCGAGATCCGGCCCGGCACCGGCGGCGAGGAAGCCGCCCTGTTCGCCGGCGACCTTCTGCGCATGTATCAGCGCTACGCCGAAGCGCAGGGCTGGCAGGGCGAGTTGATCAGCCTGACCGAGACCGAACTGGGCGGCGTGCGCGAGGCGGTGATGCGGGTCAACGGCGAGGGCGCCTTCGCGCGGCTGAAATTCGAATCCGGCGTGCACCGCGTCCAGCGGGTGCCGGTCACCGAATCGGGCGGGCGGATCCATACCTCGGCCGCGACCGTCGCCGTCCTGCCGGAAGCCGGCGAAGTGGATTTGCAGATCCCCGACAGCGATATCCGCATCGACACGATGCGCGCCTCGGGCGCCGGCGGGCAGCATGTGAACACGACCGACTCGGCGGTGCGCATCACCCATCTGCCGACCGGGCTGATCGTGACCAGTTCGGAAAAGTCCCAGCACCAGAACCGGCGGCTGGCGATGGACGTGCTGCGCGCCAAGCTTTTCGACATGGAACGCCGCCGTCAGGCCGACGAACGCGCCGCCGACCGCCGCGCGCAGGTCGGCAGCGGCGACCGTTCCGAACGCATCCGCACCTACAACTTCCCGCAGGGGCGTCTGACGGACCACCGGATCAACCTGACGCTCTATGCGCTGCCGCAGGTCATGGCCGGCGATCTGGAGCCGGTGGTCAGCGCGCTGATCGCCCATGATCAGGCCGCCAAGCTCGCCGAGATGGAGGCATGACGCCGCGCGAGGCCCTGCCGGCGGCCGTCGCCCGCCTGAAGGCCGCCGGCGTGCCGGATGCCGCGCGCGATGCCCGCCTGCTTCTGGCCCATGCGGTGCAGGTCCCCGCCGACCGCCTGACCCTGCATCTCGATGATGCGCTCGCCCCGGATGCCGCGACACGGCTGGAGGCGGCGCTGACCGCCCGCGCCGCGCGCCAACCCGTGAGCCAGATCATCGGGCAGCGGAACTTCTGGGGACGCTATTTCAAGGTCACGCCGGAAGTCCTTGATCCAAGGCCCGAAACAGAGGTCCTGATCGCCGCCGCGCTGGAGGAGGCGTTTTCCCGCGTGCTGGATCTGGGCACGGGATCGGGGGCGATCCTGCTCACGCTTCTGGCGGAGCGCGGCAGGGCGCGCGGGCTGGGCGTGGACCAATCGGCCCCGGCACTGCGGATCGCCCAGGAGAACGCGCAAGCCCTGGGCGTGGCGGCGCGCTGCGACTGGGCGCTCTCGGACTGGTATGACGGGGTCGAGGGACGTTTCGACCTGATCGTGGCCAACCCGCCCTATCTGGCCGCCGTCGAGATGCCAGCCCTCGCCCCGGAAACCCGCGACTGGGAACCCGCGGGCGCTCTTCTGGGCGGCGCGGACGGGCTGGACGCCTACCGCGCCATCGCCGCCGGAGCCCCCGCGCATCTGGCGCCGGGCGGCCGGATCCTGCTGGAGATCGGCCCCACCCAGCGGGCCGAGGTCAGCGAGTTGCTGGCGCAGGCGGGGCTGGAGGAGATCGGTTGTCGCCCCGATCTGGACGGACGCGACCGGGTGGTTCATGCGCGCGCCCGGACGTGATCCCAGACGTGAGCCCGGACGTGAGCCCGGACCTGAGCCTTGTGGGTAAGTCGCGCCGGTGAGCGCTAACGCCTGAAACACTTCTCACGAATGCTCCAGAACGGGCCGACGCGCGGGTTTTTTTGCAGATTCGGGGTTGTAAGCGGGCGTGAGGCATGTTTACTCGAAAACGTGCCGGGGGCGATCGCACCACGCCCGTCGCCCCTGCGACGCACCACTACCCGAGACAGACCCGAAGCATGCGCGCCACGTTGGCGTGGTGCGGGTCCCAAGCCTCTGCAAGGCCGGAAAAAGAATTTATGAGATCATCCAAGCAACGTTCGCGTTCGAAGTCGAACCGTCCCAAGTCGCTGGGCAATATCGTCAACCGCGTTTTCGACAGCTCCGGCCCCGAGGGGAAGGTGCGCGGCACGCCGCAACAGATCATCGACAAGTACCTTGTGCTCGCGCGCGATGCGCAGCTCTCGGGCGATCGGGTCGCGGCCGAGAATTTCCTCCAGCATGCCGAACATTACACCCGAATGCTGAGTGAAGCGCAGCGCGAGATGGCGCGCGAACAGGAAGCGCGGCAACAGCAGCAACCCCAGCAGCATTCGCAGCAACACGCTCAGAACGGTCATAACCGCCGCAGCGACGGGCGCGACGACAACGACCGCGGCGGCCGTGACGATGGCCAGTTCAGCGCCGAGCAGACCGGCCGGGACGAGGGGCGTGAGGGCGGTCGTGACTCAAGCCGCGACGCCGGTCAGGGTCGCAACCGCCGCAGCGAAGGGCGTCCCGAAGGCCGCGATGACCGCAACCGCGATGACAACCGTGACGACCGCCGCGACGACCGCCGACGCGACCGTCCGGCGCGCGAACCGCAGGCACCGCTGCCCGCCGTCGATGCCCGGGACGACAGCGAATCGATGCTGGTGGAAACGCCCGAATCGCGCGCCCGCAACGCCGCCGCCACCCCCGCCGTCGTGACGGCCGAGGCGCCGGCAGAGCCCCCACAGGACGCCAAGACCG
>CAZKSE010000359.1:0-2992 GCA_964555305.1 uncultured Rhodobacter sp. | reverse complement strand
GCGTGCTGCTTCCTTCAGGACGCCCTTGCCGCCATGCGCCAGCTTGTGCTGCGCCGGGATGCGGCCGGCCAGTTCGACCAGCTCGTGATCGAGAAACGGCACTCGTGCCTCCAGCCCCCAAGCCATCGTCATGTTGTCGACACGCTTCACCGGGTCGTCGACGAGCATGACGTTGGTATCCAGCCTCAGCGCCTTGTCGACGGGATCATCGGCGCCGGGGCGGGCGAAATGCTCCTCGACAAACTCGCGCGAGGCGTCGCGGTCGGCCAGCCATTCGGGCGCCAGATGCTTGGCTATACGCGCATGGTCGCGGTCGAAGAAGGCCTCGGCATAGGCCGCGGCGGGGTCGTTGGCGTCGGCCATCGGAGGATACCAGTGATAGCCGCCAAAGACCTCGTCCGCGCCCTGGCCCGACTGGACCACCTTGATGGTTTTCGAGACCTCCCGACTGAGCAGGTAGAAGCCGATATTGTCATAGCTCACCATCGGCTCGGACATCGCGGCGATAGCGTTAGGCAGGTTTTCCCGCATCTCTTCGCTGGGGATGAAGATCTTGTGGTGCTTGGTGCCGTAGTGGCGGGCAATAAGGTCGGAATAGACGAATTCATCGCCCTTCTCGCCATGTGCCTCCTCGAAGCCGATGGAATAGGTGGCAAGGCCTTCCTGTCCTTCCTCGGCGAGGAGGCCCACGATCAGGGAGCTGTCCACGCCCCCCGACAGAAGCACGCCAACCGGCACATCGGCCACCATCCGGCGGCGAACGGCGGTGCGCAGGCTCTCCAGCACCATCTCGTTCCATTCCTCGGCCGGCCGCTCAGCATCCTCGGCGCTGCGCTCGAAGCTTGGCTCCCAGTAGACCGTGTCGGTCGTGGCGCCATCGGCCTCGATGACGCGGATGGTCGCGGGAGGCAATTTGCGCACGCCCGCAAGGATCGTGCGCGGGGGCGGGACGACGGCATGCCAGCTCATGTAGTGGTGCAACGCCACGCGGTCGATCGTGGTGTCGACGTCCCCTGCTGCCAGAAGCGCCGGCAAGGATGAGGCAAAGCGAACCCAGCCTTTGCCCTCGGCATAGTAAAGCGGCTTGATCCCGAAGCGGTCGCGCACAAAGGTCACGCGCCCCGAGTCGCGCTCATGTATGGCGAAGGCGAACATGCCCAGGAACCGCTTCGGCGCCTGCGGTCCCCACTCGTGCCAGGCCTTCAGGATCACCTCGGTATCGCCGGTCGAGGCGAAGACATGGCCCTTCGCCTCCAGTTCCTTGCGGAGTTCGGGATAGTTGTAGATGCAGCCGTTGAAGGCGATCGTCAGGCCCAGATGCGTGTCGACAAAGGGCTGCGAGGATGCTTCGGACAGGTCAATGATCTTCAGCCGCCGGTGACCAAAGGCCACCCGGCCGCGCATCACCACACCCGCCCCGTCGGGGCCGCGTGGGGCCATGCAGTCGGCCATCCGCTCGATCGCCCCTGCCGAGGCAACCGCCCCGTTTCCGAACCGGATCTCTCCACAGATGCCGCACATGCCGGTGTCTTCCTTCCTGTCGGTTGCCCTGAATGTCTAAAGGCCTCACGGTCTGAAAGCAAACACGCGAGGGGCGCTCTGGTTGCGCGGTCAGTCGGAATCGGGGACGATGCCGGCCTGTGGCAAGAGCGTTGCCACCTTGTAGAGCAATGAGCGTGCGGCGCGGGCACGGGGGTGGTCGTGTTGGTGGGCCAACCCGCGCAGTGCTTCCTCCAGCGCAGCCAGTTCATCCGGGGTCAGCACGGTCGGCGGCAGCACCAGTGGCTCACGCAAGATGTAGCCGACACCGCGCTCTCCGGCGACGGGCAGGCCGGTTTGCGCCATGATCGCCATGTCGCGCCAGATCGTGCGCGTGGAAACCCCCATCGCACGCGCCAGTTCGGACGCCGTGCGCACTCGTCCGTCGCGCATCAGCTGTACCAGGTCATAGAGCCGCTGGTCGCGTTTCATGTCGTTGCCCGGGGAAGGAAAGCCGGTTTGTCGGCGGGGTGTCGCGGGTTGGTCATGGCGGAAGGCTGCTGACGTAGAGGGGGGAGCATACTGACAGAATACTGTCAGCAGACTGTTTGGACCACCCCGTTTGCGCCCTTTTCGCGCTTTGCGCCGACCGACCCTGCGCATAGATAAAGGCCAGTGCGATAACCGAGCCATTCCGGGTCCGCGCCCCGCGCGCCGCCCGCCCGACGACAGGAGTCCGCCATGCTGAGTACCTTCATGGTCACGCCGCATTTCATCAACAACGCCGGTCCCTGGGGCCTGCTGCTCATCGCCATCGTCGTGCTGGTCCTGTTCGGACGCGGCAAGATCGCCTCGCTCATGGGCGAGGTCGGAAAGGGCATCACGGCCTTCAAGAAGGGGGTGAAGGACGGCACCGAAGAGCTTGAGAACAAGCCCGAGGACGACGCCCTGCACCGCGCCCGCGACGTCACGCCGGAAGGCGAACGCGACAAGACCTGAGCATCTGCGCGCAGCACTTGAGGGGACCGAGGTTCACGCATGTTCGACTTGGGGTGGACGGAACTTCTGATCATCGGCGTCGTGGCGCTGATCGTGGTCGGCCCGAAGGACCTGCCTAAGATGTTTCGCACACTGGGCCAGTTCACCGCCAAGGCGCGGAACATGGCACGCGAATTCCAGCGCGCGATGGACTCTGCGGCCGATGAGGCAGGCGTGAAGGATATTGCCCGCGACCTACGCGATACGGCTTCGGGCAGGAACATCAAGGACGCGATGGGTTTCGACGAGCTGGACAAGGAGATGCGGTCCATGGGCCGCCCGGACCAGTGGGGCAAGAGCCCGTCGCAGAAACCCGCCAAGCCGGGCCCCAAGGCCAAGCCTGATCCCGCCGCCGCCCCGCCAGACGCGGACGAGGCCGTCGTGCAGCAGGACGACCGCGATCAGGCCGCCCGCGCGGCGCATGCCTCCGCGATGGACGAGGAACGCCGCAAGCGCGCCGAACGCGCCGCCGAGG
>CAZKSE010000358.1:0-2998 GCA_964555305.1 uncultured Rhodobacter sp. | reverse complement strand
CATGCCGGCACCGGCCGCCATGCCTTGATCGATCAACGCTCCCACCAGTGGCAGGGCAGCATATCCGTTCAGGTACGCCGGCACGCCGACCAGCGCCGCCACGACCACAGAACGCCAGCCGTCCTGGCCGACGAGTTGCACCACCCAGTCGGCGGGCAGGAAGCGCAGCATCAGACTTTCCAGGACGAACGCAAGCGTCAGCCATTTGCCGAGGAAGAGGAGGTTCTTCCCACCGCCCTCGAAGAACGCACGACGGCGCGAGGGCTCTCCCCAGAAGCGCCAAGCAACCGGTTTCGGATTACGGACACGCGCGCCGCCGCATCCACCATTTCCAATACCTTCGCGAAGCGGGCTGCCAAGCAGGCCTGCGCGCTGAAGCAGCCAGACACCGTAGCCGCCCAGAAGGCCCACTCCGACGGCTGCAAACGATTTTCCGACCGCGAACTCGAACCCCATGACGCCAACCGTGAGCACGAACATCGACGGATCCATCAGCGGCGAGGCGAGCCAGAACGCCATGACTGGCGCCAGCGGCACCCCCATTGCGAGCAAGGCGGCAATCAACGGGATCACTCCGCACGAACAGAACGGCGAAACCGCACCCATGAACGCCGCCACTCCGACCATACGCAAACCCTGTCCGTGAAACGCGCGGGCAATGAGGTTGTCTGCGCCGCTGGCCTTGGCGTAGGCCGCCACGAACACCGAAGCGATGAGGAAGGGCGCGATGGAGATCAACGCATTGAGGACGAACACGAGCGTCGGCTGCAATTGATCCGGCACCTGGAATGCGAGCGCAGTCAGAATTGCGAGGATGGCTACCACCACGGCGTCGGCGCGACGCAGGCGCCGAAGGTGGTTGCCGAGCGTCAATTGAATCTCCGCCATGTTTCTACACCTCTAGGTTTCTAGTTCTTTAGCGACAAAAAAACAATCAGGATCCGGAGTTCACTCCGGTACAACACTTCTCCGTCAAATAAGCCAGCAGGCCGTCCATACGTTCGTAGCTCGCGGTGCAAATAACCTCCCGCCCCTGCCGTGTCTGCCGCACCAGCCCGGCCCCGGTCAACTTTCCCAGGTGGTGTGCAAGCGTCGATGCAGGCTGATCGAGCAGCCGCTGCAATTCCCCCACATTCAGTCCATCACGGCCGGCCTTGATCAGGACCCTGAACAGGCGCAGCCGTGTGGTGTTGCTCAGCGCAGCGAGCGCGGCAACAGCTTGCTCTTCGGTTGGCAGTTCACAGGAATCCATGTCGCAATTAGATCCCTAGTTCTCTAGTTTTGTCAAGCTCCGTGCCTCCCCGCTGCCGAACACCGACAGAGGCTTTCGCCCTCGATTCCGCTCACTCCTAGATCGTCGGTCATGACAAGGTCGTGAGGCCACAGGCGCGGTCTTCAGCACGTGCAACCCCGGCAGCTTGACTCAAGCTCCCCCGTCACGACTTGCTGCAATGCAGCAACTTTTGTATAGTGCGCAGCCTCCTGTTCTCCGACGGCGACAGTCCCTTGTAAGCACTCATTCCCCTTCGACCTACGCCGGGCTCATGGCCCCTGACTCCCACGCTGCTTGCCACATCGATGCAAGCGTGTCGCTCCCGGTCGAGGCACGCCTTACATGACAGTCGCCCCCATCATGCAGCGCATGACGGGTTGCAACACTGCATCACTCGCGCGCACAGCGCGATATGAAACGGATAACCCCACATGTCACCCAACAGCATCCGTCAGGACTGGTTCTCCAACGTCCGCGGCGACGCGCTGGCCGGTCTCGTCGTCGCCCTGGCGCTGATTCCGGAGGCGATCGCCTTCTCCATCATCGCCGGCGTCGATCCGAAAGTCGGCCTCTACGCATCTTTCTCCATGGCCGTGGTCATCGCTTTCACGGGCGGCAGGCCGGGCATGATCTCGGCGGCGACCGGCGCGATGGCGCTGCTCATGGTCACGCTGGTCAAGGAACACGGGCTCGAGTATCTGCTCGCAGCGACCGTGCTCACCGGCATCCTCCAGATCATCGCCGGTGTCGTGCGGCTGGACGCGCTGATGCGCTTCGTGTCGCGCTCGGTGGTCACCGGCTTCGTCAACGCCCTGGCGATCCTGATTTTCCTCGCGCAGCTGCCAGAACTGATCAACGTGAGCTGGATAGTGTATGCAATGGTCGCGGGCGGGCTCGGCATCATCTACCTGTTGCCTTATGTGACACGTGCCGTGCCCTCGCCGCTGATCTGCATCATAGGCCTGACGATTCTGTCCATCTGGCTTGGTCTGGATGTGCGCACGGTCGGCGACATGGGCGAGTTGCCGGACAGCCTGCCGATGTTTCTCATTCCCGACATTCCGCTCAACTTCGAAACACTGACGATCATCTTCCCTTACTCGATGACGCTGATGGTGGTCGGTCTGCTCGAGTCGATGATGACCGCGACCATCGTCGATGACCTGACCGACACGAAGAGCGACAAGCGGCGCGAATGCATCGGGCAGGGCACGGCCAACGTCGCTACGGGTTTCATCGGGGGCATGGCCGGCTGCGCAATGATCGGGCAGTCGGTAATCAATATCAAATCGGGCGGTCGCGGACGGTTGTCGACGCTGCTGGCGGGCATCTACCTCCTGCTGATGGTTGTGTTCCTCGGAAGCTGGGTCGCCCAGATCCCGATGGCTGCCCTCGTAGCAGTAATGATCATGGTGTCCATCGGCACCTTCAACTGGGCGTCCATTCGAGATCTCAGCAAGAACCCGCCCAGTTCCAGCATCGTAATGGTCGCGACGGTCGTCGTCGTGGTGCTGACCCACGATCTGGCCAAGGGCGTGCTGGTGGGCGTGCTGCTCTCGGGCATCTTCTTCGCAACCAAGGTCGGCCGGTACATGCATGTCGGTTCGCAGTCAGTGGACGAAGGCCGCGCTCGGGAGTATCGGGTAGTCGGCCAGGTGTTCTTCGCTTCGTGCGAGGCCTTCGTCAACGCCTTCGACTTCAAGGAAGTGGTCGACAAGGTCACCA
>CAZKSE010000357.1:0-3006 GCA_964555305.1 uncultured Rhodobacter sp. | reverse complement strand
GCACCGGAAGTGAGGGCGGCATGGGTGTGATCATCTTCCTTTTCTGGCTCGCGGTGGCGCTTGCCGTCGCCGCCGCCCTGGCCTGGAGCTTCCGCAAGGCCGCCGCCACCCTGACGCGGGGCGAGGTCAGCCGCGCCCTGCGCGACGCCCCGTTGACCGCAGCCTTCGGCATGTTGGTGATCCTGGTCTATGCGATCATCGCGATCCTCGCCCCGGCCATCGCACCCTTTCCGGAGCGCATGGTGGTGGGAAGCCAGTTCATGCCCTGGTCGGGCGATCACTGGCTGGGCACCGACGCGCTGGGGCGCGACATGTTCAGCCGCATGATCTACGGCACGCGCAACACCGTGGGCATCGCCTTCGCCACCACGGCTCTGGCCTTCCTGATCGGCTCGATCCTCGGGCTTCTCGCGGCGACGGTGGGGGGGTGGCTGGACCAGGGGTTGTCGCGGCTGGTCGATGTGCTGATGGCGATCCCGTCCCTGATCTTCGCGCTCCTGCTCCTGACGATCTTCGGCACCTCGATCCTGACGCTGATCCTGGTCATCGCGGTGATCGATTCCACCCGCGTCTTCCGCCTGACCCGCGCCGTCTCCGAGGGGGTGGTGGTCATGGACTATATCGAGGCCGCGCGCCTCAGGGGCGAGGGGCTGGGCTACCTGATCACGCGCGAGATCCTGCCGAACGTGACCGCGCCCCTGGTCGCCGAATTCGGGCTGCGTTTCTGCTTCGTCTTCCTGTCCATCTCGGCGCTCAGTTTCCTCGGCCTCGGCATCCAGCCGCCGACCGCCGACTGGGGCTCGATGGTGCGCGAGAATGCGACGCTCATCACCTTCGGCGACGTCACGCCGCTTCTGCCGGCTGGGGCCATCGCGCTGCTGACGGTGGCGGTGAACTTCGTCGTCGACTGGCAACTCTACCGCGCCAGTGGCCTGAAGGAGTGACCGGCATGGCCGAGAAAGACGTGCTTCTGTCCATACGCGACCTGCGCATCGACGGCAAATCCGGCGACGACTGGCTGCCCATCGTCAAGGGGGTCGATCTGACCCTGCGCCGCGGCGAGGTGCTGGGGCTGATCGGCGAATCCGGTGCGGGCAAATCGACGATCGGGCTTGCCGCGATGGGCTTTGCGCGGGATGGCTGCCGCATTTCGGGCGGGGTGATCGATTTCGACGGCACCGACCTGCGCAAGGCAAGTCAGGACAAGCTGCGCCGCCTGCGCGGCAAGCGCATCGCCTATGTCGCGCAATCCGCCGCGGCCAGTTTCAACCCCGCGCACAAGCTGATGGACCAGTATGTCGAGGCCCCGGTGCGCCACGGCGTCATGTCGCGCGCCGAGGCCGAGCGCGACGCGGTCAAGCTCTATCGCCAGATGCAACTTCCCAACCCCGAGGAGATCGGCTTTCGCTATCCGCACCAGGTCTCGGGCGGGCAATTGCAGCGGGCGATGACGGCGATGGCGATGTCCTGCCGGCCGGATCTGATCATCTTCGACGAGCCGACGACGGCGCTCGATGTGACCACGCAAATCGAGGTTCTGGCCGCGATCCGCAACATCGTCGAGGAGTTCGGCACCGCCGCGATCTACATCACCCATGACCTGGCGGTGGTGGCGCAGATGGCCGACCGGATCAAGATCCTGCTCAAGGGCGAGGAGATCGAGGAGGCCGACACCCGCACCATGCTGACCGAGCCGAAGGCCGAATACACCAAGTCGCTCTGGGCCGTGCGAAGCTTCCAGCGCGAGGCGCAGGCGGCCCCGCGGGGAGAGCCGGTGGTGTCGGTGCGCGGTGTCTCGGCCTCTTACGGGCCGGTGGAGGTGTTGAAGGACGTGAGCTTCGACATCCATGCCCGGCGCACGGTGGCGGTGGTGGGCGAGTCCGGTTCGGGCAAGTCCACCGCGGCGCGGGTCATCACTGGGCTTTTGCCGCCGACCCGCGGCGAGGTCCTGTTCGAGGGGCAGGCGCTGCCCGCGGATTACCGCAAGCGGACGCGCGATCAGTTGCGTCATGCGCAGATGATCTACCAGATGGCCGATACCGCGCTGAACCCGAAACTGACGATCCGAAAGCTGATCGGCCGGCCGGCGCAGATGTATCTGGGCCTGCGTGGCAAGGCGCTGACCGAGCGGATCCGCGAGTTGCTGGACCTGATCGAGCTGGAGCCCGACCAGTATATCGACCGGCTGCCGTCGGAGCTTTCGGGCGGGCAGAAGCAGCGCATCGGGATCGCGCGGGCGCTGGCCGCCGAGCCGCGGTTCATCATCTGCGACGAGGTGACATCGGCGCTCGATCAGATCGTGGCGGAGGGGATTCTGAAGCTTCTGGACCGGCTTCAGGGCGAGCTGGACCTGGCCTACATGTTCATCACCCATGACCTCGCCACGGTGAAGGCGATCGCCGATGATGTGGTGGTGATGCAGAAGGGGCGGGTCGTGGAACAGGGACCCAAGGCCGAGATGTTCACGCCCCCGCACCATCCCTATACGGACCTGCTGCTGTCCTCGGTCCCCGAGATGGACCCGGACTGGCTGACCCGGCTTCTGGAAAAGCGCAAGGCGAAGGACCATCCCCGCGCGGCCGATGCCTGAGGGCGGGCGGACACGGTAAACGAGACCTTGCACGAGCGCGCGGCGCGCGGGGCGCGGCGCGGCCGAAACCGGCCTCTGGCCTTGCCCTGTTGGAAAAACCGGGTATGGCAGACGTATGGCAAGCGTATGGCAAGCGTATGGCAAACGTATGGCAAACAGGTGGCATCGGCGCGTATCGAGACCGATTCCGGGGCGCCGCAGGCAACGTTCGGTGGGGGCGCAACGGGGGGCAGGGCGACCGCTTCTGGCGGCGGAACGCGCCTGACCCGACGATGAGTCCAGGTTCTTCGCCTTCATGAGTCCAGTTCGGGGGTGCGTGCCACGACCCCTCGGTGTGCCGGCCATTTGCGTTCGCGCCCCGCGCCGCGCGCGGAACGCGCGCGGCGCCCGGCCCAACGCGAGGAGAGTTGTGCCGC
>CAZKSE010000356.1:0-3024 GCA_964555305.1 uncultured Rhodobacter sp. | reverse complement strand
CGCTTATCTGCGTCTCCGACCGGATCAAGGCGGCAACGCCTGAAGCGATCGACGCGCTGCACGCGATGAGGCTGAAGGTCGCCATGATCACCGGGGATGCGCAGGCCACCGCGCAGGCCATTGCCGCCGATCTGTGTATCGACACGGTCGTGGCCGAGGTCCTGCCCGAGGGCAAGGTTGCTGCCATCGAGACCCTGCGCGCCGACGGGCAGCGCGTGGCCTTCGTCGGCGACGGGATCAACGACGCCCCGGCGTTGGCCGCGGCGGATGTGGGCATCGCCATCGGCACCGGCACCGATGTCGCGGTCGAGGCGGCCGAGGTGGTGCTGATGTCGGGCGACCTGCGCGGCGTGGTCAATGCGCTGGCCGCCAGCCGCGCGACGCTGCGCAACATCCGCCAAAACCTGTTCTGGGCCTTTGCCTACAATACCGCACTGATTCCGGTTGCGGCGGGCGTGCTCTATCCAGCCTTCGGCCTGACGCTCAGCCCGATGCTGGCCGCAGGGGCCATGGCGCTTTCCAGCGTCTTCGTCGTCAGCAACGCGCTTCGCCTGCGGGGTCTGAAACCCGTGCTGGGCGAAGCTCCTCGCAGCGCGGGTGGCGCCGCACAGCTGGTCCCCGCCCAATAGGAGAAATCGTATGAACATCGGAGAAGCCGCCGGCGCGTCCGGCCTGCCGGCCAAGACCATCCGATATTACGAGGAGATCGGCCTGATCCGCCCCCGCCGCGACGACAACGGCTATCGGGCCTTCGGGGCACGCGATGTTCACAAACTCGCCTTCCTCGCCCGCGCCCGCGCGCTTGGCTTCTCGATCGAGGAATGCCGCGCGCTTCTGGGCCTTTATGAAGACGAGCTGCGCGCGAGCGAAGACGTCAAGACACTGGCTCAGGGGCATTTGGCGCGCATTGACGGCAAGATCGCCGAGTTGCAGGCGCTGCGTGCGACGCTGGCGCATCTGATTTCCTGCTGCGCGGGCGATCATCGCCCCGACTGCCCGATCCTGGCCGATCTGGCCGGGAGTCAAGCCACACCCGAACCGAAGGAGCGACACGGATGACCACGATCTACGGGATCAAGAACTGCGACAGCTGCCGCAAGGCGCAAAAGGCACTGCCCGACGCCGATTTCAGGGATATCCGCGCCGAGCCGCTCAGCGAAGACGAGATCACTGCGTTCCTGGAGGCCTTCGGCGAAAAGCTGATCAACCGCGCCTCGACCACTTGGCGCGGCCTGGACGACTTCGCCCGAAACGACCCCCCGCAGGTGCTGCTGGCCGCGAATCCGACATTGATGAAACGCCCCGTGATCCGCGTGGAAGGGGCGCTTCACCTTGGCTGGAGCCCTGCGACGCAGCAGGCACTCGGCGTTGCCTGAGGTTTTCAGAGGATCCGCAGATCCGCCGCCGAGGCGCGACCGTCGCGCCCGGATTGCAGTTCGAAGGCAACCTTCTGGTTGTCGGCAAGCCCGGTCAGACCCGCCCGCTCGACCGCCGAGATGTGGACGAACACGTCCTTGCCACCATCATCGGGGGCGATGAAACCGTAGCCCTTGGTCGAGTTGAACCATTTCACAGTACCAGTCGGCATGAGCACTCCCTCTCCGTATTTCCCCGGGGCGAAATTGCCCGCGGGCCGTGCAGCCAGGTCTTTCAATAGCGCGGGCTGCCTGGAAAGGCGGTCGCCGAAAGTCTGTCGTCACTTGGTTTAAGTTTGCCACGATTCGGGCCAAAAGCAAGATGCTTGCGCGGGCCGTGGGCGGCGAAAGCGCGCCGCCGCCCAGAGGTTGGGCATCAGGGCCTCAGGATGGGCGTTGTGGCGGAGAAGAAGGCAAGGCAGGTTGCCAGTTCTTCTGGTATTTGCCGATGAGATAGGCACCCGGCGCGTTTCCGGCAGGCGCCATGCGCCGAGGCTCGGGCCATCGACGGGCGAACCGGATCCACCCTACTTGTTGATTATCTAACGATTGTCGCCCGACCGAAGCGGGTCTGCCCTGGTGCCGGCGGAGGGACTCGAACCCCCGACCTTCGCTTTACAAGAGCGTTGCTCTACCAACTGAGCTACGCCGGCTGGGTTTCTCGTAGCCGGTCCGGGCGCGGGGCTCAAGCGTGTTGCACCCCGGGACGGTGGGGGACGCAAGCGCCCGGTGCCGTCAGACCATGCCGAGGGCGGCCTTGTAGACCTCGAGCACCGCTTCTTCCTCGGCGATATCGTCGGGTTCGCGGCGGCGCAGCGCGACGATCTTGCGCAGGGCCTTGGTATCGTAACCGCGGCCCTTGGCTTCGGCCATCACCTCCTTCTGCTGGTCGGCGATGTCCTTCTTCTCGGCTTCGAGTTGTTCGTAACGCTCGACAAACTGGCGCAGTTCGTCGGCGGTGACGGCATAGGAATCGGGGCTGCTCATCGGGTTCTCTCTGGCCTGTTGCGCGCCTCTCCTAGCTTCTGGGCGGGGGCGTCGCAAGTCCGGGGATGGGGCGCGGTCAATCGCGTGAGACCATGCGGCCCATCATCCGTCCGCCGAGGATATGGACATGCAGATGCGGCACCTCCTGCACCCCATCTGCGCCGGCGTTCGAAATCAGACGGAAGCCGCCGCCGCCCTCGCCCGGTTGCACGCCTAGGGCGCGGCAGACCTCGCCGATGGCGCGGGTGAAGTCGACGATCTCCTCGGCCGACGCCTCGAGGGCGAAGTGGTCGAAGGTGATGAAGGGGCCCTTGGGGATGACCAACACATGATGTGGGGCTTTGGGCTGGATATCCTCGAACGCGAGCGAATGCTCGGTTTCCAGCACCTTCTTGCAGGGGACCTCGCCGCGCAGGATGCGGGCAAAGATGTTCTGATCGTCGTAGGCATAGGGCATGGCGGCTCCGGGCGGTCGGTGGTCGGCAGGATCGGGGCAGATCATAGGCCGGGGCGGCGGGTGGGTGCAACGGGGCCGGATGGGTGCGCGGAAAGCGGCAGGGAGCGTCCGATACGAATTCCGGGTGATCCGCGCGCGGTGACTGTCTTCGGCCACCAGTGGAAC
>CAZKSE010000355.1:0-3026 GCA_964555305.1 uncultured Rhodobacter sp. | reverse complement strand
CCGCGCCAGGTAGTAGAATCCCTCCGCATCGAACTGGGCCAGGCCGGCCTGAAGGGCTTCCAGAAAGCCCAGGTATTCCCGCAGGCTGACCGGCACGGCGTGCTGACGCAGGTTTTCGTAGAAGGGCAGGAACATCAGATCATCCGCTCGATCACGATGGTCGCGATCAGCCCCAGAAGCGCGCCGATGATCCCCCAGACCGCCCCGTATTGCAGCATGTCCAGCCGGTTGCCGCCCCGTTTGCGCGCTGTGACCGCGCCCCAGGCCGCGCCCCCCAGAAGGCCTGCGAAGATGATCATGGCTGTTCCTCTCTGCCTTGCTCGCCCGACTCAGTCGGCCGCCGCCATGCGCCGCCCGAACGCGCCCAGACGTACCACCTCGTCCAGCCGGGCCTGCACCGCGGCGGGTGAGCCGAACCCATAGCGCGCCGCCGGCATGGAGTCGATGCGCACCCGCGCCGCGCGCTCGACATCGCCCCGTTGCTCCAGCGCCTCGGCCTGCAGGAAGGCCAGCGACGCCTGAAAGGCCGCGTTCTCGGTCCGCGCAGCGAGCGGGAGGGCGCGTTCGGTCAGCGTGATCACCAGGTCGTAGCGTCCGGCCGCCAGTGCTTGCACGGCAAGGTGCATGTCGACATGGGCGGCGTGTACCTCGCCCCCCGGCATGCGGCGATAAATCTCGCCCGCGGCCAGAAGTGCCGAGAAGGCGGCATCGCCCTCCTCGCTCGGGGCAAGGCGGGCGGCCAGCAGCAGGCTCAGCGCCAGTCGCGGCCCGCTCCAGCGTTCCAGCCCCGCGATCTGCAACGCGCGCTGAGCCGCGGCGCGCCGCTGCCCGGTGCTGGCGCCGACCCCCAGCGTCGTCTCGATCGCATCGATCCAGGCCCGCGGGGTCGGCCCCGGGGCCGGCCGTCCGGCGCTGCGCCCGCCCGGATTGAGACGATCCAGGATGGCCGGCAGGCGCGCGGCAACCTCCTCGGGTGTCATGCCGGGGCGCAGTTCGGGCGCATACCAGGCACCCAGGATCAGCATGTCGAAACCCGTCAGCGTGGTCTGGAAATTGTCGTCGTTGAAGACGCTGTCGGGCAGGCGATAGAGGTCGTTGAGCGGTCCCATCGCTTGCGCGACCTCTTCATGAAGGCAATCACGGATCTCTTGCGGGGTGGTGTCGAGCGGGACGAAAACGGCAGTGCGCGTGCGCTGCGCAACGCGGGTCCAGTCCATCGCCGGGTTGCGCCGGTTGGCGACGAAATCGTCCCATCCATCCACATTGGGCACCACGAAACAGGCCGCTTCCGGCACCGCCCGGCGCATCTCGCGGCGACCCAGAAATTCGACCGTGATCTTATTCTCGCCGGGCAATGCCTGATTGCCTTTTGCGCGTGCGATGTCGATCCCGGCCTCGGCCCGCAGACGGGCGATCAATCGGTCCAGGTCGATCTGCGCCTGCGCGGGGACCTCGCCGCGCAGGACCAGCTTGATCGGGCCTTCGTAGCGCGAGAACTGCGGGATCGGCCGGCCGCTTTCCATGAAGAAGCCAAGCTCCAGAAAGTCATGAACCATCTCGGCGTTGGGGCGCGAGGGGGGCAATGGGCGCGGCGTGCCGGGGCGGAACGGTTCGGCCATCTGCAAAGGTGGGGCCGTGTCGTTCAGCCGTTGCGCACTCTGCGGCGGGGCGCAGGCGGCCAGGGCCAAAGCGGTCAAGGCGAGGCATGTAACCCTCACGCCGCAGCCCGTTCAGCAAGCATGTCGAGCGCACGCTCGTAATCCGCGAGTGTGCCGTTCGGCGCTTCGGACAGGGCGCGGCGCCAGGCGCGCGCACCAGGGCGGCCGGCGAAAAGTCCCAGCATGTGGCGCGTCACCGACCCAAGCCTGCCGCCCTGTTCCAGGTGCCGAGCGATATACTGACCCATTTCACCCGCCACGGAGACCGGGTCGGAATCAAAGCCCGCATGGCCGAAAACCAGCCTGTCCGCTGGCGCCAGGATCTCAGCAGGGTGGTGATAGGCCGCGCGTCCGATCATCACGCCATCGATCCCCTGCGCAAGGAAATGCTGCGCGGCCGCGATCGACTGGATGCCGCCGTTGATACAGATCGTCAGGTCCGGAAAAGCCCGTTTCATGGCCAGCACCAGCGAATAATCCAGCGGTGGCACGTCCCGGTTCTCTTTTGGCGACAGACCTTTGAGCCAGGCCTTGCGGGCATGGATGACCACCCGCCGGATTCCGGCTTCGCGCATCGCCTCAAGAAAGCGCGGCAGCACGTCTTCAGGGACCTGGTCGTCAACGCCGATCCGGCATTTCACCGTGACCTCGGACGATGACGCCTCCGCCATCGCTTGCACGCATTCAGCGACCAGAAGCGGCTCCCGCATCAGCACGGCGCCGAAGCAGCCCGATTGCACGCGATCCGAAGGGCAGCCGACGTTCAGGTTGATTTCGCGGTAACCTGCCTCTGCGCCCATCCGTGCCGCGTCAGCCAGTTCAGCCGGATCCGAGCCGCCAAGTTGCAGCGCCACCGGCTGCTCGGCCGGATCGAAGCCGAGAAGATGTAGCGCACCGCCCCGTACAAGCGCGGCCGAAGTCACCATCTCCGTATAGAGCAGCGTCTGGCGGCTGAGCAGCCGGTGGAAGAACCGGCAATGCCTGTCGGTCCAATCCATCATGGGGGCCACAGAAAAACGCGCTGCCTCGTGAAGCTCAAGATTCCTTTGTTTCATTGGTCTTCCGTAGGGTGGCGCAGGGCACAGTTTATGTCCGATCGGCCGAGTTTCGCCGCTTTTCCGGCAGGCCGGCCTACAATTGTAGGCCCGGACGACGGCGCGTGGGCCCGGTTTCCCGGTGTTTATCAGCCCATGGGATTCAGCGCAAACGACTGTATCGCATTCGCATCAGAGAACTGCCGCGCAACCCTGCGCACGCGTCGGCTCCTCCGAGCGATTGCGGATCAGATTTCCGTCCGCGATCAGATGACCCGATGTTGATTGTCACTGAGAACTGACCCGGCATTGTCACCGAGAACTGACCCACCCA
>CAZKSE010000354.1:0-3032 GCA_964555305.1 uncultured Rhodobacter sp. | reverse complement strand
CGCCCTGAGTCGACCAGGTCAGGATGAAATCGACGCGACTTCCGATGGGGTGCGCCACTATCTCGCGGCGCTCGAGCAGCGCGCGCAGGATCTCTCGGAGATCACCAGCCTGCTGCGCGAAATGGATGTCTTTCCCGATATGGCGATGCGCATCGACGCGCTTGTGCGAGAGCGGCGGGAGCAGTCCAAGGCCGCGGGGATCGAAGAGGATCTCGCGCCCGGCCCTTGACCACAACCAGGAGGTCTGGACTACGCTCAGTCGACGACACGTTACCCTATCGAAGTCCTCTCGCGACGACGCCGAAATGCGAGGAATGCGAAGAGTGACGTTCCGAGCAACACCGCAGATGCCGGCAACGGGATGACCGCCGGGGTTGGCGGTGGCGACGGGGGCGAATGCGGATCCATACCCCTGAGGTAATCGAACCCCGAGGCGGAAGTCAGGATGACATCGGGGCGCTCTACGCCGTCTGCGTCGAAGACGCGTGCGCCGAGAAACCGTAGGCTGTTTCCGTATTGCGCGGTTGTGGCGCAACTGCCTGAAATATCCTGCGTTGGATTGACGCTGCAGTTCGCGGTCACGCCAAGGCTGGCGCTCATGGTCGCGACCCCGTCGACTACCTGAAATGCGATCTCCGTCAGGTCCGATATCATGCCAACGAGAGAGTCGGAGGCACCCTCAGGCCCATTGGTGAACTGCCGCGCGGCACTGAAGACCACTTCACCGCCAATGGCCGAGCTGGCGCTTCCGAAATGACTGATGCGCCCATCCGGTCCACCTCGGTTGCCCTCAAAGGCTATCTCCCCACTGAACTCGATGGGGATTAGTATCGTGCCGGTAGTTATCCCGTCGGCCCAGACAAAATCGGTGAACTGCGCCGCCGCGGATACCTGCCCGCTGGAATCACCTCCGCTGCTGGTCCTGACCATGAAAGCTGACGCGAAGGCGCGCAGATGACCAGGCCCGGAACTGGAGAACGCGGCAGGGCCGCAGTTAAAGCCGACCGGTTCCGTATCAACAGAGACGCCGGCGCAGGTCGATGCATTGACCGACGCGATGAAGGTGGGGGGAGGCAGGGTTGCCGCCATCACAGGCGCGGTTGCGCCAAGACCAAGACCAAGACCAAGGAGAAGGGATGCGGAACGGCTCATCGTGATCCTCTGCAGTTAAAGGCATTCCAGGAATGCGATCGAAGTCTGCGCAGGAACGGCGAAAAAGACGCCTACATGCGCGCCACCGATAACTGAAAAACCACTCGCAAAAACAAGGCCGGATCGAGTAAGAAGAGCGCTGCTCCGGACGATACCCTTCCCGTCGAGATGTCAGCACAGTCGATCAGACCTGAGAAAGCTACCATTTTTCGGCGCACCGCTCAACTGAACTCAGCCGATCTCGGGCGCCTCGGCTCCGGCGCTTGGCGCCATCGCGCGTAAGGCGCCCGCTGCGCTCAGCACGGTCTTCGCGCCCAGAGGGCTATAGGCCGGCGTGTCGAGATGCCAGGTCGGCAGGCTCTCGTCGAGCAGGAGCCGCGCCATCACCAAGGCCCGGCCGATGCCGAAGCCCTGCGCTTCCCGTTCGACAGCCAGCGTGACGCCGGTGAACAGGCCAGTGGCGCGACAGCCATCACCGCCCATGCGCCGCTGCAGGGCGATTACGCCCAGCCCGAGGTCCTCGGGTGACACCGCCTCGACGATGCGCAGCTCGTCATGCGGGGACTCGCAGATCAGGCGCCCCTCCCAGAGACCGTCGATATACGCGGCGAACGGCGTGCCGATGGATTGCGGCAGCGGCCCGCCGGCGACGAGGCCGGCATCGACCCGGAAGTCGGACAGCGCCTCGCCGAAGGGCTTGGCGAAGATCGGGTCCTCCTCGTAATCCTCCGGCGCCCGGTCGGGCCCGGCCAGGATACCGTCGCCGAGATCCTCGAGAAGACGCGCAAGCTCGGCCGTGGGCGTCATATGCCAGGCCAGGGGGACCACGTCGCCGATCCCGTGTTTCGATCTTACCATACGAGCAACTCCGGTTCTTCGAGGGGACGGGCGGCCTCTATGAGATCGAGGACCGCGTCGGGATCGAGGGTGTGGGGCGCGTTATTTGCGGCTTTTTCGCTCAGTGGCGCGACGATCGCGCGCCAGGCCGGAAAGAGCGGCGACGGATCATGGAGAAGGCCGCCGAACTCCATCTCCAGGTCGCGGTAGAGCGTCCCGAGCTCTGGCCCGGTCAGCTCCAGGCGCAAATTTGCCGCATTGCGGGTCATGGCGCCCTCGAGCGTGGCGAGGACTGCCTCGCCGATGGCATCGGGACCGAGGCGGCCGGTGCGGAAGATGCCGTGGCTTGTCTCCACCTCCAGGCGGCCCGAAGGCGGCCCGTCACCGAAGGCGGCGGGGTGATGGGGGAGAATTTCGCCGAATTGCAGGCCACCCTGGCCGCGGTGGATCAGCTGGCAGGGCGCCGCCAGCATCCGGATATCGGCGGAATCGAGCGAGAGATGCTGAAACATCGGCACGTCGTGCAGGTCCAGACGCTGCCGGATCCAGTCGTTGAGGATGCGATCGCGGCTGCCCCACGCACCTTCGCTCCCCGCGGCGCGCAGCTCGCGCCGGGCTTGCGCGATCACGTCGTTCTGGACGGCTTCGCTGGGGAAGCCCCAGTCGATACAGAGATCGATGTCCCCCACCATCGGGTCGCGGCGCATGTAGCTGCCGTAGAGCCAGATCTCGGGAAAGAAGATATGGCCCTCCGCCTCTATGCGGTCGAGCCGGGCGAGAAGATTGTCGAAGACCCGATCGGCCTCGCCGAGCGTCACCCGCGGCCGGAAGGCAGCCTTGCTGAGCGCGAAGCCCGTATCGGTGCGCTCGAACAGGTCCGCCCCGGGCCGGGTGACCAGGCCACCCGACTGGGCGCGCTCGAGGATATCGAGCGAGGGGCCGGCGGTATCGTGCAGGAAGATGGTCTCGCCGATCCCGAGCTGCTCGACCATTTCGGTGATCGGAACACCCGCGATCGAGCAAGCGTCCGGCAGGTGAAAGCC
>CAZKSE010000353.1:0-3058 GCA_964555305.1 uncultured Rhodobacter sp. | reverse complement strand
GAAAGTGCGCTCTCAATAAATCAATAACTTACGCGCGTAACTGTCGAACTCGGGAGACCTCGCCGACGGCAACGCCGAGCGTCGCGCCGGTGGAGTTTGTTCAGTTGCCATTGCCTGCTGCGCCCGCCAAGCCCGAGCGTCAGGGCATTGAGGTCGAACTGCGCAAAGGTGCGCTCACGCTGCGCGTGACGTGGCCGGCAAGCCAGGCGCTGGACTTTGCCGATTGGACGGCGGCATTGCTGCGATGATCCGCATCGACGCGGCCTGGCTGGCCACCACGCCAATGGACATGCGAGCCGGCACCGACACGGCGTTGGCGAGGGTGGTTGCTGTCTTCGGCGCAGCCCACCCGCACCATGCCTACTTGTTCGCGAACAAACGGGCCAACCGCATCAAGATCCTGGTGCACGACGGCATCGGGGTTTGGCTGGCCGCGCGCCGGCTGCACCAGGGCAAGTTCATCTGGCCGATGGCCGGGGGCGCCAATCTCTCGTTGCAGCGCGAACAACTCGACGCGCTGGTGCTGGGTTTGCCCTGGCAGCGCCTGGGCGAGGCAGGCGTCATCACCGTGATCTGACGGTTGAGGTCCGAGTTGCGCTTGCCAATTGGGGCATGCGCCAATGGTGTGTTCAGTTCCGTGCTGGCATAGTGGATGCCCATGGTGGTGGACACGCAATCCCTGGAACAGATGAGCGCAGAGCAACTGCGCGAGATGACGGCGCGCCTGCTGGTGCAGGTCCGCCACCAGAGCGCACTGCTCGACAAGCTCACCCACGAGAACGCGCTCTTGAAGCGCATGAAATTCGCCGCCCAGTCTGAGCGCTTCAACCCCGAACAGAAGAGTCTGCTCGAAGACGAGATCGAAGCCGACTTGGCGGCCGTGGGCACCGAGATCGAGGCACTGCAGCCAACACAACCGACGGCGCCCGAAGGTAAGCAGCAGCCGAAGCGCACGCCGCTGCCAGCGCATCTGCCCCGGCGCGAGATCCACCACGAACCCGAATCCGCCACCTGCCAGTGCGGCTGTCAGATGAAGCGCATCGGCGAGGACATCGCTGAGAAGCTGGACTATGTGCCGGGCGTGTTCAGCGTGGAGCGACACATCCGCGGCAAGTGGGCGTGCGCGCAATGCGAGACCATCACCCAGGCACCGGTCGAGGCGCATGTCATCGACAAAGGCATCCCCACGACGGGCTTGTTGGCTCAGGTTCTGGTGGCCAAGTTCGCGGACCATTTGCCCTTGTACCGTCAGGAGTCCATCTTCGGCCGCGCCGGCTTGGCGATCCCGCGCTCCACCCTGGCGCAGTGGGTCGGCACTTGTGGGGTTCGTCTACAACCACTGGTCGACGCCCTGAAGACCGCAATCCTCGAACACCGTGTTCTGCATGCCGACGAGACCCCGGTGGCCATGCTCAAGCCTGGAGACGGCAAGACCCATCGCGCCTACCTGTGGGCCTATGCGCCCGGGGCCTTTGAAGACATCAAGGCCGTGGTGTACGACTTCTGCGAATCACGAGCCGGCGAACATGCCCGGACATTCCTGGGCAACTGGAAAGGCAGCCTCACCTGCGATGACTTCAGTGGCTACAAAGCCTTGATTGCCAGCGGCGTGACCGAGGTTGGTTGCCTGGCGCACGCGCGCCGGAAATTCTTCGACCTGCACGTTGCCAACAAGAGCCAGATCGCAGAGTTCGCACTGGAACAGTTCGCACGAATCTATGAGGTCGAGCGCCAGGTCAAGGAACTGGATGCAGCACAGCGCACGGCAGCGCGGCAAGAGCAGATCAAACCGGTATTGGACGCCCTGCACCAGTGGATGCTGCTGCAGCGCCAGAAGGTGCCGGACAGCTCGGCGACAGCCAAGGCGCTTGACTACAGCCTGCGGCGTTGGGCGGCGCTCACGCGCTTCGTCGACGACGGGCAATTGCCCGTTGATAACAACTGGATCGAGAACCAGATCCGACCGATTGCCATTGGTCGTGCCAATTGGCTGTTCGCTGGTAGCTTGCGCGCAGGCCAGCGTGCCGCGGCCGTCATGAGCCTCATTCAATCCGCTCGCATGAACGGCCACGACCCCTACGCGTACCTCAAGGACGTGCTCACCCGGCTGCCCACCCACAAAGCCAGAGGGATCGAGGAACTGCTGCCGCACCGCTGGCAGCCCGCTGTCGCCATCTGATCAAAGCCATGGCCGCCAACGGCGGTCAACATGGGTTCGCCGTGCGCTTACGCTGCGCCGCTTCGCCGAAGAGTTGCTCTCAAGTAAGGAACTGCTCAAGCTGGCAGATTGATTGAGAGTTTGGTGGGGTAGGACATCCTGCCTATTCGACGAAGTCGGTCTGTATGCCCGCTGCTGACATGGAGGGTAAGACCGATCCGTAGTAATGAACCTACGGCGTGATTGCCATTACCGCTGTCAGCATCGCCCGGCGGCCCCTGGGTGAACGGACAGCTTGGTGTGCTTTCGGAACTCGGCAGTCGATGACACCAGGCACTCGTTTTCGTAGGCCTCGATGTCGCACAAACGGTAGATCACCTTGCCAGGCAGCCGGATGAACTTTGGTCCGGTGCCAATGACGCGCCACCGCTCCAGCGTCTTGGGTGACAGCCCCCAGCGCTCGGCGAGTTGCAGTTGGTCAAAGTGGGTGGTGGTCATGGTGAACTCCTTTTGGTGAATGGGAGCCCATGAACGCTCTGTTTCGGGAAGGTAGCAAGTCCTGCGGGTGGTCTGGGAGGTCTTGGCTGTACATGGATGCTGAAGCCCCGGTTGGACAAGGGTAGGACTGGTAACCAGCCTCGACCGTCGAAAAGTGATTGAACTAAGCGGGTTTTGAGGTAGGATGCGGCCCGGTCAAACCTTTCCCATTGGCTCGCAAGAGTATGCGCAGCCTGTTTTGCGTACATTCATGCTACTGTTGGTGGCGGGCGAGTGTTCCACCACCAGCTTCAAACAGAAAGGGTCGGCATTTGCCGGCCCTTTTTGTTTTGTTACACAGAAGTTTCCGTTCAAAGTGCTGATTTTGCTCAATTTTTGAATTGTTCGGCGGATGCTATAATC
>CAZKSE010000352.1:0-3092 GCA_964555305.1 uncultured Rhodobacter sp. | reverse complement strand
CGCCGCCGGGCCGCGCCCAAGCGACGGGCAGCTAATGCGCTGGCTCTGGCAGGGCCATGTACGCGGGCGGCTGGTTTTCCTGACGATCGGCGTCCTCCTCATGGCGCTCGAAGGCAGCATGTTGGGCGCCTTCTCGCTGCTGATCGAGCCGCTCTTTGACAAGGTGCTTGTCGGCGGGCGGGCGGACCTGATCGGCTGGGTCGCGGCCGGGATCGCCGGGGCCTTCGTCATTCGCGCCGTCGCGTCCCTGATCCACAAGGCGATGATCGCCTGGCTGGCCGAGAAGGTCATGGCCGAGATGCAGCAGCAGTTGCTGACGCATCTGATGCGGCTCGATCACGGGTTCTTCCATCAGAACCCGCCCGGGGCGCTCATCGAACGGGTCCGCGGCGACAGTCAGGCGCTGGGGGGGCTCTTCACCTCGGTCCTGCCGAAACTGGCGCGGGACGGGGTGTCCGTGGTGGCGCTGCTGGGCGCGGCGATCTGGATCGACTGGTTCTGGACGCTGATCGCGCTGATGGGGATCCCGCTTCTGATCCTGCCGATCATCGTGCTGCAACGGATCGTGCGGCGGATCGGGGTGGATGCGCGCGTGGCCTCGGCGGAAGCCTCGACCCGGCTGGACGAGATTTTCCACGGCATCTTCACGATCCAGCGCAGCGGTCTGGAAGCGCATGAAACAGGCCGCTTCGACCGCGTGCTGGGTCGCTACCGCAAGGCGCAGGTGCGCACGACCGCGGGTTCGGCCGGGATGGGGTCGATGGCCGATCTGGTGGCGGCGCTGGGGTTCGCACTGGTCCTGATCTTCGGGGGCGCGCAGATCCTGGCCGGCGAGCGGACGGTGGGGCAGTTCATGGCCTTCTTCACCGCCTTCGCGCTGCTGATCGAACCCCTGCGCAGCCTGAGCGCGCTCAACGGGGCGTGGCAGACCTCTCTGGCGAGCCTGGAGCGGGTCTATGCACTGCTGCAGGTGCGCCCGCGCATCACCCAGCCCGCAGCCCCCCTGGCGCCGCTGCCCGCGCGACACGAAACCACCGTGCGCTTCGAGGCGGTCGATTTTGCCTACGAGGCCGAGCCCGTCCTGCGCGGCTTCGATCTGGAGGCGCGGGCGGGGCAGACGACCGCGCTGGTGGGTCCCTCCGGCGCGGGAAAGAGCACGGTCTTCACGCTGCTGACGCGGCTGGCCGATCCGCAGGCGGGGCGCATCACCATCGGCGGGCAGGACATCGCGCGGATGGACCTGCGCGGGCTGCGCAATCTCTTTGCGGTCGTGGCCCAGGACAGCGCGCTTTTCGACGAAACCCTGCGCGACAACATCCTGATGGGCGCAACCGACATCAGCGAGGCGCGGCTGCGCGAGGTTCTGGAGGCCGCGCATGTCGCCGAATTCGCCATGCAGCTGCCGCAGGGGCTGGAAACCCGCGTGGGGCCGCGCGGCTCGGCGCTGTCGGGGGGGCAGAGGCAGCGGGTCGCCATCGCCCGCGCGCTGCTGCGCGATGCGCCGATCCTGCTTCTGGACGAGGCGACCTCGGCTCTGGACGCGCGCTCGGAGGCGCTGGTGCAACAGGCGCTGGACCGGCTCTCGGAGGGGCGCACGACGCTGGTGATCGCGCATCGCCTGGCCACCGTGCGGCGCGCCGACAAGATCGTGGTGATGGAGCGCGGGCAGATGGTCGAAGAGGGCGATCACGCCACGCTGATCGCGCGCGGCGGCGCCTATGCCCGACTGCACGCGCTGCAGTTTTCCGAACCGGCCACCGACGGCTGAAACCGGGCGCCCAAGCGGTCAGCCACAGCGCGGCATCAGGCGCCTAGCGGTCGATCCGGGTTGCCAGGATCACCGAGGTCTGCGTGCGCTCCACGCCATCGAGTTCGCCGATGCGGTCGATCACCGCATCGAGCGCCTCGACCGAGTTCGCGGCGACGATGGCGATCAGATCGACAGCGCCGCTGACCGAATGCAGGGTCCGCACCTCGGGCAGGCCGGTCAGGGCGGCGATGGTTTCGCGCGCCGATTTGGGTTTGACCGTGATCAGCACATGGCCCTTCACCATCGCCCGCTCGGCCGCCGCGCCGCGGCGCAGGGTATAGCCGGCGATCACGCGGCTGCGTTCCAGCCGCTCGATGCGCGCCTGAACCGTGGTGCGGGAAAGGCCGAGTTGGCGCGCGAGTTCGGCAATCGGCGTGCGGGCGTTTTCGGCCAGCAGCGACAGAAGCAGCGTATCCTTGTCGTTTTTCGTCACTTCGTCCATCTGCTCCGTCGATCTGCCGAAACTTTGCCGCGATTTCGGGCATTCTCACGGTTTGAAACGCGCACCGCAAGATGGCCTGATAGCGTCCAAACAACGAAGGGGACAGGACCATGAAGCAGATCGTCGTGATCGGGGCGGGGAATATCGGCGCCAGCATCGCTTCCATGCTGGCGGAGGCCGGCGATTACCGGGTCACCGTCTGCGACCGCGATGCCGCGCGGCTCGATGCCATCGCCGCGCATCCGGCCGTGCGCACGCAGGCGGTCGACATCAGCGACCGCACCGCGCTGGAGGCGGCGCTGGCCGGCGCCTTCGCGGTGCTCAGTGCCGCGCCCTACCACCTGACCACCACGATTGCCGAGGCCGCGGCAGCCGCGGGCACCCATTACCTGGACCTGACCGAGGATGTCGCCTCGACCCGCCGGGTGAAGGAACTGGCTGCGGGGGCGAAAACCGCGTTCATCCCGCAATGCGGGCTGGCGCCGGGCTATATCTCGATCCTGGCGAATGACCTGGCGCGGCGGTTCGACACGCTGGAGACGCTGCGCCTGAGAGTGGGGGCGCTGCCGCAGTTCCCGTCGAACGCGTTGAACTACAACCTGACCTGGAGCACGGACGGCATCATCAACGAGTATATCGAGCCGTGCGAGGCCATCGTCGACGGCCGGCTGGCGCAGGTTCCCGCGATGGAGGAGCGCGAGGAGTTCTCGCTCGACGGCGTCACCTACGAGGCGTTCAACACCTCCGGCGGCCTCGGCACGCTGTGCGAGACGCTGGCCGGCAAGGTGCGCACGCTCAACTACCGCACCATCCGCTATCCCGGCCACGCCGCGATCATGA
>CAZKSE010000351.1:0-3093 GCA_964555305.1 uncultured Rhodobacter sp. | reverse complement strand
TGGAACTACTTCCGTGCCGCAGGGTATGTCTCAAGTTAAAACAGAAGTGCTTTAATGGAGACGTTTTAGTGTTTTTTAATCAGCGACTTATGAGATCGTCCGCTAGCGGACCCGCGGCAAAACAGCCGCACGCAGCTTTCTTCCCCGCAGAGTGAATTGCCATCCGGTTGCGGATCAGCCCTCGATCAGCCCCGTCAAAATCGAAACCTGCCTCGTCAACATCGCCGGATCGCCCCGCGTTTCGACGTTGAGGCGTAGTACCGCCTCGGTGTTCGAGCTACGCAGATTGAACCGCCAGTCCGCGAACTCAAACGACAACCCGTCCCGCGTATCGACTGCCAGCGCGCTGTCCTCGAAAGCCGCGCGCACCCGTGCCAGCGCCGGCGCGGTGTCCGGCAGGCGGAAGTTGATCTCGCCCGAGGACGGATGCGCTGCCCGCAGTTCGGCGACCAGATCAGCCAATGACTGGCCACGGCGGCTGATCAGTTCCGCGATCAACAGCCACGGGATCATGCCGGAGTCACAGCAGGCGAAGTCACGGAAGTAGTGATGCGCCGACATCTCGCCGCCATAGATCGCACCGGTTTCTCGCAGGGCCGCCTTGAAGAAGACATGCCCGGTGGGTGCCTGCACCGCCTGCCCGCCATGCCGCGCGATCGTCTCCTGCACTGCCCAGATGACGCGCCCATCATGTACGACGCATTCGCCGGGTGAGCGGGCCAGAAAAGCCTCGGCAAGCAGCGCCGTCACATACTCGCCCTCAACAAACCGCCCCGTGTGATCGAAGAAAAAGCACCGATCGAAGTCACCGTCCCAGGCGACAGCCAGATCCGCCTCTTCGGCCTGAACCGCCGCCGTGGTCGGGCCGCGGTTCGCTTCAAGCAGGGGATTGGGGATACCGTTCGGAAAAGTCGAGTCGGGCACATGATGCAGCCGCTTGAACTCCAGCGGCGCACCGCGCGCGGCCAACTCGGCCGCGATCGCATCGAAGGTGGGTCCTGCCGCGCCGTTCCCGGCGTTCACCAGTATCCGCAGCGGCTCCAGGGAACCCGGATCGATTAAGGACACGACATGCGCAACGTAAGCGGCTCGCATACGCTCTGTAACATCCTCGCGCCTACCCCCTCCGGGCGCGGGACCGAAATCATCCGCTTCGACGAGCGCGCGTATCGCGGCCAGCCCCTGCATCGGATCGAGCGGCGCGGCGCCCCGGCCCACCAGTTTCACGCCGTTCTCGTCGATCGGGTTATGCGAGGCGGTGACGCAAAGCCCCCCGCAAGCCTCCAGATGCGCGGTAGCGAAGTAAACCTCCTCGGTCCCGCAAAGCCCGAGGTAGTAGACCACGCAGCCTTCCGCGATCAGCGCGTCGGCCAATGCCTCGGCCAACTCCGGCGAGGACGCCCGGGCGTCATGCCCCAGCACGACCCGGCTTGCGGACAGCCCGCGCGCAAAACCGCGCCCGATCCGCGCCATGATCGCCGGATCCAGATCGGTCCCGAGGCGTCCCCGGATATCGTAGGTCTTGAAGCAGCGCATCGCTTTCCCACCCGAGAGGTGCCGTTCACCCAAGGGTCTACCGGCAGCAACTCGCCGAGCACAACCCGGTGCGTGTAGCCAGCGGCCCCTTCAACCCTTCCGCAGGAACCGTATTCCTGACAGTCCGCCCAGGGCGCCCAACAGCAACCAGACCGCCGCCGGCAAGGGTACCGAAGGAATGTCCGGCGCTCCCGGTGGCGGTCCGCTCGGGGGCTCGCCCCCCGGGGGATGGCCGTTCGGAGGATTCTCGCTGTTCGGCGGAGGGAACGGTGTCAGATTCGGCGGGGTCGAGGAACCACCGCCGCCTCCACCACCCGGGGGGAAAGAAACCCGGCCCGGCGGCGTCGATCCGCCGCGCGCGGGCGGGTTCACAAAAGTGCCCGATCCAATCCCAGCGGCTGCTGGCGTCACGGGCGTTGCCCAGGCGAAAAGCGGCTCGTCTCGGTCATCCGAGACGCCCATCACGCCGCATTCAGCCAGCACATAGGTGTCTGCCGCTTCATCAGGATATACGCAAATCGAGGCCGCCAGCACAGCCTCACCGAGGCAGCCACGAACCGTATTCGCCCTATCGGGAACATTCGAATCGGCGGCTAGGCTCAGGCGTGCGGTGTTGACGCCTTCGGACAGATCGGAATCGAAGATCCCCGGCACATAGGCCCTTTGTAGACGCCCTTCCTCGTTGAACGCGACGTAAACGTCCGAGGTCTGGCTGAAGAAACCGGACACCCCATTCAAACGCCCCAGATAGACATTCTCGGGGATGTCGCGCATCCGGCAGGCGGCGAGTTGTTCGTCTGTCAGTCGAAGCTCGGGGGCGGCGCGGGCCGTCAGTTCCAGCCGCACGCCCGCGACCGGAACGGGCAGCTTCGCCTCGGCGGGAGCATCCTCGACAATGACCACCTCGGCGCGACCTTCAACCGGGGCGGACGCGAGGATCGGCGCGGTGGCATCGACCGCATCCGGCACGTTTGCGTCGGTGGCCAGTGCCTCTGCCTCAGCCGCTTCAAGCTCGGACAGAGTATCCAGGCAGTCTGCCAGACCTGCCAGCGAAGGCGGATCAATCCTGTCGGTCACCTGCCTGCCCGTCCCGGCAGAACGTGCGTCCAGTGACACAGCCTCTCCGGCGACGAAGGCATCGGTCAGCACCATCGCCAGGTCGTCCGTCAACCACAGACTGTCTCGGCTCGGTTCGACATTATCGCGAAGGTCAAATGCGCGTGGGCCGACCTTCAACGTGATCGGCGCGTCCGCGTCGGGAGTGTATTTGAGTTGGACCCGAAAGGCGGACGGCGTTTCTCCGCGCGCGATCGCCTGAACCGAGCTCGCGGGACTGCGCACGACATCTTCAAAAGCAACTGTCGCCCCCTCGGCGTCACGATAAATCGACTCGTGGATCGGCAAGGCGCGGCTCGCCACGCAGGAAACGCCATCGGCTGTGGCCACCAGGCTTAGGTTGTCGCCGTGATCATGGAGAAAGTTCTGCGCCACAGGAACGCCCCGCATAGTGGCGGCCTCGGGTGCGCCAACGGGCGCCGCCATGGCGGAAACCGCAGT
>CAZKSE010000350.1:0-3106 GCA_964555305.1 uncultured Rhodobacter sp. | reverse complement strand
CATGCGGATGTCGTGCTCGCGGCAGAGCGCGGCCAGCTTTCGCGTCAGGTGGAAATCGAAGGGTCCCGTCTCGTCGCCCATGGCCAGCGTGACGCCGAATTCGGACGAATTCTGCCCCGGCGCCGTGGTGCCGTTGTCCACCGCCACCATCGAGGCGATGTCCGGCAGCAGGATCGAGGCCGCCCCATGCCCCACCTCCTCGGCGATGGTGAAGAGGAAGAAGACATCGACCGGCAGACGCCGGCCCTTCTGCGAGAGTGACTTCAGCGCCGCCATCATCACCGCGACGCCGGCCTTGTTGTCCAGATGGCGCGAGACGATGAAGCCCGAATCGAGGAACTCGGGCTGCGGGTCGACGGCGACGGTATCGCCCACTTCGATCCCCAGCTTGTGCAGGTCTTTCAGGTTGAAGGCGCGCGCGTCGATCCTGAGTTCGACATGGTCCCAGCCCACCGGCTGGGTGTCGATTTCGTGGTTGAACGTGTGGCCAGATGCCTTGAGCGGCAGAATGGTGCCGCGATAGGCGCCCTTGTCGGTAAAGAGCGTGACCCGTGCCCCCTCGGCGAACCGGGCCGACCAGGTGCCGATGGGGGCAAGCGACAGCCGCCCGTTCGGCTTGAGCGTGCGCACCTGCGCACCAAGCGTGTCGAGATGGCTCACGATGGCGCGAGCGCCGCCGTGTTCGTGCCCCGGCAGGCGCGCGCGGATGGCGCCGCGACGGGTCAGATCGTATTCCACCCCCAGCGCGTCCAGTTCGCCGCAGAGGTGACGGACGATCGTATCGGTGTAGCCGGTGGGGCTGGGGATGGCCAACAAGTCGGCCAGGCAGTTGCGCAGATAGTCGACATCGATGTCCAGCCGCAGGCCGGCTGTCTCGGGTGTCCCATCATTCATTCGCGGCGTCTCCGTTGGGCTGCGCGCACCGCCTGCGGGATCGACAGCGGGAACATCAGGTCGACATAGCGTTCGGCGGTGGGCTGGGGTTCATGGTTGGCAAGCCCCGGGCGTTCATTCGCCTCAATGAAAACATAGTCGGGCTCGCGCGCGGATTTGACCATCAGATCGATGCCCGTGACCGGGATCTCGATGGCTCGGGCGGCGCTGATCGCGGCCTGGATCAGCGTCGGGTGGGTCTCGTCAGTGACATCGTGGATGGTGCCGCCGGTATGCAGGTTGGCGGTCTTGCGCACGGTGATCTCGGCACCCTGCTCGGGCACATCGTCCAGACTGTAACCCGCGGTGGCCAACGCGCGTTCGGTCTCCGCATCGAGAGGGATGGAGCTTTCGCCCTCGGTCGCGGCCTCGCGTCGGCGGCTCTGCACTTCGATCAGTTGGCGCACCGTTGCGCGTCCGTCGCCGACAATGCGGGCGGGGCGACGGATGGCGGCCGCGACGACGCGGTAATCGATGACCACCAGGCGCAGGTCCTCGCCCTCGAAGCATTCCTCGACGATCACATCGTTGCAATGGGCACGCGCGGCGTCGACGGCGGCTTCCAGCTCGTCTTCGGTGGTCAGGCCGACGGCGACGCCGCGGCCTTGCTCGCCGCGCGCGGGCTTCACGACGACCGAGCCGTGCTTTTCCAGGAACGCCGCGCGTTCGCCGGCATCGTCGCTGGTGATCTGTTCAGGCACACGGACGCCCGCGGCCTCGACAATGCGGCGGGTGGCGCGCTTGTCGTCGCAGATCGACATGGCCACGGCCGAGGTCAGCTCGCACAAAGCCTCACGGCAGCGGATCGACCGGCCGCCGTGCGTCAGGCGGAAGAAGCCACCTTCGGCATCGATGATTTCGACATGGATACCGCGCCGGCGGGCCTCGTCCACGACGATCTGGGCATAGGGGTTCAACCCCTCGTCGGCGATGGCGCCGGCATAGAGCTTCTCGTTGATGACATTGCGCCGCTTGACGGCAAAGACCTGCACGCGGCGAAAGCCCAGCTTCTCATAAAGCGCGATGGCCTGTTCGTTGTCATGCAGGACCGACAGATCCATGAACGCCGCGCCGCGCGCCTTGAAATGCTCGGCCAGCTTGCGCACCAGCGACTCGCCCAAGCCGGCATGGGGCGCCTGCGCCGAGACCGCCAGACACCAGAGCGACGAGCCCCCCTCGGGGTCGCCGAAGGCCCGCGCGTGATCGACACCCATCACGGAGCCCTGGATTTCGCCGGTTTCGGTATCCTCGGCCACCAGAACCGTGAGGGTGCGGCCGTCGCGGCGCGACCAGAAGAACTCGGTCGGGACCTGGACCATGTGCCGCTGCGCGTAGATCGCGTTAACCGCATCGGCATCGCCGCGGGTACTGAGGCGACGGATGTGGAACCCCTTTCGTCGGCGCGGTGCGGCGCGGTAGGTCGAGAGGTCCAGCCGGTAGGTGTGCGATGGGTCCAGGAACAGCTCCTGCGGGGCCATCGCCAGCAACACATGGGGGTCGCGGACGTAAAAGGCGATGTCGCGGCGGTCCGGCCCCTCGGCGCGCAAGACCTCTGCCAGTTGCTCGGCGCTCTCGAACGTATGCCCGAAGATCAGCCGCCCCCAGCCGCAATCGACCACGGCATCGGCCTCGGCCCCGCGCGGGGGCTGGGGCGCGGCGCTGTGCATGCGTTTGAGCCGGTGCGCTGCCTGGGCGCGTTGCCGGCGCGGGGTCTCGGATTCGCCCATGGTCGGACCTCCGTTCAGGGTCGGGTCAGACGCCCTGTTTCTGAAGCCACAACTCCAGCAGCGCAACCTGCCAGAGCTCGGAACCGCGCAGCTTGGTGACATGCGCGGGCGGATCGGCAAAGAGCGCGTCCAGATAATCCGTCTGGAACAGCCCCCGTTCGCGGGCGCTCTGGCTGGTCAGCGCGTCGCGGCACATCTCCAGATAGGGGCCGTCGACATATTTCAGCGCCGGGACCGGGAAGTAGCCCTTGGGGCGGTCGATGACCTCGGACGGGATGACCTTGCGCGCGGCTTCCTTCAGGACGCCCTTGCCGCCATGCGCCAGCTTGTGCCGCGCCGGGATGCGGCCGGCAAGTTCGACCAACTCGTGATCGAGAAACGGCACCCGTGCTTCCAGCCCCCAGGCCATCGTCATGTTGTCGACGCGCTTCACCGGGTCGTCGACC
>CAZKSE010000349.1:0-3110 GCA_964555305.1 uncultured Rhodobacter sp. | reverse complement strand
CGCTTCTGCCATACGCTTGCCATACGCTTGCCATACGCCTGCCATACGCTTGCCAGCACCCTGCCAAGGCCCCGCCGAGGGGTCCCGCAGCCGGCGGCGCGGCGCGGGCGCGGTCCGCCGCCCGACCCCATCCCGACCGGCCGAAGCACCGCACCCCATGACCCCCATCCGCCTGATGCGCAGCTTCGCCACCGTCGGCGGCTGGACGCTTTTCAGCCGCCTCCTCGGCTTCGTGCGCGACGTGCTGATGGCGCGCTTCCTCGGCGCGGGCACGGTGGCGGACGCCTTCTTCGTGGCCTTCTCGCTGCCCAACATGTTCCGCCGCTTCTTCGCCGAAGGCGCGTTCAACGCCGCCTTCGTGCCCATGTTCACCAAGCGGCTCGCATCGTCGAAAACCGAGGCCGAGGATTTTGCCCGCGATGCCTTCTGGCTGATGGGCAGCTTCCTCGTCCTCTTCTCGGTCACGGCGATGCTCGCCATGCCGCTTCTGGTCTGGGCGATGGCCGCCGGGTTCGGCACCGGCGAGCGGTTCGACCTCGCCGTCGTCTTCGGCCGCATCGCCTTTCCCTATATCCTCTTCGTCTCGCTCATGGCGCTCATCTCGGGGATGCTCAACGCCACCGGCCGCTTCATCGCCGCCGCCGCCGCGCCGGCACTTCTGAACCTGGCCTTCATCGCCGCCCTCGTGCTCGCCGCGCGGCTGGGCTGGCCCATCGGCCTGACCCTCGCCTGGGCGGTGCCGGTCGCGGGCGCGCTGCAACTCGCCGCCGTCTGGTGGGCGTTGCGCCGCGCCGGCTTCTCGCTCCGCTTCCGTCGCCCGCGCCTGACCCCCGAACTCAAGCGCCTGCTGATCATCGCCGCCCCCGCGGTGCTCGCCGGCGGCGTAGTGCAGATCAACCTCATCGTCGGACGGCAGGTCGCCTCCTTCACCGAAAACGCGATCTCCTGGCTCTCCTATGCCGACCGGCTCTACCAGCTGCCCCTCGGTGTCGTTGGCATCGCCGTGGGCGTCGTCCTGCTGCCCGAGCTTTCACGCCGCCTGCGCGAAGGCGAGGCCGACCGCGCCCGAGACGCCTTCAGCCGCGGCATGGAGTTTGCGCTGGCGCTCACCGTGCCTTCGGCGGTGGCGCTCGTGGTCATCGCCCAGCCCATCGTCTCGGTCCTCTTCGAACGCGGCGCCTTCGGGCGCGTGGACGCAGTCAACACCGCGTTGGCTTTGGCGATCTACGGTGCGGGCCTGCCGGCTTTCGTCCTCCACAAGGTCCTGCAACCCCTCTACTTCGCGCGCGAAGATACCCGCAGCCCCTTCCGCTATGCGGTCAATTCGATGATCGTCAACGCCGTGATCGCCGTCGGGCTGATGCCGTATCTCGGCTTCCTCGCCGCCGCGCTCGGCACCACGCTCGCTGGCTGGACGATGGTCTGGCAACTCTGGCGCGGCGCCCGCCCGATGGGCGAGGCCGCGCGCCCCGACGCCCGCTTTCGCGACCGCATCTGGCGCATCGCGCTCGCCGCGCTGGTGATGGGCGCCGCGCTCTGGGGCCTCGCCCAGCTCCTCGACCCTATGCTCTACGGCACCGGCCGGTCGCTCGCGCTCCTCCTGCTGATCCTCGCCGGGATCGTCGTCTATTTCGGCATCGGCATCGCCATCGGCGCATTCCGCCCCGCCGACCTGCGCGACGCCTTGCGCCGCGGCACCCCCCGGACCGAGTGATCGCCCGCCCCGCAAGCCGCCCGTCCCGCGCCCTCCGCTTTCTCCGGCGCGCGCGCCACGCCCCGCAGTCACAAGGGAATCCGGCAGACGCACACGCACCCGGCAGGCCTCCACCCCGCCGGCAGCCTCCCCCCGCCATGAGCCCAGCCGTCCCCGTCCCGGAGACGAACGGAGCACAACTCCTCGCCAATGACCACGCCGCCCCGACCCACGCCGGCCTGACCCTCGTGCCCCGCTGTCCACGCCCGCGCCGCGGGGCGGGTGGGTGTTAGCGGCGCGGGCGCGCTCACCCCACCCAGCGAGCGTTGCGCAATTCCCCGTTCCGGCACGCGCATCGTCATGACGTGATACCGACGTCATACCGACGCAATACCGACCGCGATCCGTGCCCCGAAATCCGGCTATCCGCGCTCCCGCAAACGAGCCCGGATCTGCGCCCAGCGCCCCGGCGCCATCGCCGCCGCCAGGCCGAAGCCGACCCCGAACGCCGCCAAATCCGCCACCCAGCCATGACCCATCTCGACCATCAGCCCGACCCCCAGCCGCGCCAGCAGAAGCGTCCCGATGATCCCGAAGGCCGTCACCTGCGCGCGCCGATCCTGGGCCACCCGCCAGCGATACCAGGTCAGCCCCCCCACCAGCCCGAAGACCATCGGCATCCCCCCGAAGACCCAGCCCAGTTCATGCTCGCCCAGCACCAATCCGAAGACCGCCGCCCCCAGGACCGGCGGCAGAAAAACAACCACAAACAGGCGCATACCCCCCTGCGCCTCGCCATAGGCCTTGCCCAGCGCGGCGATCAGGACAACCACGAACAGCGCATGCAGCGGCCCGGCATGCACGAATGAGAAGGCCGGATACCGAACCAAATGCAGCGCCGGAAAACTAGCGTTTTCCAGCATCCAGACTTGCAAGGCGCTCGAATATCCGTAGCGCTGCAACGCTTCCAGCCGCCAGCCCACCGCCTCGGCTCCGCCCAGGATCCCGCGCCCGCCCAGCCACAGCACCAACTCAATCCCCGCGATCGCCAGGATCACCAGCCAGACCAGCCCCGGCAAGGGATTGATCGGCGAGGCATTGAGATCCCGCAACGCCTCCTCCGCCTCGTCCCGCCCGTCCGCCATCATCCCTCCGCCACAGGTTCGGTTGACGCCCCGCCCGCCCAGCGATAAGCCAGCCGCGACCGCATTTCCACCACGGAGTGACGCCGATGGCCGACGCTTCCCCCACGACGCGTTTCAAGACCCGCATCTTCTCGGGGATCCAGCCCTCGGGCGGGCTGACGCTGGGCAACTACCTCGGTGCGCTGAAGCGCTTCGTCGAAAAGCAGAACGAGGGGATCGAGGCGATCTACTGCCTCGTGGACATGCACGCAATCACCGTCTGGCAGGAACCG
>CAZKSE010000348.1:0-3110 GCA_964555305.1 uncultured Rhodobacter sp. | reverse complement strand
TGATCCTGCTTTTCTTCCTGCTCTTTGGCATGATGGCGGGCTGGGTCGGGCGCCGAACCGGCGTGCCGGCCGCAGCCGGACTTGGCTTGGGGTTGGTTCTGGCCTGGGCGCTAGGGGTGACATTTCCCATGTTCGATGCCGCGCTTGCCGGATGAACGGGGTTGATGCAGGCTGGCACCGCGCCATCTTCCGCCCATGTTCATCGTCAGTCCCGATACGGTCGCCAATAGCGCAGCGCTGGAGGTGCGGATGCTGCCGCGCAAGTTCCTAGGGCGCGTCACACTTTGGCCGCGCCGGGGCGCGCTCGGGCTATGGTTGCGCGTGATCTTCGAAATGGAGTTTCTGCGCTATCTGATCGCACTCTCGCCCTTCGTCTTTGCGATGCTGATCTGGCGCGATTATGCCCTTGCGATTGCTCAGGCACCGATCCCCATGCTGATCCTGATCTATCTGGTGGAGGCCCGGTTGCTGCGTGCCGGACCTTCAAGGCGGTCCCGGTTGGTCAGCCCGGACGACGCGGATCGGGGCCTGGATCTGTTGCGCGCGCGGGCTCGGACGATCCTGACGCGGATCGCTGCCGGCCGAGGCCTGGTCTCTGGGCGCTTGCACCTGGTGATCGAGCAATCCGACCTTTTGCGTGTCCCGCCCCTGTCGCTGGTTTCGGTTCAAACCGAGGATGGACCTGCGCTGTTGCCCCTGACCCCGCCTGAGCGCGCCCTGATCGCCAAGACGCTTTTCGCACCGCCGCTGACCGAGCGGGCGCTTCAGCACATTGGACTGGCGCGAAAGATCGAGGTTCATGACCTGACGCTGGAAGCCGCTCAGGTCTCGGCTCACGCGCGGCTCGCCGCGCTGATGGCGGGTCGGCTCACGGGTGGCGCAGTGCGCGGATCAGCGGGCGATTGACAGAACGCGCCCGACAGGAGGCTCCGGCGGATCGGTTTGCGGTGCGGCCCAGATCACCGGGAACCGGGGCCGCTCGGGGCCAGTGGGGCCGTCCATGTCAGTCAGGATGATGAAGGCCGAAGGATCCAGCGACGCCGCTCGCGCCAGGATCGGCGCGAAGTTGGTGCCGCCTCCTTGTGGTAAGCCCAGAGCACCGAGCTCAGCGCGCCAGCGTGCCGGGTCTAGAGGGCGGTCGATGCGGATCTCCTCGTCAAAGACCAGAAGGTGCAATCCGCTTTGCATCCGGCGGGCGATGCCCGTGGCTTCGGCCATCAACAGCTGCAACGTCTCGGACGGGATGGAGCCTGAACAATCGAGCGCGATAACCACCCGCGGTTGTGGACCCTGCCGGGACAAGCGCGGCTGCCATGGCGGCACGGGGGCGCTGTTCCGCACGGCATGCGCCGCCAGACCAAGCCATTGGCGCGCAGGGCGGAAGGGATTGGGTTGCCGCTGGGGCAGGGTGGCGCGCGCCAGCAAGCGGCGCAAAACCACCTCCCACGGCGTGCGGGATTGGGGAAGATCGCCGATCGGTTGGCCGATGGCCCCCAGCCCGAACCCCGCTGCGCGTCCGACGGCGAGCGCGCGGGTCAGATGCGCGCGCCACTTGGCGCGGTCGGGCGTGATCCCGCTGTCTGTGTCCGAACCTCGGCCGCGGTCGGCGCCGCTTTCGGGTCGCAGGTCGCGCGTGACGCCCTGATCGCGCGTTGCGCGACGAACGCGGCCCGCTGCCTCGGCCGATTGCGCAAGGCGATGATAGAGCCTCTCACAATCCCAATCGGCCAGAACGGCGGAACCAGCTCGGCCCTCGCCCAGGCGCTCCAGAAGGGTGCTCAAGGTCAGTGCCGGGCGGGGAAGGGCGTGACCGGCCGCCAGGATTGCCTCGTTCACGATCGCGTCGCAGGCAATCTGCCAGAGGTCCGGGGCGAAGCCGTCGCTTAGCCGCAGTGCCATGGCCGACATCCGCGCGGAGTGCTCCAGACTCACATGCAGCACATGATGCCCGGCAAGGCCGATCTGCTCATGCGGCGCGAGTGCCTCGAAGGCCGGGCCGTAACGGATCTCGGCGCCCTGTGTCTCGGCGGCGCCCGTCACGTTGTCGTCGTCACGGTGCCGGCACCAGAGCGCCAGCGCCGCCAGTGCCGGATCCGCCTCGCTCAGGGCGCGTAGGGCGGCAGTGGCGCGGCGAGAATGTTGGCTCATTCAAGACCCGCGGCACGACGGTCCTCGGCATAGGCGGCGTAGGCGGGCGAGGTGAGGAAGGCATCCTGCCACCCGGCATCGAGCGCCTTGCGGATCAGGAGCTCGAACCCGTGGGTGCAGAGCTCCCCCAGCGGCATCGCCGTGAAAGGCGCGCCACGTCGCGCTCCCAGCTCGCGGAGCTCCGCCATGATCTCGATTATGCGCGGCAGCCGGTCGGCATCGGCGCGGTTGATCAGCGCGTAGACCAGCGCGCTCAGTCCGTGCATCGACGCGGGGTAAAGCGGCAGGCGTTCGCGCGTCGGGGCGGAGAGCATCGCGTCCAGCTGCACGGTCGCGGCAATCTCGTCGGCAATAAGCTGGAACTCCGCCGCCACCGCCTCGCCAAGGACGCCAGCGAGCGCGATGTTGCGCAACCGCCGGTCTTCGAATGCCTGCATGATCGCGGACACCCGCGCCCAGGATCGCGGGGTGCAGGCGATCATGTCCCCGCGCCGTAGCGCAGGCTCGACCGTGTCCAGCAGATCCGGCCGCGTGCGGATGAAGGCAATCACCGCAGGGTGGAGCCCTTGCGGAACCGCGTAGCATGCCAGCCAGTCGTCAGCCTCGGCCACAAGATTGAGGTGGATCAGCCGATCGCTCAGCGCCGTTCCCATCTCATGCGCGATGGCGCCATCCTCGATGGTATTTCCCGCGGCGACGACGAAACAACTGGCAGGCAGCAGATGCGGACCCACGCGGCGTTCCTGCAGTAGACCATAGACGGTAGGTTGCAGCATTGGCGAGGCAGCGCTGAGCTCATCCAGGAACAGGATCGAGGGCAGCGCCGGATCGTCTGGAAGATCCTCGGGGCGAAACCAGACGGTGCGCTGCCGCTCCAGATCGAAGAAGGGCAAACCGCGCAGATCCTGGAGCTTGTCTTATGGAATTCCCGGCTCCTGAGGCAAAAAGGAGCCGCTGCCCAG
>CAZKSE010000347.1:0-3125 GCA_964555305.1 uncultured Rhodobacter sp. | reverse complement strand
GCTCATATCGACCGCGGCGAGCCCGGTAGCCTGGCGGGCCTCGTCGCGCAGACCGCAGAGCAGGATGAGGCCCGCCCCGTCGACCAGTTCACCCATTACATGTTCGCCTTCGACCCCGGCGGCATGGCCACCTTCCGCGCGCTGGCCCTTCTGTCCACGCATGAGGACGTCCTGATGCAGGTGCGCGACCAGCTGCGCGGCGACGACCCCCTGCCCCTTCTGCGCGCGACGATCCTGGAAAGCCTGCGGCTCTGGCCGACAACGCCGGTAATCCTGCGCCAGGCGCGGCACGATACCGACTGGAACGGCGGCACCATCCCCGAAGGTGCGCAGGTTGTGATCTACGTCCCTTTCTTCCACCGCGACGACACAAGCGTCGACGCCGCCCACCGTTTCGCGCCGGAACACTTCCCCGAGGGGCGCGTGCAGCGCGGCAGCCGCTTCGTCCCCTTCAGCGAAGGCGACGGCATTTGCCCGGCACGCGACCTAGTGCCGATGGTGGGCGCGATGGCGCTGGCCGAACTGCTGGCCACCCACTCGCCCCGCCTGACCAACCCCGACCGCCTGCCCCCGGGCCGCCCGCTGCCGCTCACGCTGGACAACTACACGCTGGAATTCACCCTTTCCCCGGCCTGAGCGGAGGTGGCGAGACATGCAAAGGGCCGGCACGCTTGTGCCGGCCCTTTGTTACTCGCTGACGTCTTGCCGTGACATCCGCCCTAAGGCGACCGGATCAGGCGGCCTTCTTGCGCCGGCGAAGGGCTGCGAGAACGCCCATGCCGCCGATCATCAGCAGGCCGCTTGCCGGCAGCGGGATCGGCGTCGTGGTCAGGTTGGCGAATTCGAAGGCATTGCTGGTTGAGGTGAAGCGCAGCCGGTCGAACTGCACATCCGTCACCCTGAAGAGGCTCGCCCCCTCAGCGACGGGCGGCTGGGCCGCGGTCCCGGTGTAGCTGGCCACGATCTGGTTGCCCGACATCAATTCCAGCACCAGGTCGTTATAGGAATCCGGCGAACCCCAGATCAGGGATAGGCTGCGCTGCAACCGACCGAATTCGAAGATCGCCTCGCCGCCCGCACCTATCGAGCTGAACGCGCCGGTCCCTTGGTGGATCGAACCCTCCCACGGGGTGCGCGCGATCATTGTGCTACCCGAGAACTGGTTACCGGCTACGTTCTGCAGAACCTGGGCGCTGGCGTTGGTCGCCGTCGGATTGAGCTGGGGCGTCATCCCGTTCAGATCCAGCACAGAGAGCGAGCTGGTGGTGACGGTCGCCGCCAGAGCGCCCGCGGCCATTGCCACGCTCAATCCTGCTGCAAAGGCGGTTGCCCGCATGGCACGATAAAAACTCATTTTCCACTCCCACAATTGTCAAAATGCCTTCGCATAGCATTCTCCTACTTCTAACGTTCAGGCGCGGATGATGAAATCAATTTTATGAAAATTCCTTAACAAAGCAGTCTGTTAACTATGTTTTTTAAATTTCTTGACACGCCTTTCCGAAAATTTGCGACCATCACGGGAACGCAATCGTTAAATACAACTTCCCAGAGAAGATCTGGCAAGCGCCGCCACCCCAGCAACACGGCCGGATCGAATCATTCCGTGCCCCGGGGGATATTCCGCGTCGGCCAGGAAGCTGGCACAGGAACTGGCGGAGAGAGGGGGATTCGAACCCCCGAGACGGTTTCCCGCCTACACGCTTTCCAGGCGTGCGCCTTCGACCACTCGGCCACCTCTCCGCATCGGCATTCGGCACTTACCAGCCGAAGGAATGCGATGGCAAGCGAGGACTTGCAGAAGACCACGCCTCCGTGGGCAGGAACCGGCCCATCGCCGCGCGGCGCCGGGAACCCGCGCGTGACCGGCCGGGTTCTGCCTTTCGACGGTCCGGCGGTGCGGACCACAGCCCCGTGCCGACCGGGCCAGATCCAGGTGGCTTCAGGTGACGCGCCCCCCGGGCGCGCTTGCGGGCGGATCCTGCGCGGATCCGGCCGCGGGCGCGTGCACCCCTTCGGGGGCGGGGCGCGGCATCGGGGGCGCCCCTACAGACCGACACCGTGAAAGGAGCTTTCACATGAAGACCCTCAACGACGCTTTCGAACACACGCTGCAGGACATCTACTGGGCCGAGAACGCGCTTTCCAAGGCGCTACCGAAGGTCTCAAAGGCCGTCGGCAATGCCGATCTCAAGGCCGCCTTCGATGACCACCTCAAGGAGACCAAGGGCCATATCAAGACCCTGGAGAAGGTCTTCAAGAGCCTCGGCAAGACCGCCTCGGGCGAGAAATGTGACGCGATGGACGGGCTTCTGAAAGAGGCCGAGGGCCTTCTGGAAGAAGCCGAGGGCCAGGCGCTGGACGTGGCCGTCATCGGCGCCGCGCAAGCCATCGAGCATTACGAGATCGCCCGCTACGGCACCCTGCGCGAATGGGCCCGCGAGCTTGGCCATGACGAGGCCCACACGCTGCTCGGCTCGATCCTCGACGAGGAGAAGGCCGCGAACGCCAAGCTCACCGCGCTCGCCGTCGAGGCGGTGAACTCCAAGGGCAAGCGCAAGTCCTGATACCCTCCCCCGCACCGATCTCCGGCCGCCCCACCCGGCGGCCGGACACCCCCCGGCGTTTCGCGCGCGAAACACCCCCTCGCGTCAGGCCTCCTGCCCTGTTGCAAGGCCCCACTCTCCGTCCCCCAACCCTTCCGCCGACTTGATGTCGATCAACGCCCGGCCAGGCCGGAACGTGCCAGTTTACACGCCGATCAAGGCAACGCGGGAGGGGGGGGTTGGGGACAATGTCCCGGGTACAGCAGACAGAAGAAAAGACCACGGTGATCGACATTCCCGAGGCGGTCGGCGTCTTCGACACGTTCGAGGACCTGCAGGCGGCCTTCTACGACCTCAGGGCGGTCGGTTTCCACCATTCCGACATCAGCCTGCTGGCTGAAGAGAAGGTGTTGAGGGAAAAGCTGGGCAAGGCCTATTGGCGTGCGGCCGATCTGGAGGACGACCCGCAGGCACCGCGAGCGCATTTCGTCTCAGAGGAGGGGATAGGCGAGCTGGAAGGCGCCATCGCGGGTGGCTTCTTCTAAGTCGGGTCGGCGATCGCGCTGGCGGCCTTGCTGA
>CAZKSE010000346.1:0-3130 GCA_964555305.1 uncultured Rhodobacter sp. | reverse complement strand
CGGGGGCCGACAGCCGCAACCAGGTCACGGGATCCTTTTCCATGCGTCTGTAGCTCAGTTGGTAGAGCACCTGGTTGAAGCCCAGGGTGTCGGTGGTTCAATTCCATCCAGGCGCACCAGTTTCGCCGCCCGCGGGCGGCACCGAAGTCCGGGCCGGCGGGGTGAGATCCCCGGCCCCGCCGCGCGGCCCCGAGCCAGTCGCGTGGATATGGATGCGGGCCCCCGAAGTCCCGCCTGGCCGCGCAGCATCTCCATATCTGCCTGGGCGAAACGCAGGCGCCGGAGCGGTAACCGGCAACCTCCTGGAAAGCGTGCCGTCTTAGCTTAATTGGTGAGAGCGCCAGGTTGTGGACCTGGAGGTTCAGGTTCGATCCCTAGAGACGGTTCCAACTTTCCCTGCCCTTGTAGCTCAGTCAGGAAGAGCAACTGCCTTGTAAGCAGATGGTCGGCGGTTCGATTCCGTCCGGGGGCACCAGTTTCAAGACATTCCCGCACCAAAATGCCCCTGTGGCGGAGATGGTAGACGCGCCGGCTTCAAACCCCGGTGCCGAAAGGTGTGCCGGTTCGACCCCGGCCAGGGGCACCAGGTCATCTTGATGGGCGGTATGCTCGAGTGGACGGGCACCGGACTGTAACTCCGGCGCGGAAACGCAGGCTGGTTCGAACCCAGCACCGCTCACCATGATGACCTGGACGAGAAAGGTGGCGGGACGGGCCGGTAACGTGGCGGATTGCAACTCCGACGCCCCGCAAGGGACCCGGTTCGATTCCGGGCGCCACCTCCAAATTCTCGGGAAGCGTTGGTGATTTTTTCGTTCGCACCCGGTAGACTGATGACCCACGCATGAACCAGCAGGCCGCACGGCCCTATACAGCCAATCCAGGAGAGGACCAATGGCGCTTGATGAGAACGAGAAGATCGCGCGTCTGCGCGCATTCGGCCTGGTCATCGGTGATCGCGATCCGCGGATGAACAGCGAGCACGCTGGCCGCTTCATGGTCTGCGAAGCCTATGCGCCCGACTATCCCGGGCAGCGCGACGCCGCCGACGGCGCCGGCTTCTGGTGCATCGTCGGGGACGATCTCGAGGCCCTGGTCAATGAGGCCTGGGACACTTTCGCGCCCGCCGAAGCGGCGCCCGCGCCGTGACGCGGACGCCCGGAGCCGACCCGGTCCGCGCGGCGACCGCCGAGCTTTTCGCGCGCTATCTCGGCATCATCGAGAGGGCCGGTTCCGCCGGTGGCGGCGCGGCCAGCTTGCCCGGCACGGATCTTGCGCACCTCGCGTGGCTCTGCCGCGAGGGGATCGAGCGGATCGACGCGATCCCGGTCGACAAGGCCAGCCGCTGGCTGGGCTTCGTTCAGGGATGCCTGACGATGCAGGGCCTGATTTCGGTCGAGGGCGAGCGCGACCATTCGCGGCCGCTCTTCCATCGCGCCTATGCCGCGAGCGGGCTGGAGATCCCTCCCCGCATCGGGCCAGCACCGCACGACACTTCTGGGATGTAGCCAAGCTGGCAAGGCAACGGGTTTTGGTCCCGTCATCGCAGGTTCGAGTCCTGCCATCCCATCCAATCGAACACATGGGTGTAGCTCAGCGGTAGAGCGGTGGTCTCCAAAACCACGGCAGCGGGGGTTCGATTCCCTCCACCCATGCCAGATTTTTATCCATGAAACGGCCGGCCGCGGCCCGAGGGTTTCGATTTTTTCACCCGGTCCCCGTATCCTGATCGGATCAACGACCACATCGACCAGGAAGAGCCCCATGAAAATCGCCGAACAGATCCTCGCCTATACCACCGATCAGCACACCGAAGGCAGCCACAGGATCGAGGATACCTGCGCGTATCATCCGCCCATGGCGGACCGGGTCGGGCAGCTCGCCCTGCGCTTCATTGCCGTGAAGGGTCTCTCGGAGGAGTTCGCCGATGCTCTCGATGAGATCATGGCCATTGAAAGCCGCCAGGAAGCCGAGTGCGACGCCGATCCCAGCCTGTGATCGCGACGCCGGCCCTCAAGTCATTCGCCTCGGTAGCTCAGTCCGGTCAGAGCGCTGCGCTCATAACGCATGAGGTCGGGGGTTCAAATCCCTCACGAGGCACCATACTCCGCGCGCCGCACGAGCGGCGCCCGCATTCGATGGAGATGCACGATGATGACCCGCGATGAGGCGCGCGAGCGCTGGAAGGCCTCCGGCCTCACCCGAGCCGAGCTCACCGATGAAAGCGTGAAGGATCTGCGCGATCGCATCAGCGCGGCGCTGCGAAGCTCCGGTCTGATCGATGGCTTCCGCGCCAATCCCGCGCCGAAGGTGAAGATCGAGGGTGACCAGCGCTTCGCGGCGATCACCTGCGCCGCCTTCTACTTCACGAAGCGCGAGGCAGTCACATTCAACCGGGACGGCTTCATCGGGTTCGCCGGGTGGGCGGACGACAAGAACGTGCAGCCGATCCTCGAAGCCTTCTGCGGCTGGGTCGCGGATCTCGAGCTCAAGGCGATGCGCGCGCTCGTTGACCGCGTCGATGTCGCGCCCGAATTCTTCACCCGCGCCGACGGCACCCGAATGGCGGTAATGAGCGCCGAGTTCTACGACAAGGTGCACGCGGCCTATGTCGATGCGACGGCCGAGGAGCTGACGTCCGATCATCCGTTCTACGCGGACTCGGACCCGGCCCCGTAAGTCCGGCGGGCCGCGAGCCGGCGGACAGCGAACAAGAACGACGACCCGGAGAGGTGGCAGAGTCTGGCTGAATGCACCGGTTTCGAAAACCGGCGAGCCTGAAAGGGCTCCGGGGGTTCAAATCCCTCCCTCTCCGCCAATTTCACGCGCCGCCGTCACGCCAGGCGGCGGCGCCCGCTGTCGGATATCGCACAGGTCGTGCAGATTTCGGATCACCCACTGGCGCGGTCCGAGCAAGGCCCACTAGTCTATCGGTCAGGACGCCAGGTTTTCAACCTGGAAAGAGGGGTTCGATTCCCCTGTGGGCTGCCATCTCTCCCCCTACTACTGAGATTGCTTCTAACACCTTGAACGGCAAGGTGGTTTTTGGGGTTCGAAGTCCGTTTTTTCGGCAATACTTCATAGGTCCGTCAAAAACGAGCCGAAGCACTGCTCTACGGGTCTCGTCATT
>CAZKSE010000345.1:0-3132 GCA_964555305.1 uncultured Rhodobacter sp. | reverse complement strand
CAGCGCCGCGGGCAGATGCGGGCCCACCGACACGTCCCGCGCCGCGCCCAGCCGCGCCAGCCTGCCATGCGCGGCCAGAAGCAGCACGCCGGTCAGCCCCGCGCCGATCGCGGCCTCCGCCAGGGCGACATCGACCGCGCCCAGTCGCACCCAGCCCACGGCGACCAGAAGCCCGTAGACGATGAAGAAGACCACCGCGCGAAACACCCCGCGCCCGGCAACCGTGGCCAGCCCCACGCCCAGGATCAGCGCGCACAGCGCGAGGTCCAGGGAGAGGCTCATGGCTCCTCCCGCCGGGTCAGGGCGGCGCGGGCGACCAGTTGCGCGACCGCGCCCGCGGCCAGCAGCGCCAGCGCCCAGATCAGCGCCAGCCGTGCGACCTGCGCCCAGCTTTCGGCCTGAAAAGCCACCCCCAGCGCCATGAAACCCAGCCCCAGGTTGTCGGCCTTGGTCAGCGCGTGCAGGCGGCTGAACGTGTCGGGGAAACGGATCAGCCCGATGGTGCCGGCGATGAAAAAGAAAAGCCCCAGCGCCGTCAGCCCGATGGTTGCAAGATCAGCCATGCCGCCGCCCCCGGGGCAGGTCGTCAGGCGGGGCGTCTTCCTCGGGGTCGCCGGCGCCGTCGGGGCTGCGCGCCTTGACGAAGCCCACCGCGGCCAGCGCCGCCAGCAGCGCCAGGGCCAGCGCGACATCCAGCGCGGCCCAGTCCTGCAAGGGCGCCAGCACGACCAGCAGGCCCACGCCGCCGGTTCCGATCAGCTGCGCCGCCATCATCCGGTCGGCTTCCCCCGGCCCGCGCCACACCCGCCAGAGCGCGCCCGCCAGGCTCCCCATCACCCCCAGCGCCACCAGCGTCAGCCAGGCGCTCATGCCGAACGCCCGTCGCGTCCGGCGGGGCGGGTGCCGATCATCGCGGCGATCGCCCTCTCCTCGCGCGGGATCGCGGCGTCGAAACCGGCCTCGGTGTCCAGCAGATGCACCAGCAGCCGGCCGTCATGGCTGCCGGCGACCAGCGTGCCGGGCATCAGCGACAACTCGCCCCCCAGCGCCGCGCGACCGCCATCGGGTAGATCCGCGGGCAGCTCCACCCACCCCGGGTTCAGGGGCATATCGCGCGCAAAGGCCCGCCGGGCCACATCGATCCCACCGCTGACCGATCCCGCGACGAAGCGCGGCAGATGCACGGCCAGCCGCCACAGGACCAGCGGGTGGCGCGCCGGCAGGAGCCGCAGGCTCAGCCAGACAGAGGTGGGAACCGCCAGCAGCCCCACCATCAACCCCTCGACGCTTGGGGCGGTCAGCGCGATCCAGATCGCCCCCAGAAGCGCGGCCCGGTGCAGGATGGCCTTCATCCGAATGCGTTCCATGGCCCGAGTTCACCGCAGTGCCGGCAGCGATGCAAGGGCCAATCGGCGAACAATCGGCGAGCGGTCGCCGGGGCCCCGGTCAGTCTTGGCGCGCGTCCAGATGCTGCGCCATGTCCAGCATCCGGCAGGAGAAGCCCCATTCGTTGTCATACCAGCCGAAGACACGCACCAGCCCGCCGCCGGTAACCGCCGTCTCGGCCAGTGCCATGATCACGCTTTCCGGCCGGGCCCGCAGATCGGTCGAGACCAGCGGCCGGTCGGTGGAGCCGATCACGCCGCCCGCCGCGCGCAGCACCTCGTTCACCTCGGCCGGGCTGACGTTGCACGCCGGCTCGAACACCAGGTCGATGGCCGAGACGCTGGCCGTGGGCACCCGCACCGCCGAACAGGTGATCCGCCCGGCCAGATCGGGCAGGACCGCGTCCAGCAACTTGCCCGCGCTGGTCGTCGTCGGCACCATCGACAGCGCCGCCGCGCGCGAGCGTGCCAGATCCCGCCCGCGCGGCGCATCGACCGTGGGCTGGCTGCCGGTGTAGCAATGGATCGTCGTCATCCAGCCGGTGCGCAGCCCGAAGGCCGCATCCAGGCAGCGCGCCAGCGGCGCCAATGCATTCGTCGTGCAGGATGCGTTCGAAATGACGCGATGCTCCGCGCCGATCGCCCCCTCGTTCGCGCCGATGACGGCCGTGACCTGCGCCGCGCCCGACGGGCCGGAGATCAGCACGCGCCCCGCCCCGGCGCGCAGCCCGCGTTCGGCCACCTGCCGGCGGTCGGCCTGGCCGGTGCATTCCATCACCAGATCGATCCCCGACAGGTCCAGCGCCGAGATGTCGGGCGCATGGGTCAGCTCCAGCCGGTGACCGCCGAAGACCAGCGCGCGGTCCTGCATCGTCACGCCGGCGGGAAAGGGGCCGAAGACGCTGTCGTATTCGAAAAGATAGGCCAGGGTGTCAGGCGCGGCGATGTCGTTCAGCGCGACGATCTCGACCTCGGGCCAGCCGGCCCCGGCGGCCTTGGCCTGCGCCCAGGCGCGCAACACCGTCCGCCCGATCCGACCGAACCCGTTGATCAGCACCCGCTGCGTCATCGCCGCCTCCAGCCCCCGGTATCTGAAGGCCTACGCCCGCCGCCGGGAAAGCTCAACACCCCGCCTGCGCGGCGGTCATCGCGCGCAAAGAAACCGACTGAAAGAATCAGGATTGACTAAACCAAGCGTTCTTGTCAGATTAATCGCACATTCGGAGCAGGAGCCGTCGATGTCCCTTCAAGCCCAACGCGATTTCACCGCCCCCCACCGCTTTGAGCCCGCCCCCGCGCCGGTGCCGATCCACCGCGCGCAGGACCTGACCCGCGGCGGCTCACAAGCGCAGATCGTGCTCGACGGCAAGGTCTATGCGCTACGCATCACCCGGGCGGGAAAGCTGATCCTGACCAAGTAGAAACGACGCGCGGCCCGGGTTGCCCCCGGGCCGCTGCCTCGCTTCGTGTCTGGGCGCCCCGTGCCGGCGTGGGGGGTTTTCAGCCCTTCGGCGTCTCGTCCCCGCCCAGCGCCTTCAGCATCTTCGTGATCTCCATCGGGAAGGGGAACACGATCGTCGAGTTCTTCTCGTTGCCGATGCTTGCCAGCGTGCTGAGGTAGCGCAGCTGCATCGCCTCGGGCCGCCGGCCCAGAACCTCGGCCGCTTCCAGCAGCTTCGCCGCCGCCTGCTGCTCACCCTCGGCGTTGATGACACGGGCGCGGCGCTCGCGTTCGGCCTCGGCCTGC